>CAYOXF010000063.1:0-14119 GCA_964407845.1 uncultured Acidobacteriaceae bacterium | reverse complement strand
CAGGAAGAGGAAAACCGGATGATCGACATGGACCAGGTGACCCGAATCGCCGTGGACCGCGTCGAGCAAATGGGAATTCTCTTCATCGACGAGATCGACAAGATCGCGGGACGCGAATCAGGACACGGGCCGGACGTCTCCCGCGAAGGGGTCCAACGCGACATTCTGCCAATCGTCGAAGGCACCACCGTGAACACTCGCTATGGCATGGTTCGTACCGACCATATTCTGTTCATTGCTGCGGGCGCATTTCATACTTCAAAGCCTTCCGATCTCATACCCGAGCTACAAGGACGCTTCCCGATTCGCGTCGAGCTGGGCTCGCTTACCGAAGCCGATTTCGTCCGCATCCTCACCGAGCCGAAAAACGCGCTCATCAAGCAGTACGTGGCCCTGCTAGACACCGAGGGGCTCAAGCTCTCATTCGGTGAGGATGCCGTCGCATCGATCGCGCGATTTGCGGCCAAAGTCAACGAGCAAACCGAGAATATCGGCGCCCGCCGCTTGCATACCATCCTGGAAAAGGTTCTCGAGGAAATCTCCTTCGAAGCTCCCGAAATGAAGAAGAAGACCATCAAGCTCGACGCTTCCTATGTTCAGAAGCAGCTTGCAGAGATCGTGAAGGATCAAGATCTAAGCCGCTACATTCTCTAGAAACGTGACAATGGGAAACCGGATCGGGGCGCGGTCGGAGCTCTTGCCCAATGCGTGTGTGCCCCCCTGTGTTTTCTGCCTCGTAATGGCGGTTTCTCTGTTGTCGCCAATCTTGGGTGGCTGCGCTTCGCCCGGTGACCCCATCGAGCGGAAACCGCCCGTGGCCGAGGAGGTCACCGACCTCCACGCGGAGCAGGCGGCCAACCAAGTCGTTCTCACCTTCACGCTTCCCAACCAGACCGTGGACCGCCGACCGCTGACGCATCAGCTGGCGATTGAAATCTACAGGGGAATCGGCGCTCCCGGTGCAGATTCGGAAGCGCACATGACCTTGCTTGCGACCGTGCCCTCCGCTGAAGTCAACCAATACGCCACGGAGAGACGCGTGCTCTACGTAGACTCGCTAAGCCCTCAAGATTTTGCGCAAACGGACGTCGCCGGCGCTTCCTACAGCATCCGAACGCGAGCCTCGGTCGAAAAGGACTCCGAACCGTCCAACGTCGCCTATCTTTTGATACGCCCCGCGTTTGAACCCATCTCTGACGTAAGGACACAGGTCACGCAATCGGCGATTACGCTGACGTGGACTGCGCCGACGAAAACCTTCACGGGTTCCACGCCTCCGCTTACCGGCTGCCGAATCTATCGAGCCGAAGAAAGAGCTATCGGTGAAAGTGCCAAAGCGCCCTTTGTGAAAATTGGTGAAAGCCAATCCCCTTCTTTCCAGGATACGCAATTTGAGTTTGGCAAGACCTATGTTTATTCGGTACGAAGCATCGTCGGGTCCGGCGTAGAAGCACTGGAATCGGCCGACTCGAATCTTGTCACGATCACGCCGCGAGACACCTTTCCGCCCGCCGCTCCCTTGGGCCTCGTCGTAGCGTTGGTCCCGCGCGGGGCCGATACGCCTGCGCACCTCGAGCTCTCCTGGGCCATCAGCCCTGAAACCGACGTGGCGGGTTACAACGTCTATCGAAGTGAGCAGGCAGGCGCTCCAGGGACACGCTTGACCACGGATTTGTTGCTTACGCCTGCATTTCGCGATATGAATGTCGAACCCGGCCACCGCTATCTCTACACCGTAACCGCCGTGGATCGCTCTGGGAACGAAAGCCCAGCCAGCGAAGCGATTTCTGGCGGTGTGCCGGCCGAAAGCCAACCCGCGCCATGACCGAACTCGTGCCCATGAAGCTGGACAACGCCGCCGACGCTGCCTCTTCCCATGCCGCCGTTCGCATGGGAGTCTACACCGGCGCCTTGCTGGTGATCGTGATGCTGGGAGCACTCGTGGCTGCGAACCGAATCCCTGCGCTCGAGCGCTATGCACTTGAGCGCAATGCAATTTCGTATAGCCTGTTCACGCTGTTCATGTTGCTCCCGGTGATTCGCTTCTGGAAGAGCCCCTTGAAGATGTTCGGGGCGGCCATGATTGCTTGGACGCTGTTCGTGATAGCGTACGACGTCGCAGGAATGGTCTTTCAGAATCTATTTGACTCCGTTCGCCATACCCCACTCATGGCGCTCTCGGAAGGCGCTGTAGTATATGGGGTGCTATCCGTCTTGGTGTGGGTTGGCGGAATGGTCCTCCACGCTCGGCGTGATGCGATGCGGCCGGGCCGAAAGGCAGCGAGTGAAACGGCTCGCCACGGCCGATGAAACTGTGCCGATTTGAGCCGATCGAATCTGCCCGCGCCAGCTCTGCTCGCACGCAGGCCGAGGCGTATCGAAGCTCGCATGCCGGAATCGTCGAAAACGGCACGATCCGCGAGATTTCCGGCGAGATCTGGGGTGAGCGGAAGCCAACAGGCCGCACCTGGCGTGTCGATCAAGTGCGATTCCTGCCGCCCTCGTGGCCTACCAAAATTATTTGCATGGCCAGGAACTACCTCGATCACGCTGCCGAAATGAACATCGAGGCCCCTAAACAGCCGGTCATCTTCTCGAAGCCACCCTCATCGATCATTGCTCCTGGCGATGAAATTGTTATGCCGCGAATCTCCAAGCGCGTGGACTATGAAGGAGAGCTCGCTTTCATTATGGGCCGTCGCTGTTCTCATCCCCGGCCCACGGAGGACATTGCACCTTACATCGTTGGCTATACGTGCCTGAATGATGTGACGGCCCGCGATCTCCAGAGGCTCGATGGGCAGTACACTCGCGGCAAAGGGTTCGACACCTTCTGCCCCTTTGGGCCCATAGTCGAAACGGAACCACCTTCGTCCGATACCAGGATCGAAACCTTCGTCAACGGTCAAAAGAAACAGTCGGGCTGCGTAGCCGACATGGTTTTTGGCATCGAAGTCATTTTTCGCTGGATTGCCGAGGCCATGACACTGGAACCGGGCGATTTGATTGCGACCGGTACGCCGGCCGGCGTAGGTCCTCTTGCCGCGGGGGATGTTGTGGAAGTTCGCGTCGGCGACATCGGTACGCTTCGCAACATCGTCGCAGGCCCTCGCGAATAGACGCGGGAGTTTGGAGCGGACGGGCCCGCCGTAACTCTCTCGCAACGACCTCCTCTTTTACCTGCCAGGAAAACCATTTGCCATATAATTTAAGCGTTCGTTCCGGCGAGACTCAGACTTTCGCCCAGCGGCTTTCGAGAGAATGGACGCGTTGAGAGAACTTCTAAGCGATTGGCACAACTTGGTTCCGGTGATCGGTCTTGGCGTGCTGGCCGCGATCGGGATTTTCTTTATGTTTCGAAGGAAACCCGACGATTCCAGCGAAATCGAACGCGCGCGACGCGCCTATCTGAATCGAGTTGGCCGTATCGTCGAAGGCCAGGTACTGGAGGTCGCCGACCACGCCCGCGCGGCTTCCGGCAATGGCAGCGGCAAGCTCTTTCAGGCGGCGAAGCGCAACAGTGTCGCCGACGTTCCCCGAAAACTGCTCTACTACACCTACGCGATTTCCGGCGTAACGTATGAAACGGCTCAGGATGTGACCGGACTGGAAGAGCGGCTGCACCTGAACCGCGTCGCCTCCGGGCAAACCGCGAGCGTCAAGTACGACCCCTCCAACCCTAGCAATTCCATCCTTCTAGCCGACGACTGGTCAGGACTTCACTGAGCTCGCGCTCCCCTTCAAGAGGGTTTTCACTCCCTCACGCCCGCCCACGATCACTTCTTTGGCCAAGCCGAGAAAAAGGCCGTGCTCGATCGCACCCACGATGTGGTCCAGGTGGTGTGCAATCTCCTTGGGATTGGCGATCGGCCCGAAGGCGCAATCCATGATGTAGTTCCCGCCGTCGGTGAGGAAGGGCTTTCGATCCACGCCGAGCCGCAGCGAAGGATTGCCGCCGATGTCGGTCAAAGATCTTCCCGTGGCTTGCCATCCGAACCGTACCACCTCGACCGGTACAGACACGAGCGAGCCGAGCCGTTCGACCAGCTTCGTTTCGTCCGCGACGATAATCAGGCGCTTGGACGCCGCCGCGACAATCTTTTCCCTCAACAGTGCGCCGCCGTGCCCTTTAATCAGAGAGAGGGTGTCTAACTCCACCTCATCGGCTCCATCGACCGTGAGGTCTAGCAGGACGTGCTCGGCAAAGCTCGTCAACGGAATCCGCAGGCTGCGGGCTTGGGAGGCGGTCTGCTCCGATGTCGGAACGCCGTTGACTCGCAACCCATCCTCCGCCAGTCGGCGTCCCAGCGCCTGCAGGAAATAGGCCGCCGTCGATCCTGTGCCCAGGCCCAAAACCATGCCGTCTTCGACTAGACTCGCGGCCGCTTCGGCCGCTGCTTTCTTCCATGCATTTTGTTCAGACGGCTGCATGCGCTCGCTCGCTTTCGGACGCGGCCATCATAGCTAGCCAGCTATCGCTTGCCAAGAGCGGGAATCGTTACTTCGCGTCGGGAAGCTTTCCAGAGGACTCGAGGATTTGCCGTGCCAAATAGTTGGTGACGTGCGCTTCGTCGCGCGCTTCGACCAAATAGGCCGAGCGCAGCAGTTGCTCTTTGCGCGTGCGGAGGCCGTCGCGGATGGCCTGCTGAACCTGTGCGTCCGTCAAGTCTCGCTGGCCCGCGGATTCCTTGGCAAGTAGCTTCAAAATGACGTAGCCGCCGTCCTTGGTGTGGATGGGCTGAGTGGCCTGTCCAGCCTTCAACGACAAAACGGCCTTCTTCAGCACAGGGTCGGACTTGTTGAATGCTGACTCAGGCTCAAAGCCCAAATCACCTCCGGTCGAGGCGCTCGGGTCTTCGGAATAGTCCATGGCCATTTGTCCGAAGTCAGCTCCTGCATCGAGCTTCTGCACCACCATGGCCGCCTTGCGGCCCGCTTCGGCCTCGTTCATAGCTTTGTCGTTTTTGCGGTTGTAGACCGTCGGATCGGGGTGGGACGTTATCACGATCTCCGCGATATGATACCGCGGCTCGACCACATTGAATTGTGCCCGATTTTGATTGTAAAAGTCGGTTACGTCCTGATCGGTGATCGAGATTTTCGCAATCACCTCGCGGTTCAGGAGCTTCTGGATCGAAAGCTGTCGGCGAATGTCGTTTCTGAGATCGTCCACCGTGAGCCCGGTCTCGTGCAGTTTTTTCTGGAACTCCTCCTCCGTGTAAGGGCTCTTCGATTCGGTCAGTTTTTCTTCGACCTCGGCGTCGGTCGCTGTCAAATTCATCTTGTTGGCGCGCTCGAGCAGGATCTCGCTGTTGACGAGTTCGTCCAGAATACCGAGCTTGAGCGAAAGTGCTTGTTCCTGTGAGGGCGCGGGCGCGTCGGCGTTCACCCGCGTACGAAAGATCTTTTCAACGTCCTGCCGGAGAATCTGTTTTCCATCCACGACCGCCCATACGTCCGGCCCTGGAGCGATCTCCTGCCGGCACCCGGCCAGCAGCGCACACACGGCCAGTGCCAGAAGAGCTGGGGGTTTCCGCTTCAACAGGAACTCCTTCCGAAAGGGTGTATCTGCCCGACGGGCGTCAGGCAGCCTTCGTGACGCGGCCGGACTTGATGCAGGCGGTACAGACGCGCACCTGCTTCCGCACGCCGCCAATTACCGCGCGCACGCGCCGCAAGTTGGGATTCCAGCGACGTCGAGTGACGTTATGCGCGTGACTGATCGTATTTCCGTAACGCGGCTTCTTGCCGCAGACTTCGCATGCCAATGCCATGTACGCTGCTCCAAAGAACTTTCTGTTCGAACAGTATCGTACCAAAAATCGGGTTCAACACGGTGGCAATTTCTGGGTTCTTGCGAAAAAAGGGCCCACTCCTGCCACTGGCGGCAGAAGTGGGGCCATCAAAGCGGGTTGCGGCTAGAATATCAGCCGCAGGGCGAATTGAATCACGCGGGGCGGAACCGAACTGCTAGTGATCTCCCCGAGGGTTGATAGAGCGCCGAAATTGTTAAATGGCGGGTTGAACTGTGCGTGGTTCCAGATGTTGTAGAACTCTGCCCGGAACTGTGTGTTCAGCCGTTCGGTGATCCGCGTGTTCTTCATGAGCGAGAAGTCCCAGTTGTCTTGGCCAGGACCCAAAATCGCCCCGATGCCGGAGTCGCCGAAGCCCGTGCCACCGCCGGAAGCCGCGCAGGCCCCTGGGATGGTGCCTCCGATACAGGGCGCTGACATGTAGGCTGCATGGTTAATCCATCCGTTCCCACCGGTCAATCCGCTACGCACACGGGCTACGTTGCTTCCGCCTGTGGCTACGCCGATCGAGTTACAAACGCCCAGCACGTTACACTTCCCCGTATTGGCTGGCGCCAACTCGGCCCGTATGTTGCAGCCGGTACAGAACGCGGTGCCACCCGCGCCCCAGTAGATCGTGCCAGCGGTACTATCCTCAACGGTAAAGGGCTCCCCGTTTTGGAGGGTCGTGATACCGGAAATGGACCACCCGCCGAGTACATGACCGGAGAAGCCCGACTGATTCTTATACGGCAGCTCGTAGGTGTAGGCGATGATGAGGCGCTGGGATCGGTTGAAGGCGGCAAGACCGTATTGCTGGCCGAGGTCCAAAGGATCGTTCGAGCCGGCGCTACCAGAAAGGACGTTGCCGTCCGCCGCGATGCCGGTTCCTGCACCTCCCGCCACCGAGGCGTTGACGTTCGTAATGAGCTTGCTCCATGTATAGGACGCTTGCAGAAGAAGGCCCTTGGAGAATTGATGCCTGACTTGCATTTGTAGGCTGTCGTAAAGCGAAGCACCATCGGTATTCGTGGTCGCCAGGCCGTTAGCTCCAAAGCCCAGATAGCTTACGCGTCCCAGGTAGTTCCCAGGATTCCCAGGGCTAAAGGGTGACGTAGCACCGAGGTTATCCAGGACTTGGGTCGCCGGGTTCGTGTTGTTCGGATCATTGAAGGGGAAGGCATTCGGAGTACCCGGTGCGCCCGATCCTAAAATCATTCGCCGGTTCTGAATATCGGTCGGGAGCGGCTCGTTCGGGGCGTTGGGAGCCAAGAAGGCGATGTTGATCGGCCTCGACCAATCGTACAGAGACACGCCGTGAGAGCCGACGTAGCCGACATCGACAACCCATCCGTGGGCAACCTCGTACTGCAGGTCCAGGTTGTATTGTTGAACCAACGGTACACCGATGCCCTCGTCGATACGGGTCGTGCCCAGTCCAAGAGCTCCGTTGTCGGAAGTGATTGTCGTGGCGCCGGTTGCGTCACTGCCACGAACGACCTGGAGTGTGCGAGGTTGCCATCCCAGGATACCGGTGGATAGAGGGGCCGGATAGTCGAAGGAGTTGACGACCGAGCTGGGAATGAAACCGGCGTAGGGCGGATTGTTTGCATTGTTGTTCGCCAGCAGGTTTGCGTACACGGCATCGTAGAAGATGCCGTAGCCGGCGCGGATAACGAACTTTTCGCTAAACGGCTGCCAGGCCAAACCAATTCGCGGTGCAAAGTTGTCGATGGGCGCGCCATGGACAAGCGTCTTGTTGTTGTTGATGGTTACTCCGGTCGCACCGCCGGGGTAACCAGGGTAAATATTGGCGGGCGCCGCAAGTCCGCATGCAATGGGTGCAAGTGGATTCCCACATGCTCTGATATTCGGACTGTAGTTCGACTGCACAGCCATGCCTGCGAGCGTGCCTGCGGCATTGTTCGGCGTACCTGGGCCGTTCACAACCTCGGGTCCAAGAAAGAAGGAGCCCGTATTCACCTGAGCAGCCGCGCTGGCCCAACCATCGGTGAACAGACCCGTCCGGTCGGACGGATAGCCATCATATTCCCAACGAAGCCCCAGGTTTAGGGTTAGCTTCGGACTCACCTTAATGTCGTCTTCGACAAACGAGGCGAACTGATTGGCCACCTGGTTGTGTTTGTTGCCGTTGGTCGGAGCCAGTGACCAGAAACTGACCAGAACGCCATTCACCTGCGGTGCGGTGCCGGTGTCGGGCAAACCGCTCGAGCTCGTTAGGAAGTCGCCGGTATTGAAGAAAAGATCGCCTCCTCTTCCTGGGAGGATCCAGTTGTATTGAATACGATTCACCCAGAAGCCGGTCCGGATGGCATGCTTGCCGTGGTTCCAAGAAAGCACATCGTTGCCTTGGAAGTAGTTGAAGAAGTTGGAGGCCGAGGAAAAGAAGTTCCCGCCGTTGTTGTAAATCCCTTCGTTCGGGACTCCGTATTGTGGGCTGCCGGGAAATAGGGCGTTCGGAGCAAAGGTCACACCCAGGCCTTCGATGGTCGGAATCTGAAGCGGGATCGGATTGATGCCCGTGACGCCGTTAAGGTTCGAGCAGTTCCCGTCGGCGAGCGGAGGAATGACGCCGATCGAACAAGCCGTCAGGTAGGTCTGTGGTACTGCCACCGTGGTTTGGCGCTGGAACGAGAACGAGGCGTCGTTCACTAAGTTGCTGGTGGCCACTGTCGTGAGCTTTAGTACCAGGCTGGTCGCCGTGTAGGTCACATCCTCCGGAGCACCTGGAGTGCAGGGGCCAAGGCAAACGAAGGGTTGCACCTGTGGATCCGTGGAAGTGAAGAACTTTTCCGAGATTGTGTTCTTGGAGTTCAGGACGTACTCGACGTTCCCAAGGTATTGGTTCTCGTTCGCTAGAATGGGGCTCGAAACCGATATCGAGCTGCAAGGACCAGTGAAACAATTGACGGCGGGAGTGCCATTCCGAAAGGGTACGCTCGGCATCCAGAAGCCCTGATTCAGGCCGGATTTCGGTCCCGGGGCGCGCAGAAAATTCACAGCCACGTTGTTGATGTTTGTCGTGGCATCGCTCAAGGTCGTCTGATTGGGTTCATGAATCGTGACGTTCGTGCCAAATCCAGTGACTCCGTTAAACACACATCCTAGATATCCGCGATACGTGTTGTAGTTGCAGGGAGGATTCGCAGCGTTCCAGTTCAATGGAATGGTTCCGGCCTCGTTATTGCGGGTACCGTCGGGCTCACTGAGAGGCAACAAAGTCAGGCCGGTCGTAAAGCCCGACGCAAAACCGTTTGTGCCGAGCGCGTTCTTTTGCCGAAAACCTTGATAGGAAAAGAAGAAGAAAAGCTTGTCTTTCTTGATCGGGCCCCCGATGGTTCCGCCGAACAGATTTTCGTTCAGGGTCTGGGGATGGTTCCCGGTATGAAGCACGTTCTGTTGCGTATACTTGTTAAAGAAGTCGTTTCCGTCCAAGAAGCTATTGCGGAAAAACTCCCAAGCATTACCGTGGAACTGATTGGTCCCGTCCTTCGTCACGACATTGACACTGGCGCCCGGGTTCCGGCCGAACTCGGCATCGTACTGCGAAGTCTGGATCTTGAATTCCTGAATCGAGTCCGGATTGGGGATTCCGATCCCGGGGAAGTTTCCTGATTGTGCGCCACCCCCGCTGCCGTAATTGGTCAGAGTTGCGCCGTCCATCATGTAGTTGTTTTGGTCAGAACCCATTCCGTTGACGTTGATGTCCTGCGTGCCATTGCCCACAGCCGCAGCGCTGGCAACGTTCACCACGACCCCCGGGGAAAGATCAATAATCTGCGTATAGTTGCGCGAATTCAGGGGCAGACTCGTGACCGTGTCTGATCCCACAAGTGTTCCTACCGTCGCATTTTGCGTCTGCACGGTCTCGACCGTGCCTTGCACGGTGACTTCGGTTGCCTGTGCACCCAGTTCCAGCTTCTGATTCACCACGGCGGTTTCCGCGATGTTGATCGTCACCGAAGGAATCTCAGAGGTCTTGAAGCCGCTCGCCGAGAACTTCACCGAGTAGCTACCAACAGGTAAGAGCGAGAATTTATACACGCCCGATGCGTCGGTCATCGCCGTACGTGCCTGGCCGGTCGCCGTGTTCGTGGCCGTAACAGTGGCACCCGAGATCACGCCCCCGGACGGATCCGTAATCGTTCCCGTAAGAGCACCCGTCGTCGCCGATTGCGCCCAAACAGGCGTTGTACAGGCAAACAGGACCCCAAGGCAAAAGACTAACGAGAAGACACACTGCGGCCGTGCAGAAAAATTACTCATGAACCACCCCCGTGAGCTGAGAACCCACCTACCACCCAGATTTCTTCCAAGGTCAGAGTTCCTAAATCCCACCCATTTGTCCGCCGCGAGGACCTCTTACTCGCGCCGGACACTCACCCTCGAACCCACCCAACTGGGAGCCCTAATGCCGGGCGATCCCAGCCTCGCTGTTGCTGGGGATACCACATCCGTCGAGCGACTGTCAAGTGTCTAAGATGTAAGGGATTTATCGCGAGGTTCCCAGGGGAGGAACGGTTCATCGCTTCTGGCTGACGAGACCAGCAATCGTGTCCATCAGATCGAACTTCGTGAGCACTTCCAGTTCACCCGACTCCATCTCCACAAACACAGCCGGGCTTTCATGGCTCAGCAGGTGGGTGATGCGCTCGATGGGTGCGTTTGAGGGAACCTGGGGCAGCGGTGGGCCCATGACTTCGCGGACGATCAATTTGCGGAGGTCCTTCCCCTGCAGCGCCAGATTCAGGATTTTGTCTTCAAACAGCGAACCGACCGATCGTCCATCTTCGAAGATGGGGAGCTGCGAAATGTCCTGCTGCTGCATGGTTTGCAGGGCCTGAAACACGGTTCGATTGGGTCCGACTTTGACGAGTTCTCGCCTCTTGCCGTTCTGCCGCTTCACACGAATCACGTCGGCTGCCGTAAGCGTCACCTCCTGATCGGCGTATCCGAGTTCGCGCATCCAGCTGTCGTTGTATAGCTTGCTCAAATAGCGCGTACCGGCATCGGGCAGCAGCCCCACGACGAGTTCACCTTTTTTGCAGTTCTTCGCGACGCGTAACGCCGCCGAAACGCATCCGCCTCCGGAACCGCCCGTGAAGATTCCCTCCCGCTTGGCCAAGCGCCGCGCCCAGAGAAAGCATTCTTCGTCGCTTACCTGCACAATGTCATCGAGCACGGAAAAGTCCAGAGCACCGGGCAGGATGTCTTCGCCGATTCCTTCGACCACATACGTCCGCGCCTTGCCGATGTTGCCTGTTTTGAAATACTCGTAAAACAGCGATCCGTAGGGATCGACCCCAATCACCTTCAGACGGGGGTTTTGCTCCTTCAGATAGCGTCCAGCCCCGCTGGCTGTGCCGCCCGTTCCGAGACCGCAGACAAAATGCGTGATTTTCCCTTCCGTGTCTTTCCAGATTTCGGGACCTGTGGTGCGGTAATGAGCTTCGGGATTGGCCGGGTTGTCGTAATGGTTCGCATAGTAGGAATTGGGAATTTCGCGCGCGAGCTTCTTGGCGACTGAATAGTAGCTGCGCGAATCCTCGGGCTCAACCGCCGTAGGACAAACAATCACTTCGGCTCCGAAGGCCTTCAGTTGATCGATTTTTTCGCGCGATTGCTTGTCATTGATGGTGAAGACGACCTTGTATCCGCGAACGGCGGCGAGAATGGCCAGAGCCATTCCTGTATTGCCGGAAGTTGCCTCGACGATGGTTCCGCCGGGCCGCAGCAGTCCCTTGCGCTCGGCCTCGTCGATCATCCCTAGCGCGATGCGGTCCTTCATGGAGCCGCCGGGGTTAAGATATTCCGCCTTCACGTACACTTCCGCCGGAACATCCTTCGCTACGCGGTTGAGCCGGATGAGCGGCGTCTGTCCGATCGCATCCAAGATGCTGTTGCACTTCAACGGAGCTTCTCCATAACGTCCAAACGCAAGGTAGATTAGAGAGTTCGCTAACCTCTGTCCAGCGGCAGTTTGGTCGAGCCGGATGAGCGCGGTCTAGACTTCCAGTTCCAGAGGGCGTGCTATGCTTTCGATTAGCGTGGCGCCGCTAGGACCGACTCCCGAGATGCTGTTCTATGATGGGCACTGCGCTCTATGCCACGGGACGGTGAAGTTGGTGCTGAAGCATGATCACTCGGGCAGCGCCTTGCGGTTTGCGCCCCTGCAAGGCTCCACGTTTTCCTCGCTCGTGCCTCTCGCCAAGCGCTCGAGCTTGCCCGATAGCATTGTCGTGCAGACCGAGCAAGGGGCGCTGCTCGTGCGCTCCGACGCCTTGATTCATATCCTTCGGCGGCTGGGTGGCGGCTGGTGGTTCTTAGGTGGGTTGATCTCGGCGGTGCCGCGGCCGGTGCGAGATCTAGGCTACGACTTCGTTGCCCGTATTCGCTATGGCGTTTTCGGCAGGCGCGAAGATCTGTGTCCCGTCGTGCCGCCCGAGTGGCGTGCGCGCTTCGATCCGTAGAAGAAAATGCAAGCGAGGAAAAAAATGGAACGAACGAAGATCGCGACCGGAACACCATGGGAGCCGATCGTCGGCTATTCACGAGCCGTTCGCGTCGGAGCGAACGTATACGTCTCAGGAACCACCGCGACTGACGCGAAGGGCAAAATCGTAGGGGCGGGTGATCCCTATGCGCAGACCATCCAAGTCTTGCGGAATATCGAGTCTGCACTCACCAAGGCCGGCGCATGCCTTGCCGACGTCGTGCGCACGCGCATGTACGTGACGCGCATCGCCGACTGGGAGAAAATCGGCCGCGCGCATGGTGAGTTCTTTGGCGAGATTCGTCCCGCGACAGCCATGGTGGAGGTCAGCCGTCTGATCGATCCGGAGATGCTGGTCGAAATCGAAGCGGATGCGGTGATTGGCGGAGGATAAAAGAGCGTCTAGGAAGAGGCCTCGGCGCTGGCGCGGATCTCTTGCCAGCGCTTGGGGCGCTTTTTCGAGTCCAGCACCTTCTTGCGCAGGCGGATGGATCGGGGCGTGACTTCGACGTACTCGTCATCGGCAATGAACTCGATCGCTTTTTCGAGCGTCATTTCACGCGGTGGGATCAGCCGAATGGCTTCGTCGGCTGTAGAAGAACGCATGTTCGTGAGTTTCTTCTCTTTGGTAATGTTCACGTTCATGTCTTCTTCGCGCGAATTTTCACCGACGATCATTCCTTCATAAACCTCCACGCCCGGGCCAATCATCATCTCGCCGCGTTCTTGAATTCCCCAGATCGCATAGGCGGTGGACGTACCGCTGCGATCGGCGACGAGCGCGCCGGTGGGCCGCATGGCCATGTCACCGGCGTAATCGGTCCAGCCTTCGAGGATCGAGTGAATCAGTGCCGTGCCCCGCGTGTCGGTGAGCAGCTGACCGCGCAGGCCGATCAGTCCGCGTGACGGGATGGTGAACTCCATCCGTACGCGTCCGGAATGATGGTTGACCATCTTCTTCATCTCACCGCGACGGCTGCCGACCGACTCCATCACGATGCCGATGAAATTCTCCGGGCAGTCGATCACCAGGGACTCGAGCGGTTCTAGGCGTCGGCCGTTTTCGTTTCGCACCACGATTTCCGGCTTGCCGACCATCAACTCGTAACCTTCCCGGCGCATCGTTTCAATCAGAATGGCCAGCTGCAATTCGCCGCGGCCGAGCACGCGGAAGGCGTCGGTCGAGCTGGTGTCTTCCACTCGCAGCGAGACGTTGGTCAGAAGCTCCTTTTCGAGCCGCGCGCGCAAATCACGGGACGTAACAAAGGTCCCTTCACGGCCGGCAAAGGGCGAAGTGTTGATCGTGAACACCATGGCAAGGGTCGGATCGTCGATCGTCAAGGGCTCAAGCGGGGCAGGGTGTTCGAGATCGGTAATGCTTTCGCCGATCTGGATATCTTCCACTCCCGCGATGGCCACGATGTCACCCGCCGACACCTCGTCGGCTTCATCGCGCTCGAGGCCCCGAAACGTAAACAGCTTGGTGATCTTGGCCGACTCGATCCTCCCACTCCGTTTGGCAATGGCTACTTCCGATCCACGCTTGAGCGTCCCCTCGAACACACGGGCGATAGCGATGCGACCCAGAAAATCACTGTAATCAAGGTTCGTCACCTGGATTTGCAGAACGGCCTTTGGATCGCCGGAGGGCGGAGGTATGGAGGTGATGATTTCCTCAAACAGCGGCTCGAGTGTTGTGGAACCGTCGCCCATAGCGCGGTGGGCCGCGCCAGTTTTTGCATTGGTATAGAGGATAGGAAAATCGAGTTGATCTTCGGTCGCGTCCAGATCGATCAACAAATCGTAGACCTCA
>CAYOXF010000062.1:0-11939 GCA_964407845.1 uncultured Acidobacteriaceae bacterium | reverse complement strand
GGCATGACCGCGCACATGAACAGTAGTGTCCCACGCACGATCACGGCCTGCGCGCCCCACCACTCGTCGGGATCGGAAGTCCATACCGGCCCAAACGGCCCCGTCACCCCAGCATTGTTGATGAGCACCGTCGTCGGCCCGAATTCCTTCTCCGCAGACTTGACGACGTGCGCTACATCTTTCGCGTTCGTGACGTCGCCGACCAGCGCCTGCGCTCGTCCCCCGACAGCCTCGATCGCTTCAACCGCCCTGTCGAGCTGATCTTTCGACCGTGCCGTCACCGTCACAGCCGCGCCCGCTGCGGCTAGCCCGAGCGCGATCGCCTTGCCGAAACCTCGGCCTCCGCCGGTCACAATCGCCGTTTCACCCGCGAGTAGGCCCTTCGGGATAGGGGATTGGCTCACCCGAGCGCTCACTTGATCGGTTGCCGGGTGACGGGATGCAGATAGTGAAAGGGCACGACACCGGTCTCGGGCCAGAAACTCGCCGGCCGCGACGTCAACCTGTCCGGCCCATTCGGATCTTCCGGATAGGTCCGCGAAAACGCAGGGACCGCGTAGCCGGGCTTCACGCGACCCCATCCTTTCTCATAGGGCGCGTAAAAAACCACGTTGTAATTCAGCACGCCGATCTTCCAGACACCATCTTCTTTCAGATACGTATTTTCGTACACTCCGCCTTCCCAAAAAGGCTCCTCGATCTTTGGCACGCTTTCATGACTGCCTCCCTGCATGAAACAGCGAAAGCGACCTTTGGCAGACAGACGGTCGGGCGCCACCGTGATCACATCCTGCAAGGTGAGGTGATCGAGCAGCAACCCACGCGTGGGGCCGTTCCTCGCCGCCGCAAATTTCGCGCCCAGCCGACCGCAATAGAGCCGGCGCACCCCGGCCTTTCCCTGAAACACGCCGCCCAGAAAATAGGTCTCGCCGCGATCGGAGAACAGATCGACCGCCTCCTCGTACATGCATTTATCGATGAAGTAGCCGTAGGTGTGCTGCAGCCGGCGGATGGCCAACTCATCTTCGATGCGCCCTAGCTGGTCCGTCAATTGGTCGACGCGCGCCTCGAGCGCTAGGATTTTTTCCTCTGCAGTCATCTAGGCTTCGCTGATGAATTTGGTGACCAGGCACGCTTCGAGGCCTTCGACACCTTCCTCTGAGCCGTGGCCGCTTTCCTTCACGCCGCCGAACGGCGATTCCGGAATCGAAATCTGATACGTATTGATCCCCACCATTCCGGCCTCGAGTTGCTCGCCCAATAGCTTCACCGTTCTGGAGGAACTGGTGAACGCGAACGCGGCCAAGCCGTAGGGCAGGCGGTTTGCCTGCTCGATCACGCTATCGAAGCTGGAGAATGGATTGATCACCGCGACTGGACCGAACGGCTCCTCATTCATGATGCGCGCCGAGTTCGGCACATCGGACAGGACTGTGGGCGCATAGAAATAGCCCGGACTCTTGAGGCGTCGGCCGCCGGCCTCGACCTTGCCACTGTGCTGCTTGGCATCCTCAACGAAAGCCTCAATGGCCGCCAGGCGCCGCGCGTGCACAAGCGGCCCCATCTTGTTTTTCTCCTCTAGCCCATTTCCGACAGGCCAGTTCTGGGCGCGTTTTGAGAAGCCCTCCACGAACGGGCGGTAGACTCGTTCGTGCACGTAATATCGCGTCGGAGAGACGCACACTTGACCGGCGTTCCGGTACTTTGCGGTTGCCGACAGATCGAGCACCTTGTCCAGGTCCACGTCGTCGAACACCACGACCGGGGCGTGGCCGCCCAACTCCATCGTCGTCCGCTTCATGCCATCGGCTGCGAGCTTCATCAAATGCTTTCCAACGGGAATCGATCCGGTAAATGAGATGGCCCGAATCACGGGTGAAGCGAGAAGATGGGAGGAGATCTCCGCCGGCACGCCGTAGACGATCGAGAGCACATCGGGCGGCAGTCCGGCATCGATGAGACATTTGGCCACCGCGAGCCCCGATCCAGGAGTTTCCTCTGCCGGCTTGAGAATCACGGAGCAGCCCGCGCCGAGCGCGGCGCCGATCTTGCGCGCCGGATTACCCAACGGAAAATTCCACGGCGCGAATGCTGCGACCGGACCCACTGGCTCCTTCACAATGGTCATACGCGTGCCCGGCGCGCGTTGCGGCAACACGCGCCCATAGGCGCGGCGTCCCTCTTCGGCGTACCACTCGAAGATATTCGCCGACATGATCACTTCGATGCGTGTCTCGTGGATCACCTTGCCAGATTCGGTCGTCGCCAGGCGCGCGATTTCCTCTTTGCGCTCGCGCAACAGTTCCGCCGCGCGCTTCAGAATTCTTCCGCGTTCGTCTGGAAAAATCGCGCGCCACGTCTTAAACCCTTGCTGGGCGGCGGCAAGTGCGGTGTCCAGGTCCGCTGGCAAGGCATGTGGGACCTGCCCGATCACCTCCTCGGTCGCCGGATTGATCACGGGCGATCGCTTGCGGCCCTCTGGCCCCAACCATTTGCCGCCTATCAAAAGCGTCAAATCCGCGTACGTGGATGCCAGTTCCGTGGCCATTTTTCGTGCTCCTGGGTGGTTTGGGCATAGTTTCACGTTCGCCGGACTGCCGTCAAGTCGTGCCTCGGAGCCGCCCAGCGGGCTTGCTTCAGAAAGTTTGCACGGGGCGTTTGACGAAGTAGAATCGCTGGCATCCGTGCTGACCGAGGCTCAATCGGATCGTCTGCGCGTCGTTCTGGTTGCGACCCGCAATCCGCTCAATATCGGCGCCGCTGCGCGGGCCATGAGCAATTTCGGCTTCCGCCACCTCCGAGTGGTGAATCCCTACGCGCCGGCCTTTCAAGAGGCGCGTTCGGCTGTCGGCGCCTCATCGGTCCTCGCGCGCGCGGACAGATTCACGACCGTGGCCGAGGCCGTAGCCGATGCAACACTCATCGTCGGCACGACAGCCGTCCGCCATCGCCATCTCCACCATACGCTGCGGCGCTCAGAAGAGGCCGCCCGCTTGATTCGGACGAGACTGCGGCGAGCCAATGTCGCGCTTTTGTTTGGCTCAGAAAAGTTCGGCCTCACCAACGACGACCTCAGCCACTGCCACTGGCTGCTGCGCATTCCGACCCACGAGACGAACATCTCGATGAATCTCGGCCAAGCCGTGGCCGTCTCGCTCTACGAACTGATTCGCAGCGGAGACAAGGTGCCGCACGAGCTGGAACGGTATGCCTCGGCTGGTGAAATCGAACGCATCAC
Source organism: uncultured Acidobacteriaceae bacterium (assembly GCA_964407845.1). GTDB lineage: Bacteria > Acidobacteriota > Terriglobia > Acidiferrales > UBA7541 > Palsa-295. The sequence goes on along the minus strand of CAYOXF010000062.1, from coordinate 8,701 downwards.
GCAGGTGCTGCTCGAGGCACTCAAGACCAGCGGCTTTTTGGACTTGCGTCGCGTCGCCGACTCCGAGCAGCGCATCCGCCGCCTCGTGAGGCGGCTCGATCTGCCCGCCCGTGACGCCATCATCTGGCTGGGCATCTTTCGTCAAATCGTCTGGAAGCTGCGCGCCGGTGAAACAAGATCTCGGGGCTGAAATCCCTGGGGATTTTTTGGCAAGGCAACCCACGGTTCGCCCGAAAACCTCTATACTGATGGGGTGCCAGAGGCGTTCAGAAGATGTCCAACGCACTTTTAACAGCTCTCACGAAGTCCGGAACACAAGCGATCGTTTGTTTTCTGCTCTCGGGCGCATTTTTCTCTTATCCCCTCGCCGCGCAAGAATCGGGGCCGCTGCCCGGCGCGACCCCGCAATGGGAACCGGCTCCGCGCGCTGAAGCCAAGCCGCCCGAACCAGCGCCCTCCCCGACGCCGAAAGCTCCCGTCGCCCAGCACCACTCCTCGGACATTTCCAACGAGCCACCGTCGATTCCAGCCGACCAGATCATTCAGCAATTCGCCGAGCGCGAAGCCGAGTTTAAGCGCGAGCGCGAAAACTTCACCTACACGCAAACGTTCGTCATCCAGACCATCGATGACGGCGGACAGCCAGACGGCGAATATCGTTTGACGAGCGACGTCACTTTCACGCCGACCGGCAAGCGCTATGACGTGGTCACCTATGCGCCTCCTCCGACGCTCGAACGCATTACGCTCTCCGAGCAAGATCTGGACGATCTTAGAAATATTCAGCCCTTCGTGCTGACCACCGAGGAGTTGCCCAAGTACGACGTTACCTACGTCGGCCGCGAACGGGTGGACGAAATCGGCACTTATGTATTCGATGTGGCGCCGAAGAGGATCGAGAAGAATCAGCGCTATTTTCAGGGGCGCGTCTGGGTCGATGACAAGGATCTGGAAATCGTCAAGACCTATGGAAAGGCCGTGCCGGACATTCGAAAGGGCAATAGCGAGAACGTATTCCCTCGCTTCGAAACGTACCGCGAGAACATCGAAGGCCACTTTTGGTTCCCGACCTACACGCACTCCGACGATGTTTTGAACTTCAAGTCGGGGGGCGTCCACATTCGTATGACGGTTCACTACTCCGACTACAAGCGATTTCGATCCTCCGGGCGCGTGGTGCCGGGAACGGCAACTCCCACGAATGATGTGCCGCGGATTAAGGCGCCCGAACCGAATCAGTAATAGATCTGAGAGGCAGCGGACCTCTCGGATCGGCCCAGAGGGCCGTCTGCCTGCACTTGGTCGGTGTCATGGGGAGTGGAGATTTCGAGTTTTCCCACTTAAACTGCGAGTCGTTCCGCTTACTTAGCGCATCGCATAGCTCTACGGGAGGAATCTTATGAGATTGAACGAGTACACGACGCTGGGCCGCACCGGGTTGCGCGTCAGCCCGCTGTGTCTTGGAGCCATGGGCTTTGGCACCGGATGGGGCTGGGGCGCCGATCCGAAGCAATCGTTTGAAATGCTGGATCTCTACTTCCAAGGCGGCGGCAATTTCATTGATACCGCCAACGGCTACCAGATGGGCCAAAGCGAGCAGATCGTCGGACAGTACATTGCGGACCGCAAGCTGCGCGACAAAGCGGTGATTGCCACGAAGTTCACGTTTGGCGTCGAGCCGGGCAACCCCAATGCGGGCGGCAATGGCCGGAAAAACATCTACACGGCTCTCGAAGCCTCGCTCCGACGGCTCGGTACCGACTACATCGATCTCTACTACCTGCACGCGTGGGACATGATCACCCCGGTTGAAGAAGTTGTCTTTACACTCACCGACCTCGTCCGTGAGGGCAAAATTCGCTACTACGGTTTGTCGGATACGCCGGCATGGTATTTCACGCGTGCGCAAACCCTGGCCGAAAAAGACGGCCTCGAGCGCTGCGCCACCTTGCAACTGGAGTATTCGCTCACGGAGCGCAATATCGAGCGCGAGCACATTCCTGCGGCGCAGGAGCTGGGCATCGGTCTCTGCCCTTGGAGCCCGCTGGCGGGCGGACTGCTGAGCGGCAAGTACCGGAGGCAGGGGGCAGCCGGCGTCGGGGAAGGCCGTCTGACGCTGCCGAATCCCATTTTTAACAAGTTCACCGAGCACAACTGGAAGGTGCTCGATACCCTTGTTGAGGTTTCCAAGAAGATCGGCAGGGCGCCGGCGCAGGTGGCCTTGAACTGGCTCGCCACTCAGCCGGGCGTCACCTCGATCATCCTAGGAGCGACGAAGTACGCGCAGCTGGCGGAGAATCTGGCCAGTTTGGATTTTTCGATTCCCGCCGATCTGCGCAAGCAGCTGGACGATGTCGGAAAGCCCGAGCCCATCCATCCCTACAACTTCTATGAGCCGTGGATGCAGGCGCGCGTCAGCGGCAACACCACGGTCCGCGAATGGCGGCGCGGATACTTATACGAAGGCGCGATTGCGCCCCCGGCAGAGAAAAAGGCCAGCGCCGACTGACGATTCGCTTACTTTCCGGTCGCCGGGACACTCAGCCGGCCATCGATGGCCGCGAATTCGTCGGCGTTTCTCAGTTCAGGAAACATCCAGGCCCATAGTGCCGTCACCACGATCGCGCCCACGCCGCCGATGACGGCGGCGGGAACAAGTCCCCACCAGTGCGCCGTGAGGCCGGACTCAAACGCGCCCAGTTCGTTGGACGCACCGATGAAGATCATGTCGACCGCATTGACACGGCCGCGCATTTCATCCGGTGTGGCCAGTTGAATTAGAATGCCGCGCACGACGACGCTGACCATGTCTGTCGCGCCAACCATCCCGAGGGCGAGCATGGAAAACACAAGGCTCCGTGAAAGGCCGAAGAGAATGGTGAACACGCCGAACGCGGCGACGCACCATAGCATCTTCTGACCGATGCGGCTGCGCAGCGGCCTGTACGCGAGCAGCAAGGCCATCACCGCCGCCCCGAGGGCGGGAGCGCAGCGCAACAGGCCGAGGCCCCATGGCCCTGTTTTCAAGATCTCGTGCGCATAAGCCGGAAGCAGTGCGACGGCTCCTCCTAAAAGGACAGCGAACAGGTCGAGCGAGATCGAGCCAAGCACCAGCTTTTCGCGCCAAATGTAGTGCATTCCGGCGAGAACTGTCTTCCAGCGCAAGGCGCTTTGCGGTCGCAGACGCGAGCGCAATTTCACTCCGAGCATGGAGATCGAAGCCATCGCCGCCGTGGTCATGGCAGCGGCATAGACCGGCGCAGGCCCTCGAAACGCGGCGTAAATCAATCCGCCCACCGCAGGTCCTAAAATCGTAGCAGCTTCGAAGATCGTCGCGCCCCAGGCAAACGCACTGTGAAAATGCGCTTCGGGAACCAGCGCCGGCAGAATCGCTCGACTCGCCGGTCCGTTGAACGAACGCACGATTCCGACCAAAACGCTCACACCGTAGATCGGATAGACCGAATGGGCGCCCCACACGGTGATGGCCAAAAGCAGGGCCGAACATGTCGCGAAACCGGCGTAGCCGAGCGTCAGAACGTTCCGCCGCTCGTAGCGGTCGGCAGCATGTCCGGAGACGAGAAACAGCAGAATTCCGGGAAGAAACTGGGCGAGTCCGATCAGGCCAATATCGAGAGAGCGCCGGGTGATTTCATATACCTGCCATCCCATCGCTACGGCCTGCATCTCGGTGGCCAGCACAATGAAGAAGCGCGCGGTTTGGTAAAGCACGAAAGAGGGATAAGTGAAGGCAGCGCGGCCCGCCAGCCTAGACTTCCCGGAAGAAGTCATGACCGATTAATCTGCCACAAAAAACAAAATCGCACGAGGCCCGCCTACGAAAGCGGAACTGCAGCTAGAAACTACGGCGTGGCTTGAGAACCGAGAATGGCGTCAAAAAAGATGCCGAGCAGGTAACCGATGTCCGTGTCGCTCAAAGTCGCGCTGTCCACGAGATTCTCCAACAGCAGTGCGTTCGCAAGCGCGCCCAAGGCGGCGGCAGCTCCGGTGCTGGCAACAGGCAGCGTGCGTTTTGTGCTCGCCGCAATGCGCAAGAGCAGATCGCCTGCCGAGCGGCGGATCCGGCGCTGGCGCACGCGCAGACGCGCATGGGCCTCGGGGTGGCGAATCGCGAACAGCTTAAACTCGAGAGCCAGCAGAGCGAGCCGGCGGTCTCTGGCAATCTGCGCATAATGCTGGCGAACAGCCCGCAAACGCTTGGTGGGGCTTTCCTGTTTTGCCAACAGGGCGTTCACTTCGCCGATACGCGCACGCACCCAATCCTCTAGCAGCGCAAAGAAAATGTCCTCCTTGCTGTTGAAATGAGCGTAAAAGGCGCCGCGGGTGTAGCCGGCCATTCGGGCGATGTCTTCTAAACGCGCGGCTTCGAATCCGTCTCGCGCGAAGGTTTTTTCGGCAGCCGCCAACAGACGGCGACGCGTGGCCAGCGTGCGGGCCTGCTGTCCGGAGATCTGAGCGTCCGGTCGGTAATCGGCCTCTCGTTTCCGAGCGATCACACGTGCAGGATTCATAGCGGCTCCGACAAGGGACGCTTTACATTATACATACATGCATGTATGTTACTTGTTTTGCAGGTGGATTGACAAGAGGCTTTCATGGCTACGGCCACCGCTGCCCTCATCGATCATAGCGCTTGGCGCCCTCGCTACAATCCCTACCTCGTTGCCTTCACGGTGACGCTCGCAACCTTCATGGAGGTCCTCGATACCTCGATCGCCAATATCGCGCTGCCGCATATTGCTGGAACGTTCGGCGCGAGCACAAACGAATCCACCTGGGTGCTGACGAGCTATCTAGTGTCGAACGGCATCGTGCTGCCGATCAGTGCGTGGCTGGCAACGCGGCTCGGACGCAAACGGTACTACATGTCCTGCGTGGCCCTGTTTGCGGGCAGCAGTTTCTTTTGCGGGCTGGCACCCAGCCTGGGAGCGCTGGTGTGCTTTCGCGTGCTGCAAGGCATCGGCGGAGGAGGGCTGCAACCGAGCGAACAATCGATTCTGGCGGACACGTTTTCACCCGAACAACGAGGGATGGCGTTCTCGATTTACGCCATGGCTGTCGTGCTCGCCCCCGCCATCGGCCCCACGATCGGCGGCTGGATCACGGACAACTTCAGCTGGCGCTGGATTTTCTACATCAACGTGCCCATCAGCATCGTGTCGCTCTATATGAGCCATCGCGTCGTGGAGGACCCGCCATATCTCCGCGCTGAGCGGGCCAAAAAGAAAGACGCCATGGTCGACTACGTAGGGCTGGGCCTGGTGGCCTTGGGTGTCGGCACGCTGCAGATGACCCTCGACAAAGGTCAGGAGTTGGATTGGTTCGGTTCGCGCTGGATCACGGCGGGCTGCGTCTTCGCAGCCATGACGCTGTGTGTGTGGGTCTGGTGGGAATGGAGGCATCCGCATCCGATCGTCGAATTGCGACTGCTAAAACGGCGCAATCTTGCTACGGCGATGGCGGGCATGTTGCTGCTGGGCGCGGTCCTCTATGGCACAACCGTGTTGGTACCCCTGTTCCTTGAAAACCTGATGGGTTATCCCGCCGTGCTGGCAGGTGAAGCGATGGCGGCAGGCGGTTTCGTGATGATGGTAACCATGCCGGCCGCCGGCGTGCTTTCGGGAAAAATGGATCCGCGAGTTTTAATGGCCATCGGCTATGGTGTGACTGCGCTGGGTCTGTATCACATGGCTGTCAACCTTAGCTTGACCATAGATTTTTGGACCGCGTCGTTCTTGCGACTCTACCAGGTAGTGGGGCTGGCCTTCATTTTCATACCCTCGAATGTGCTGTGCTATGCGGGCGTGCCACGCGAGAAAAACAATCAGGTCTCGAGCATGATGAATTTCGTACGCAATGTCGGTGGCAGCGCAGGAATCGCCATTGTAAGCACGATGGTGACGCGAGCGACGCAGCAACGTCAGAATTATTTGGCCGCGAATCTGAACAATGGCAACCCCAGATTCCGCCAGATGATCCAGGGGCTTTCCGCCACGATGCATGGCCACGGAGCGAGCGCTTCGCAAGCAGCGCATCGGGCGTACGGACAGGTGGACCTGATCGTGCAGCAACAGGCCGCAGCCCTGGCGTTCCGGGACGTCGTCTCCATTCTGGCGATTGTCGTCGCGTGCTTGATCCCTTTAGCCTTCATCATGAAGCGGCCCTCGCCCAGCCCGGACGGCGCATCGCTGCCGCACTGAAACGGCGCTCGGCCTACGGAGAGGACCCGCTGTTGTCGTGGAGAAGAATGACGTCGGATTCAGTGTCTTGGCGTAGGACCGCGAGCTGGCTGGCGTCGGGCGACCACCCGAAACCCGAAATCTGCTGCGCATTGAAACGCGTGATCAGATGGCCCGTGGAGCCATTGAGCGGCTCGATCCAGATGTTATCGACGCCCTTTTCTGTGGTGACAAAAGCCAAGGCCTTTCCGTCGGGCAGAAAGTGGAAAGCAGAGTTTGGGAAGTCGGAGCGAAAGACCGCCTGAGCGGAGGCGCCGATCGCCAGGTAACGAATAGGAGGCGCTGGGCCCTTTTCAAGGTCGAGCAGCGCGATCACATTTCCGTAAGACTGAGATTCGGGCGATTCCCGCTCGAGAAAGACCGCCAGCGTCTTGCCATCGGGTGAAAGAGCCGACGCCATCCAGAGAGAGTTTGCAAAAACAGCTCCAGGGATCGGCTCCGGCTGTCCCCCCGCCGGCGACAACCGCAGTAGCTCGCTGTTGCTCCCTCGGTCGAACGAATAGATCCACTTCCCGTCTGGCGAGCACTGCCACAGAACCGCCCCTGAGCGGGGAGGGAACGGGGTCGGTCGAGAACCATCGAGCTGCGCGTGCCACGGCCCAATGTCGTTGTCTGCTCCATGCAAGAGCCACATCACCGTGAGCGAATCGCCGCCACACCGGCTGACGCCGGCCATCCAGGCGCCGGGGTCGCTTAAAACAGTCACCTCATGAGTCCCGTCGGCATGCATTTTTACCAGACGAAACCCCTCAGAGATCAGCAGATCGCCATCCGGCGCCCAGTCGAAGCTGGGAATCGGCTGTTGTCTAGGAATACCGGGAAGTACGAGGGGGACTGGAGCGCCTTTTGTGGGCAGAAGATCGATCTCGGATTCCCCCTGGGTTTGCACGGTCGCTAGGGTCTTGCCGTCGGCGGAAAGCGAAATGCTCAAGTAGGAGGCCGCATCATCGGTGATCGCGCGGAACTTTCCCTCGGGATAAGAAAACGCGCCAATCTGAGTATTGATAGACAAATGCGGCCCGCGAGACAGGTAGGCACAGACGAGCCAGCGGCCATCGCGGCTCCAGGCGATGTAGGACAAATACCTATCCTTCAGCGCCAGCCAGGGATCGATCCGGTCGGCGGTAAAGTCAAATACATCGATCGCAGAGAGCGATTCGCCGGAGGGAGTCGCCCTTACAAGCGCGATGCGCTGCCCGTCGGGAGACCAGGCAATCGACCGGATGAGAGCGTGTCCCGGCACGATCTGTAGCGCTTTTTCCTCGCTTCCGTCCGCGTTCGCCTCGACGATTCGCCACTTGCCCAGTTCAGGATCGTTGGCTCGCACGAAGGCGACCCTTTTGCCGTCCGGCGCAAAGGTGGGGTTGCTATCGACGTCCTTGGCGATGAGCTCCGGCGTACCTCCCAGAACGGGTGCGCGAAGCAGATTGAAGGCACCCGTCGCGCTTGCCATCGATTGGCGGAAATAGATGTAGTTGCCGTCGGGCGAAAAAACCGGATTTTGCAAGTGTTGCCCGGTGTCCGGTACGATCGCCGTATCGCTGCCTGTGGGAAGATTGCGCAGCCAGAGGCCTTGCTGTCCATTCTCTGTCTGCACGCTGACAATGAATTTGCCGTCCGGCGAAATGGCTGTCTCTCCGGACCGACCCGTCTCGGTTGCGCGAGAGACCGAAAAACCAGCGAATGGCGCAGGTCGCAATCGGTTCCAAAAGAAATAGATTCCGTACCCGGCCGCGGCCACGGCCAAAGCGGAAATGACGACGACCGCTGCGCGCAGGGCTGTATTTCTCTCCCGGACCGCGACGACCGGGACGCTCGCAGGCGCAGGTGCAGGCATGACCACAGAGACCGGGCCGCTGGGGGGCGCAGGCGGGGGTGGCACCTCCGCCGAGGGCGACTCGATCTCGGCTGGCACGATATGCCGGCTGGAATCGGTGTCCCGCTTGACGCGGGCAAGGTCGGCACGCATCTCGGCGGCGTGCTGATAACGGAGGGCTTTGTCTTTCTCAAGGGCCTTGTTGATGATCTCTTCCAGGCGCGGAGGCAAATCGGGGTTCAACCGAATCGGCGCGACCGGTGCCTTGTGCAGGATCGAGTCGAAAATCGCTGCGGAGGTGTCTCCGCGGAACGCAATCTTGCCGGTCGCCATTTCGTACAGCACGGCGCCAAACGAGAACAGGTCGGTGCGATGGTCGAGTTCCTTGCCGAGGGCTTGTTCCGGCGACATGTAGGCGACGGTGCCCAGAGCCGTGCCGGGGCTGGTCAAATGTTCCGGGGCAACGGCCAGCGTCACCTGCTCCGACAGCAAAGAATGGGAGTTGACGCCAGTGAGTTTGGCCAAGCCAAAGTCAAGGATCTTCGCATGCCCCCGGCGGGTGACGAAAATATTGGCAGGTTTGATATCGCGATGGACGATGCCTTCCGCGTGTGCCGCATCGAGC
>CAYOXF010000061.1:0-38191 GCA_964407845.1 uncultured Acidobacteriaceae bacterium | reverse complement strand
ACTTCGAGGAGGACGCCCAATTCTCCGGACTTGGTGAGGAAGACATGCGAATCGATAAACCCATACAGGTTCACCTGCTCGTTGAATGAACCGGTCTCTCGGTAGTCCTTATAGATGCGTTCCAGCCTAAGCATCGCCGAGTCTCCGTATCAAAACAGGGCTGAATTTAGCCGGGTCATACTGCCTGCGAAGGTTCGCCGCATTGAGTAGAACCCGGAGAATCTGAGGGTCCGTCTGGGTCGCCCAACGAGCAGCGAAACATAGGAGCAAAAACATAAGAATTCCGCCGAGCAAGCTGGAAAGGAGGTTGAAGGTGGCTGCGCCGAGGCACATGGCGAAAAAGAAGAGCTTTCGGTCCGCGCCAAGAATCGTGAGTGGTCGCGAGAGCGATCGTGGAACTCTGTTGACCCGCCGTGCATCTGCCATGTGCTCAGCCTCCGAAGGGAGCGCTAATTCAGGATCCTGGAAAAAGCCAGGCGAGGAAGTTCACCGCCGCTATCGCCATGCCAACACCAAACAACACGCCGGCAAGAATGCGCTTTCCTCCGCCCTCGCCGAATGCGAAGGTGAGACCAGCCACAACAATCGCCACAAGCGACAGGCCGCGAGCGATGGTTCCGGTGAAGGCCGTTTCGAGGACATTGACCGCGTTCTCCCAGGGTGAGTTTCCTTGAGCAAAAACAGGTATCGCGAGTAGCCCACTCGCTAGGACGAGCGTGATTGCCCGAGGAAAATGGAAAATCAGGGATGCTTTGCGCCACGGCGTTTTCATATCCATTCGGCGTTTCCTTCTTCCTGGTTGAAACTCTCGTCATTTACACAGAGGGGCAAAAATGAAAAAAGCTCACCGAAAAAATGCGGTTTCTTTCGGTTCCGAAATCTCAAGCTCGTTGTTTCACATTAACCGAGCGATGATCAGTCGGAGCGGGCAGTTTTCATTTTGTGGAGAAATTCACTGTAGGTTTTGTAGCACGGCGAACACGCGGTAATGTGCTTCTGAATGTTGTCAGGGACGCTGTTGGGTTGTTCCGCTAGGAGCTTGAGTACATCGTTGTTTGGGCATCCCTGACGCGAGGGATTTGGGAAGTCTTCTGCGAAGTGTTTTCTTCCCAGCTCAAGAAACTCTTTGTCTACCGCATCGGCTTTGTGTCTTTTCGACCTGCGCCTTCCCGAAGGCAAGGGGGAAGTCCTCCTCAGCCCTTTCGTTTCAGTATTTTGAGCGTTTTTCGAGCATGGTCAAGAGCCTTGCTGAATCGAGCCTCGGCCGCATGGGCTGAAATACCGAGATGTTGGCCGATCTCTGCCCATGAAAAGCCCTCCAGGCGAAGAACGACCACTTCCCTGGACCCCCGATCACAGGTTGCCATCACTTCGTTCAAGAGCACGGCGGCTTCGACCCGAACTTGTGCCGACGAGCAGAGCTGAGCGTCCCCCTGTTCCGGAGAAGACCCTTCCAATAGGGGTTTTTTTCGTCGAGCCCCATCCACCATGCGGACAAACGTCCGGAACAAATAGGCCGCGACGTTACGCACCTCGGGCCTACCGGAACACCTCTTTTGCTCGATGGCCGCAGAGACCGACGCAGCCGCTTCTTCCAGGTAGTTGATTGCTTCGGCGGGATCGCCGATCAGAATTCGGGCGTACGAGAGGGCGCGCGGACCGATCTCGTGTGCAATCGACAAAACGGCGGGGTCAATCTTCCTGCCGAGGCGGTCAACTGCGTTTAACAGCAAGGGCCGTGGGCGCATAGCCTCCCCACGTTCCCCGCCCAAGAACGTGTTGTGATTGGATGTAAAGAGGTGGTCCGGGGTTTTCTTCGCGGGCTACGTGATTTGTTAGTATTTCCGCACCGACGAAAATCCTCAAGACCGATCGGCCGGCGCCTAAGGATTCGTAAGTCTGAGGTAGCCGCTTGCTATTTAACCCGATAGCGGCCATAAACTGTAAAGCACCGATAGGGCGCTAAGCTTTGGCCTCGAGCGAGAATTCCTCCTGAACAGGTCTCGTGGGATTGTGCCAGCCTCCCAGTGGTGCGAGCTGTTGTTCTAGTTCCTTTGGCCCCCACGTTTTTGGCTCATACGGATATACGGGCGTCTCCTGCTTCAACATCGGGTCGACGATACGCCATGCTTCCTCAACATAGTCCTGGCGGGCAAACAGCGTGGCGTCGCTTGCCATGGCCTCGCCCAAGACCCGTTCGTAGGCATCCATTTCGTCGGCTCGCGGCTCCCGGCTTGCGAGCATTTCAACGGTTTGTCCAGCGAGCACTTCCCCGGGTGCCATCACCATCATGCCAATCGCGATAGCCATGTCGGGGCTGATCCGGAAACGGAGGTGGTTGGGATTTAGCTGGCTCTCACGGATCACCGTCGGGGGTTTGTGGAAACGCGCAAAAACCTCGGTGCAGGTCACCGGAAGGCATTTCCCAGCGCGAAGGAAAAACGGCACCCCCTTCCACCGCCAGGAATTCACGTAGAGCCGCAGGGCCCCAAAGGTCTCCACCTGGGAATGGGGGTTTACGCCGGGTTCATCGAGGTAGCCGCGGAATTGGCCGCGGAGAAGATCTTTTTCTGTTAGCGACGGAATGGCCTTCAATACTTTAACCTTTTCATCGCGGATGGACTCGCTGTCAGTCCTGACCGGAGGCTCCATACACAAGTTGCAAAGCACCTGGAACAGATGATTCTGCATTACGTCGCGTACCGTACCGGTCTGATCATAAAATGCACCGCGCCCTTGAACACCGAAGTCCTCGGCCATCGTAATCTGTACGCTTTCGATATAGTTGCGGTTCCAGAACGCTTCGCTGAAAGCATTGGCGAAACGAAACACGATCATGTTGTTGACGGGCCTCTTGCCAAGATAATGATCAATACGAAAGATATCCGACTCCTTGAACACGCTCAGGAGCACTCGGTTCAGTTCTTGTGCAGAAGCCAAGTCGTTGCCGAAGGGCTTTTCGACGACAACGCGCGCTCCCTTGTTTGATCCTGACTTCACCAGTTGCTCCACAACCGATTCAAACAAGGCCGGCGGGATGGCCAGGTAATGCATGGGATGTTGTGCATTCTCTAACGCTGCGCGGAGTTTTTGGAAAGTTGTCGGGTCGTTGTAATCTCCATCGATATAGCGCAGCAGACGGTTCAGTTGTTCGAAAGCAGCGGGATCCAGGCCGCCATGGTTTTCAAGACTATCCCTGACTCTTGCGCGCAGCTGGTCAAGATTCCAACCGGCTTTCGCTACGCCGATGACGGGGATATTCAAATGGCCCCGCTTCACCATCGCCTGTAGGGCAGGGAAGATCTTCTTATAGGCCAGATCACCGGTCGCGCCGAAGAAAACAAGCGCATCTGCATGAGTACTCGCCATCAAAGCCTCCCTCCGACCAGCGCATCCCTCACGGTCTTTTCCATGTGTCGCCGAACTTCTAGCGCAATCTTGAATCTATTCTGGGCCTGAGGTCAACGGACCTGTCACTTATGACAGAGGTCAGTGATCGTGTCACGGTAGGATCGCGAAGGCGCGCGCCGGAAAGCCGAGGCCGTGCTTCGGTTTGGGCCAGCTCACCACGATAAGGGATCCCGTCTCCGGCACCTCGTCGAGATGGGCCAGGACCTCTATCTGCCAATGCCCGCGTGTCAGCAGCCATTTTTCAGACTTGAGATCTTCGCTCGTATCGGTGTCCATTGACTCGTGCCCATTGGCTACGATGTCCCGTTGCTCATACAGGAACTGGATCGCCTCGAACGACCATGCCGGGAAAGGGTAGCGTTTGAAGCGCTCTGGATCGTTGTCCCAATCCTTGTACATGTCCGTACGCAGTGCCGCGAAACATCCCGGCGGCACCCGACCGTACCTGTTCTCCCAGTTCTTGATGTCAGCAACAGTGAGCGCATGATTTGGATCGCTCTTAAGCACCGGCGTGATGTCGAAAACAACCAGCGGGAGGATCATCTGTCTAAGGGGAATTTCGTCCATAGTCATGCCGTGGGGATCGAAATGCGCAGGAGGGTCGACATGGGTGCCATATTGTCCAACCATCGAATAGAAGAAGGCGCGAAAGCCATCCTCCTCGATGGTGTAGGGGCGCCCCGTGTTGGGGTTAGCGGCGCTCGCAAAAGTCGCCTGGCCGAATCCTTTCCACACGGGTGTCAGCGGACTGAAAGAATGTGTGAGGTCGACAAAGCGCCTTGAAGCGATGGCCTTATATGCTTGCGCAAGCGATTCGTCCGGCGTGAGGGCGGTGGGCAGCGCGGCGTTTGTGAAAATCAGACTACACACTGCCGCAATCAGATAACTGTGGCGCACAACGCCTTTCATGGGATCCTCCCTAAACGACCGAAGTGTGCGCCGATTGGTCCGCTTTAGCAATTTGGTTGAAAAGTCAGCTAGAAGCTGTGGGTGTGGGCTGTGCTCTTCGACACATCGATCGACATCACGGCGTTGCAAACAGAAAGGAAGATTGAATGCGCAGCAGGGTTTTGTCAGACGAGCGGTATGGCCGCGTACTTCTTGCCCGCAAGAGAACCTACCAGGAGTAGGGATAACCGGCGGCTAGCGCTTTTTCGAGCGCGGCGTCATAACCATAGATGTCATCGAAGAAGCGAATCTGATTCTCCTCATTGACGACCGCGGTGCCATACAGGATCAGCACCGGGATTCGCGTCGTAAGGTTGACCTGAAGATTGTCCTTATCGCCATTCATGGTGGCTTTCACGCGCTCCAAATCCCAACCAGGGTTGTTTCGGAGGACCCAGGCGACGAGGTCGGCCGGCTGCTGCACGCGAATGCAGCCGTGACTGAAATCGCGAACGTCCTGTGAGAACAACTCCGGAACGTCTGTGCCATGGAGATATACATTGTCCGGATTCGGGAAAATAATCTTAACAAGACCGAGGGAATTGGTTACTCCCGGCTTTTGCCTCACCATCAACTGTCCGGATTTCAGACCCTCTAGAACATCGGGACCGACCGCATTTTCGGTCACGACCTTGCCTTCGGGCGTGATCACTTGAAAATTATGCTTGGCGATGTAGTCGGGATCTTTCTGGATGTGCGGGACGATTTCGCCCCGCTGAATGCTGGGAGGCACTTCCCAGTAGGGCCGGAAAATTACGTATTGGATCTCCTTTTCAAAAACCGGCGATTTGTGGCCATAGGCTTTTCCAACGATGACGTTTTTATAAAACGCGACGGTGCCGTCCGAGTTCATCGCCCGCAAACGATACTCCGGAAGATTTACAACCACCGGGGATTGGGAGAAGGAATGCGGTAGCCAGCGCCACCGCTCCAGGGTGAGCTTGATTTGGCGAATGCGGGCGGGCGGCGGCGTGTTGAGCTCATTGATGGTTCGGGCATCGAGCTTTCCGGTCGGACTCTCCCCGTGCCTGCTCTGGTAATGTTTCACACCATCCACGAGCGCACCTTCATAGATCGTCGCGTCCGGATCTAGTTGTGTTCCGGCGGGAATATCGCCGGTGATCTGAAGGAAGCGTCCTAGATGGGCCAGGCTGACGTAGGGCTGACCAGGTTCCACGGTCTTCGTCGTTGTTTTTAGCTTCTCCCCATCGTCTTTTCTTGCCATTTCCTCATACACCGGCAACAGAGCGAGGAGCCTCTTGTAGCCCAGGAACACTGGCTCGGTCTTCTGGATTTCGGCAGCAGGATCACTCGCATTGACCACTCTGCTCTGAACGAACTCTGCCAGGGGCAACTGGCGATCGTCCATATCCAGTTGAAAGTTGAATTCTTTCGGGTTGACGCGACCAACATGAACGGCGCGGATATAGCGCATCGTCGAGACGGTGAGCGCGGTATCGAACAAGACCATGTCCTGTTCGGAGGGATTCTGGCCTAACCTGGAGAGTCGACTGGCCCAGCGGGAGGCGTCGTAGTCTTCGGGCTCAAGTCCCTTCGTGTTGGCATTTTTCAAGACTTCAATGAGAGCAAGTCCCTGCGGGCGGACGCGGCCGTTTTGAAGCCAACCGAGAGAGTAACCGTTGGTCTCATAGAACTTGGCGAACTCTGTCTTGTAGGGCGCAAAGTCAGGCCAGCGCAGCTCTGGGTTCCGCGCAGAATCTGCGATAGCGCGGAGCGCTGAAACGCCAGCGGACGTCAACATCTGGCCACCGGAAACAGGTTGTTGCCCCATGGCAGCGGACTTAGGGGTGGACTCTCGTCGTGCAACGACGATCCCCGCCAGAGTGACGCCAAGCAGAAGGATCGCGATCAAGTGGGACCAACGGATAAAACCCCTCATGGTGAGCGTCCCCTCACAACGCTTTGATTGAAGGACCGAGAACGATTCCAGAGAACCCGTCTAATCCTCTGGATCTGAACGACCGGAAGGTTGTGCCCCCCAGTTGACGCTCAGATCAACTACCGATCTTTTGACCGATGATATCGCCAGAAACAACGATCTCCACTCGGCGATTTTTTTGCCTTCCCGCAGACGTGCTGTTGTCCGCTACGGGTGAGGCCTCTCCGAATCCTTGCGCCGTAACCCGGCCGTCCGCTAGCCCTTGTTGGATCAAGAAGCTGCGCACAGTCTCGGCGCGTTTCTCTGAAAGGGTCTGGTTGAAATCCTCACTGCCGGTGTTGTCTGTATACCCCTCTACTGCGAGGTTCAAACCGGGATGTGCAAGGATGATTCCTGATAGTTTGGCGAGCTTGAGTTGGGCGTCTGACTTCAGATCGTACTTAGCTGTAGCAAATAGCACGTCGCCCATGCTGACCACCAGTCCCCTTGGGGTATCTCGGGTTTCCAAAATGCTGTTAAATTGTTCGAGGAGTTGGGCGCGTAAAGCCGCAGCCGCCTGGCGTTCTCTTTCGGCCTCCTCCCGGGCGGCCTGCTCCTTTGCTTTCAAGGCATCTTCCTTCGCTTTGGCGGCCGCCGCGGCGGCCGCCGCCTCTGCCTTCATCTGGGCCTCTTTCGCAGCTGTCAATTCAGCCTGGCGCTGGGCTTCTTCGGCCGCTTTCGCTTCGGCGGCAGCCTTAGCCGCAGCGGCCGCTGCCTCACGCTCGGCGGTTATGCGGGCCTGTTCCTGACGTTGCGCCGCAAGGGCGCGAGAGTCCTCCGCAAACTGTATGGTCTGCCTGGCTTTCGAGATGATGTCCTTCTTATCCGCTTTGTTGGCCAGGGCCTGCTCCGCGAGTTGTAAGCTCGTCGTTGCTTTTGCAAAGATTTCCGGAGCATCTTTTGGGGCGCCTTGCGACTTTGCAATATCGACTGCGTTGCGCGCCTCATACATCTGCAAGGGAACACGCGAGAGATCAGGCGTCAAAGCCAGCGGATTGCCCAGCTTCTCGTATTGGGCGCGCTTCATCAGCTTGAAGTCGTTGACAGGGAATATCTGTCCCTTTGTGTTCTTCCGCGGATCGTTTTCGAGCACGACCATCTCACTCGGCACGCGCACAGCAAAATACGGTTCGGCCGTGATAATCAGCGCAAAGGTCTGCCCCGGCGTCGTCGCATTCAGCTCACCTTCTCCGTTCTTGTTGATAAGAATCTCTCCCGTGTTTCCGGTGCGTCCATCCGGTGTAACAATCCAAAGGACGTAGGTCAGGAATTCCGCGCCGAGCGACGAGGGAAACTGCGGCAGGCCCGTCACAGAGACCTTCAAGCTGGTCGCGCCCTGCTTGGCTTCTACCTTTGCTTCTCCTGCCGCCTGAGGCATCAGCTGCGTACCTTTGAGGTCTACTTTGGTACTTCCGCCACCCACCTTATATCCGATGGCCGTTACGGATTGGCTGGTCAGATTGGAGGCCGGAATCGGCGCCTCCTCCTGCGCTGCGACTAGGCCGGCGGCCAAACCTACCAGCAAGGCAGAAAGGATAATTTTCTGGCTACAAATCATTAGGTTCTCCAAGATTTGGGGTTCTAGGTCTCCTGTATCTTGACCGGACTCACCAAAATCTCCACTGGTAGAATTGACAGGTAGAAGAGAGAGTCCGGGCCGTTGGCTCGCGCTCACTGTAAATGCAGCGACTCGGCAAGACTTTCCAGATTCTGGGGCCGCACGCTAATGATTCCCGTGCGCGGGCTATCAATATCTGATATGAGAAACAGTGAAACAGCAAGAGTAATGGGTAAGATGAGCAGGATAAATGAGCCTTTCCCATGTGCCGCGTAGCCGATCAGGACATTGCAGAAGACGGAGATGGAAATCAGCAGGAGCCACGCCCCGATCGGGATACGGTTCCACCAAGCGGCTTGGGTATACCCCTGTGAGTTCAATACATCGTTCATGCCGCTGAGGGTGAGAGCCATCACTGGGGTTTGCTGCGCTGAAGCGGGAGTCGCGACCGCCGACCAAAGCTCCGTTTGTAGCCGAGCGGTTTCGCTATTGATTACCCGGCGCTGCTCGTAGCTACGAGTCCTGTAGTCGAGTATGCGCTGATTGAGATAGCTGCGGAGCAGTCCGCGGACCTTCGCCGCGTCGTCCGCAGGCAACAGGTCTGCGCGCACGTATTCGGTGCCGATGGCGTTGGCTTCGTCTTCTTCATAGTTCTTGCGCTGTTCATATCGGTTGACGGCCATGGAGAAGGTAAAACCGATAATGAGGCCCAGCAGAGTCAAGGTGGCGCCGAGGACAAATGAGAAATCCTCACGAGTCTCTGCCTTAAGGGCTTGTCGTTTCGCTCGGAGCGAGGCGCCGGCCCACGCCGCGAACCAAAACATAGACAACGAGACCGCTAGAACCACAAACGGATGGTCCAGTGCATCGAACATTAGCTCTGCTGCCCTCTGAAGTGGTAATGTCGCGTCCCAGACGAGTTTCCGGACGAGCCATTTCAGCTGAAACTGTCAGAATTGCCAGTTGGAGTCGCCAAGACGACGCCCTAGAAACGAGTCTAACGGAGGCAATGAGATGAAGAAACGAATGGCATCGCTCCCGCTTGTCGTTTTTCTTCTCTGGTGTCCGGCGGTTCTCGGGCAGGGAAACGCGCCATCGCAAGGCACGACCACACCGGCCGCACCCGCAGGGGCGGCCGACGCGCAGGAGAAGAATATTCAAGAATACATTGCACTTTTGCGCTCGGACGTTCGGCAGCAGAAGTCCCAGATCATGGCGACGGTCATGCAGCTCGATGCCGATGACGCGGCGAAATTCTGGCCGATCTACAAAGAGTACGATGCGGAATTGAACAAACTGAACGACTTAAGAGTCGCAAACATTCAGGAGTACGCGCGCACCTACGATCAGATGACGGACGCGAAAGCCGATGACCTGATTCAGAAATCTCTGAGTTATCGCAATCAGCGTTCCGCGCTTCTGGCGAGATACTATGGCCGCTTCAAGGCTTCGCTAGGGGCTATCCAAGCGGCTCGTTTCGTTCAGGTCGAAGACCAGTTGCTTATGCTCATCGATCTTCAGATTGAGTCCTCCTTGCCGATTGCGGCTCCGAAATCGTGAGCGTTACAAAGGGGACTGTTCGCTGTGCTGCGTTGCGAGAAAGTCCAGCACGGCGTGATTCACGGCTTCGGGTTGGTCGGTGGCCAGCACGTGGCTTGCATGCGGAATCATGACCAGCTTTGCCCCGCCAATGCGACCGGCGATGAGTGTGCCGTTTGCCGGAGGAACCAGGCGGTCGGTCTCGCCGTGAATGACAAGTGTAGGTGCCTTGATCTCGGCGAGGCGGTCGTAAGCCTGCCATGCCAGAATGCCTTGTAACTGAGCCTTGTAACCGGCGGGATTGGGCCACCATTTGAGGCGCAGCGCCGTGTCCTCTTCGATTCGCTTCTGAGGAGTGGTCAAGTCATAGATGAATGGGTTGATGGCCGCCACGAACTCGTTCGGACTCATGCCCTCACGCATCAAGATGTCGAGCACTTCGGGTGAGGCCCGCACCGCCTTTGGCCCACCGGCTGCTGTGCATCCCAAGATGAGAGACCGCACGCGGTTCGGATACTCCAAGGCGAATTCCTGAGCGATCATGCCCCCCATCGAAACACCGAAAACGTGCGCGCTTTGAACACCCGCCGCGTCTAGCACGGCGGCTGCGTCCTGGGCCATCAACCTGATCGAATAGGGACCTGGAGGCACGCTGCTTCGGCCCACCCCACGGTTGTCCAAGGCGATGGTGCGATAGCGTGTGGAGAGTATGGGTCGCGAGCGGTGCCATAATGCGGATGACCACCCCAGTCCCATGATCAGCAGAACCGGTTCGCCGTGTTCTTGTTCGTCCCAGTAAATCCTGGCGCCTTGATTTTCCGCAAAGGGCATCCGAGCTCAACCAAGCGTGTCTGTCGTGTCGTTTGAGAAGACCATATTTTGATAGTCGATAAAAGACGAGAGCGACTAACTCGATCGAATTGTATATAATCGCGCGCACCATGGAAAGACAGGAAACGCTGTATGAAGTGGCGGACCGCGTTGCGACGATCACACTGAATCGCCCGGACAAGCTAAATGCCTGGACCTCCGTCATGGAACAGGAGGTGCGTTCGGCAGTGGAAGAGGCCGGACAAAACGACCAAGTGCGCGTGATTGTTTTGACCGGTGCGGGGCGAGGGTTCTGCGCCGGTGCTGACATGTCATTGTTGAAGGGCGTGGCCGACCGAGGTCTTGACAGAACTACCCAGGACCGCGTGGTGAGAACAGGCGGGGAAAGGAAGGATGCCCGGCCGGACTTCCAGAAGAAGTACTCTTATTTCCCGGCCGTAGCAAAACCCGTGATTGCGGCCATCAACGGCCCGGTGGTGGGGCTCGGCCTAGTGATCGCGCTCTACTGTGATCTCCGCTGGGCTTCTGATGCCGCTCGACTCAGTACCACATTTGCGCGTCGCGGTCTCATTGCCGAGTACGGAATGGCTTGGATCTTGCCACGACTGGTCGGGCTTCCCAACGCGCTCGACCTTCTGCTTTCGGCCAGGACGATTGATGCCACCGAGGCTTTGCGCATGGGCTTGGTGAACCAGGTGTTTCCTCAGAACGCCTTCCTAGACAAGGTGCAGGAAAATGCGCGCGAGCTCGCGTCGGGCGTGAGCCCGCGATCGCTGCGCGTGATCAAGCGGCAAGTCTACGAAGCCATGTTTCAAACCCTTGCCCAGGCGTTTGTGGTGTCTGAGGAAGAGATGCTGGCAAGCCTCGGGAGCGAAGACTTCAAAGAGGGGGTTGCGCACTACATCGAAAAGCGTGCTCCTGCTTTCACCGGCAGGTAAAGGGTCCGAGTGAGATTGGAATCAAGCGACCAAGGGAAGGATCTCGAACGCCGCCTCAAGGCGTTCATGGACGAGCACATCTATCCCAACGAGCAGCGCTTTAGGGAAGAGGTTGCGCGAAATCGCTGGTCTCCAGCAAAGGTCATCGAAGAACTCAAACCGCAAGCCCGAGCCGCCGGACTCTGGAACTTGTTTTTGCCGGACAGCGAGCATGGCGCGGGTTTGACGAATCTCGAATACGCTCCGCTATGTGAGTTGATGGGGCGGAGCCACATGGCCCCTGAAGTTTTCAACTGTTCGGCGCCGGATACAGGCAACATGGAAGTGCTCGCTCGCTACGGTACGCCGGAGCAAACAGAGCGCTGGCTCAAACCCCTGCTCGCGGGCGAAATCCGCTCGTGCTTTGCGATGACCGAGCCCCAGGTTGCGTCCTCCGATGCCACGAACATCGAGGCAAGTATCGTCCGCGATGGCCGTGAATACCTCATCAACGGACGGAAGTGGTGGACATCGGGAGCGGGCGACCCGCGTTGCAAGATCGCTATTTTCATGGGGAAAACAGACCCTTCCGCCCCAGCCCATAAACAGCAGTCCATGATCCTGGTGCCCATGGACACGCCGGGTGTGAAAGTCGAACGACTGCTGACCGTTTTCGGCTACGACCACGCACCGCATGGACATGGGGAAGTCTCCTTCACGAATGTGCGGGTTCCCGTGTCGAACATGCTGCTCGGTGAAGGGAGAGGATTTGAAATTGCGCAAGGGCGGCTCGGGCCTGGACGCATCCATCATTGCATGCGCTCGATCGGCGTGGCCGAACGCGCCCTGGAAACGATGTGCAAACGCGTCCATTCTCGCGTGGCGTTCGGAAAACCACTCGCCGAGCAAGGCACGATCCGCGCCGACATCGCAATATCCCGCATCGAAATCGACCAAGCTCGCCTGCTCACGCTGGAGGCTGCGTACAGAATGGATGTCGTAGGGAACAAAGCAGCGCGAAGCGAGATCGCCATGATCAAGGTTGTGGCGCCGAATGTCGCTCTTCGGGTTCTGGACCGGGCCATTCAAGCGCACGGTGGTGCCGGCGTGTCACAAGATACATTCCTCGCAGCCGCGTGGGCAGCTGAGAGGGGGCTTCGCTTAGCCGATGGGCCGGACGAAGTGCACCTGGAAGCGATCGCGAAGTACGAACTCCGGAAGTGGGCGACGCTTCCAGCAAAATCGGCTCCTCAATAGTCCCCGTTCTTGCATTAGATTCCCCTTTTGAAAAGGAGGCTTTATGCCTTCCCTCGTCGTTGAAACGCCCCACTCTCTTGCCGATTTCGTGGGTCGTGAAATCGCGGTGACGGATTGGTTTACCGTGACCCAGGAGCGTATCCGCCAATTCGCCGAGGTGACCGAAGACCGGCAATGGATCCACGTGGATTCCGAACGGGCCCAAAAGGAGTCTCCTTTCGGCACCACGGTCGCACACGGTTTCCTGACGCTGTCGCTGGCCAGCTACTTTTTGAAACAAGCTGTTGGGATCCGACGTGGGATCCGCATGGGCGTAAACTACGGACTCAATCGCGTCCGCTTCCCATCGCCTGTCCGCGCCGATTCCGAAATTCGTGCGCGTGTGAAGGTCGAGTCCATCCAGGAGCTTTCTGACAGCACTGAGGTAACGTTCTCGATCGTAGTGGAGGACCGGAAGGCTTCTAAGCCTTGCTGTGTGGCGGAATGGATTGTTCGCTACTACGCGGGGTGAAGGTTTCCAGCCGCCTCAGATCGCGGCTCGTTTTGCACCGTCGAGAGCAGTCTGGAGCAGAATACGAACGGCGTCGGGCATCGATCGGAAGCGTTCGTCCTTCGTCAGCCCTTGGTGATAGCGGAAGTAAATCTGTTGGACGATCACAGCCAGCTTGAATCGAGCGAAGACAAGATAAAAGGCTATGGGGGAGACGTCGCGGCCGGTTCTGCTTGCGTAACGCTCGACGAGTTGGGCGCGGGTCATGCTTCCGGGATATGTGGAAGGGCACCATCGAATCCTCTGAAGCTCCTCAGGATCTGTTGAGTCAACCCAGTAGGCCAAAGCTGTGCCTAGGTCTGCGAGTGGGTCACCGATGGTGGTCATTTCCCAGTCCAGTACACCGACGATTTTGGTGATATCGTCCGAGGCAAGGACCACGTTGTCGTACTTGTAGTCATTGTGGATGAGTGAAGCGCCACTTGCCTGGGGCAGATGGTCTCGCATCCAGGTTGCGAGATGATCGACTTCGGTGAGATTGTGCGTTTGTGAACCATAGTAACGGTCCACCCAGCCATGAACCTGGCGCTCGATATAGCCCTCGGGCTTGCCGAGTTCCCCGAGGCCAATCGCCGTGTAGTTCAGGGCATGCAGTTTGGCAAGATTGTCCACAAACGACTCGCTCAGCCGTCGAGCCGTTTCCTCGCGAAACGGCAAGCCTGGGGGCGGATCTTTTCGGATGATGATTCCGTGGATTGGTTGCATGAGGTAAAACGGGGAACCCAAGATCGACTCATCCTCTGCATACAGCAGTACCTGAGGTGCCGGAGGATAGGCCGGGTGAAGCTTTGACAAGACGCGATATTCACGGCTCATGTCATGGGCGGTCTTCACCTTGCTACCGAAGGGAGGTCGCCGAAGCACAATCTCTGAGTCGCCCATGCGCAGAAGATAGGTCAAGTTCGAATGGCCACTGGGGTACTGCTCAACAACGAGAGGATAACCAGCGTCGGGGAAATGCTTTCGCAAGAAGGGCTCAAGCCTCGCCAGGTCAAGCTCTTCGCCCGCCCTTACCTGTGTTGGCCGGTCTTGATAGTCGTCCATCACTCGGAGTGAATCTCCCTAGCGGTAGGTGAGCAAGTCGGCCCCGTCCAAGTGAGGGAATTGATTGAATGAGCTGAGCGTGAACCGATCGGCGGAAAAAAGGAACTCGCTGTAGGAACAGTTTCGCGACATCCAGGCCGTGCGGAGAGTGTCCTGTGGCGAAAGGTTTAAAGCGCGCTGCATCGCTACGGCGATGGGCCCACCGGAGGCGAAGATCGCCACTTGCTCGTTCGGCTTGGCTTCGGACATGACTTTTGAAAGACCCCGATTCACGCGGGCACAGAATTCGGGCCAGGACTCCACTCCGGAAACCACCACCTCGCCCTGAACCCATTTGCTAATCACGACTTCGAATAGCTTCTGGAAGTTTTTCTGCTGTTCGCTCGAGGTTGTCGATTGGAGGAAGGCTTCGTGCAACACCCGAATCGAGTTGCCGCTTTCGAGCAGTCCTGGCAGGGACTTCCTGAGTACAGCCTCCCCATCGTATTCGTCGAACTCATCGATCACGATGGGTTCTGGAAATTCGACCTCGCCCGTCCGATAGGCTGCGGCTGCCAGCTTCGCCGTATCCCTTTGTCTTGTGCGCGGTCCCGAAAAAATGCGATCAAACGTTCCGCTCCGCTGTGCCCAGTATTCCCCTAGAAGACGTGCTTGCCGTTCGCCAAGGGGAGAGAGCTTGTCATAATCCGGAGCCAGGAAAGACGCTTGTGCATGACGAACCAGGATGAGACGGCCCATTCACCACTCTTCTTGGAAGATCCCTTATTCTTGCTCAGCTTACACGTATTTCCCGTGCTGAGCGCAAGAGCTAGGCGGTCACGCGCTGCTCTCGCCCAAAATCGGCGAATCGCCGCCCTTGTTTAGCCAACTCGGCTAGCAAGGGTGCTGGCTCCCAGAGCGAACCATGCTGACGCTCGAATTCCACAACGCGCTCATAGACCTTCGGTAGGCCGACCGTATCAGCGAACCACATCGGGCCGCCGCGGTAGGCTGGGAAGCCGTATCCGTTCAAGTAAATGATGTCGATATCTACCGCCCGCAGCGCATAGCCCTCTTCTAAAATCCGCGCGCCTTCGTTGACCAGAGCATAGAGACAACGATCGATGATCTCCTCTCGGGAGATCTTTCGCTGGGGAATGGCAGCCTCATGAGCCCATTTGCGTACGAGCTCCGCTACCTCGGGGTCGGGGACGGCCCTGCGGTTTTCATCGTATTTGTACCAGCCCGCGCCGGTCTTCTGCCCAAAGCGCCCGAGCTCGCACAGGCGATCGCCTGCCATCGGCTGGCGGATCCCTGGTTTCTCAAGATGGCGATATTCCTTACGAATGCGCCAACCGACATCGAGTCCGGCTAGGTCACCGACGGCCAGTGGACCCATGGCCATACCGAATTCGACCAGGGCCTGGTCGACGGCCTCTACGCTCGCACCCTCCTCGACTAAAAACACGGATTCGCGCACGTACGGATGAAACATGCGATTGCCGACAAATCCGCGGCAATTGCCAACCAGCACACCAATTTTCCCAAGCTTCTTAGAAAGCTGCATCGACGTGGCAATTACCTCCTTGCTGGTCTTTCTGCCACGGACGATTTCGAGCAGTCGCATGACGTTCGCGGGACTGAAAAAGTGGGTACCGATGACGAATTCAGGCCGGGAAGTGGCAGAGGCGATTTCGTCGATGTTCAAAGTAGACGTATTGCTTGCCAGGATGGTGCCTGGCTTTGAAACACGATCGAGCTTGGCAAAGACTTCCTTCTTAAGGGCCATTCCTTCGAAAACAGCTTCGACGACGATGTCGGCTTTCTCGAAGCCCGCGTAGTCGAGCGTAGGCTCGATGAGTTTCATCCGCTCCTCTACAAATTCTTGAGTGAAACGGCCGCGCTCAACCGAAGTCGCATAGTTTTTCCGAATCTTGCCAAGTCCGCGGTCCAGGGACTCCCGATCCACTTCCTGAAGCAACACGGGAATACCAGCGTTGGCGAACACCATGGCGATGCCGCCGCCCATCGTGCCTGCACCTACCACCGCGGCACGTCTTACGGCAATCGTTGGCGTATCTTTGGGAACGTCCGGAACCTTGGCGACTTCCCGCTCGCCAAAGAACACGTGGATGAGCGCTTTGGACTGGTCCGAATGCAAGCACTCCATAAACAGCTTCTGCTCCTCGAGACAACCTTGGTCGAACGGCAGCCTCGTCGAGGCTTCGACCGCGTCAATGGCCGCGAGCGGTGCCATCATGCCCCGCTGTTTTTTGCGAGCCGATTCGCGCGCGGCCGCAAAGGTCGGAGCATTCTGCTCGGGGGTCCCAAGGTGGGTGGTGCGTTCGCGGGTCTTCGGCGCGGGGCGAGCTGCGATTTCTCGTGCAAAACGAGCTGCGCCGGCCAGCAAATCCCCTTCGATCATTCGATCGATGAGACCGATCCGGGCGGCCTCCTCCGCTTTCACCGGATTTCCCCCGGCACAGATCTCCAAGGCCTTGGCCACACCGACCAGTCGCGGGAGACGCTGCGTGCCACCGGCGCCGGGAATGATACCCAGCTTGACTTCAGGCTGGCCCACTTGAGCCCCCGGCGCAGCCACCCGATAGTGACCTGCCATGGCTAGCTCCAGGCCGCCGCCCAAGGCGGTGCCGTGAATCGCCATCACAACGGGCTTACGCGAATCCTCGATCTGCAGGAGCAAAGGCAGTAGCCCGCGACCTCGAGGGGTCTTACCAGAAGTGATTTTTTCAAACTCCTTAATGTCCGCACCGGCAACAAACGTGCGCCCACCCCCGATCAAAACCGCCGCTTTCAGGCTGTCATCTTTTGCGATCTGCTCAATTGCTTCGGAAATGCCCTCGGGCACGCCGGGACTGAGAGCGTTTACGGGCGGATTCTGGATGGTGATGATTGCGACGTCGTCGTCCCTGGTCAGCTGAACAAGTTCGTTCATGGTGGTTTGGTTGCCTCTCTCGGAAGGTTCAGGCCGTTTGGCTCGAAGCGGCGCTTCGGTCAATCACCAGCCGCGCGATGCGTTCGCGGTGGTAGGTCGAGTCGCCCAAAGCCGTCTCAGACGCCTTCGCTCGCTTGTAATAGAGGTGTAGGTCGTTTTCCCAAGTAAAGCCCATCCCGCCGTGCACCTGAATCCCTCGGTTTCCTACCATCCGGGCTGCGTCGCTCGCATACATCTTGGCGATGGAGACCGCAACGGCAGCATCCGGTGTGTGCTGCTCAAGCGCCCACGCCGCGTAATACACCGCCGAGCGGGCGCTCTCGGTCTCCAGATACATGTCTGCGCATTGGTGTTGCACCGCCTGATAGGTCCCGATGGACTTGCCAAACTGCTTCCGCATTTTCGCGTATTCCACCGTGATATCGAGCGTGCGCTGCATTCCGCCGACCATCTCGGCAACCAGAGCTGCCCGAGCGACGTCGAGAGCCTGCGCCACACCTGTGAGACTTCCCAATCGCTCGACGGGAGTATTGCTGAATCGTACCGAATACATCTTCCGCGTCTGGTCCATCACGGCCATGGGTTCCATCGTGATTCCCGGCGCCTTTGGATCTGCGACGAATACGCCGTCTCGCGTGACGACCAGGAGGAAGTCCGCCACTTTTGCGTCGGGCACGAACAGTTTTTCTCCCGTCAGTCGCCCGTGGGAAGATACCATTTCGAAATCCGTCAGATCCCAGTTGGCGTGGGTTTCGAGGATTGCAGCGGTCGAACGCGCCTCACCCGAACAGATCGGAGCGAGGTACCTTTTTTTTCCCTCCAGGCCGGCAACTCGGTCAATCATCACGCCGGCCAAAGCTACCGTTGAGAACAAAGGACCGGGCACGAGTGCGCGACCCGCCTCTTCCATCAGGAGGATGAGTTCCACTTCACCCAGTCCTACGCCGCCCCATTCTTCGGAGAAAAGGACCCCGGTATAGCCCTGTTCAACCATCTTGGCCCACAAGCCTCGGTCGTAGGCCGTCTCGGTTTCCATCAGACGCCGCACTTCCTCCATGGGGCATTCGCCAGCAAAAAACTTTCGCGCGTTGTCTTTGAGTAGCTGCTGGCTCTCGCTGAGTCCGAATTCCATCGTTCTCCCCTAATAGCTCCTGGGCAGTCCGAGCACAAAATGCCCGATGATGTTGCGCTGAACCTCCGACGTGCCTGCTTCGATGGTGTTTCCGCGAGTCCGCAAGTAGCCGTAGGACCATATGCCGTTGTCCACAGCCCGGCTGTCCTCGCTGGTCAGTTGGCCGTACGGGCCAAACATCTCCTGCGCGACTTGTTGGAGACGCTGGTTGAGTTCGCTCCAGAAGAGTTTCTGAATCGATCCTTCCGGGCCCGGTACGCCGGTCGAGGTGATTCGGCTAAACGCGCGCAGTTGGTTGAGGCGCATGATTTCGATTTCTGCGTAGCACTGCGCCAGCTTCTGCCGCATGAGCGGGTCCTTGGCAGCCGGCTGCCCGTTCCTTTGAAACGTACGGGAAAGCTCTATCAATCGGTCAATATTCCGTTTGAAAAGGAGATGAAGGCGCGCGCCATAGGAACCGCGCTCGAACATCAACGTGCTGATGGCCACGTTCCAGCCGTCGTTGACTTTGCCGAGAATGTTTTCCCGAGGCACGCGGACATCGCGGAAGAAAAGCTCGTTGAATTCGCTCTCGCCTGTCATTTGGCGCAGCGGGCGAACTTCGACGCCAGCCGACTTCATATCGACGAGCAATACGGTCAATCCTTTGTGCTTGGGCACAGTGGGATCGGTGCGAACGACAAGTTCGCACCAATCGGCCACCCAACCAAAGCTGGTCCACACCTTCTGCCCGTTGACGATATAGTGGTCACCCTCTAGACGTGCTTCTGTTTGCAGACTGGCGAGATCGGAGCCAGCATTTGGTTCCGAGAATCCCTGACACCATATCTCCTCAGCGCTCAAAATCTTGGGAATGAATCGCTTCTTCTGAGCTTCTGTTCCGTAGGCAATGATCGTGGGACCAATCAGGCCGAGGCCTAAAGCATTGGCCATCGACGGCGCTTGGATTCGCGCCATCTCTTCCCAAAAAATGGCTTGTTGCATCAGCGTTGCGCTGCGGCCACCGTACTCTTTCGGCCACGACACCGCAGCCCATCGGCCCTCATCAAGCTTTCGCTGCCAGGCGCGCAGATAGGGGAAGGATTCTTCGAGCGGCTTCTCCCTCCACTCGGGCCAATCCTTCGGAACATTGATCTCTAGCCACACGCGCAGTTCGTCGCGGAATTGCCGCTCCTCGGCGTTCAAATTCAGATCCATAACCAAGGACTCCTTCGTGCTCACTCATGCCAGCTCGTCTTGCTCGGCGGAAGCAATAACGAGTTCGGACTACGCAGGCGATCGCTTGCCTATCGGTTGAGCGAAATCGGGCCGGATCGTCTCCTGTCCTTGCCAGTATTTCTTGCGGAGCTCCCTCTTGAGGATTTTCCCTGTGCCGGTCTTGGGCAAACTCTCGAAAAACTCAACCGAACGGGGGCACTTGTAATGTGCCAAGCGGGATCGGCAGAATTCGATGAGTTCGCCTTCACTCAGGGATTTTCCAGACTTCACGACCACCAGAGCCTTCGGCACTTCTCCCCACTTTTCGTCCGGAACCGGAATCACTGCGGCTTCCAACACGGCGGGGTGCGCCAGCAGGTTTTTTTCCACCTCCAGCGACGAAACGTTTTCTCCGCCGCTCACAATGATGTCCTTCTTGCGGTCGACAATCAGGATGTATCCGTCCTGATTCCACGTGGCTAGGTCCCCGGTGTGAAGCCATCCACCGCGCAGGACCTCCGCCGTGGCTTCCGGCTGTTTCCAATAGCCTTTCATCACGCCGTCGCTGCGCGCGATGATTTCACCGACCGCCCGTCCGTCGCGCGGAACGTCTTTATCATTCCCGTCCACGACGCGAAGCTCCACGCCGGGAATCGCGTAGCCGGTCATGGCCTGGCCCGTAAACCGCTCCTCTCCCTTCCAGGCGAGCCCCGGCTTCATCGAAGAGGTTGTCAGCACCGGCGCTGTCTCCGTCAGTCCGTATCCGGAAAGGCACGTACAGTGGAGCTTCTCCTCCACCTCGCGAACCAGGGTCGGAGAAGAGGCGGCGCCCCCGAGATTCACCCATTTCAGGCTGCTGAGGTCGTAATTAGGAAATGCCGGACAGTTCACCAGGGCAATGGCCATGGCGGGCACAAGGCCCAGACTCTGGATGCGCTCGCTCTCAATCAGCCGAAAGACTTCGACAGCATCAAACCGCGAAATCATGACGTGTTTGAAGCCCCTTAGCGTGAGCGTATGGGCGGAACCCCACCCGTTGGCATGGAACAGCGGAATCGTATGCAGGTGTGCGCTCTCGTCGGGATTTTCCCGGCCCAATACGGTACTAAGAGCGTGTAGATAGATGTTTCGGTGGGTGAGCATGACACCTTTGGGATGGGCGCTGGTTCCACTCGTGTAAAACAGCTCAGCCACTGAATCTTCATCGAACTCCATAATGTCGGGCCGGTAGGGCGTGGCAGCGGCCAGAATCTGGTCATAGGTCTCGGGCAAAAGCCACGCCGCCTCGGGGTGGTGGTCCAGTAAGCAAAAGGAGTGAACCGTTGAAAGCTTCTGGCGGAACGAATCCACCAAGCCACAGAAGTCATTTTGCAGGAACAGGACACTCGCCTCGGCATGGTTTAGAATGAAGGTGAGTTCGTCAGCCGCTAGACGCACGTTCAGCGGCAGCAGGACCGCACCCGCCTCCAAAACGCCAAAGTAGGCTTCCAGCAGCCGGTGACAATTCATGCTGAGGAAAGCAACTCGGTCACCCGGCTTTACACCGATCTTTCGCAAGCCGCCAGCGAGGCGCGCGGCCCGGCCGGCAAATTGGGAATACGAAAACCGTTCGGGGCCGCACACGACGGCTGTCTTGCCGGGATATTGCTGTTCGGCGTAACGCAAGAATCGCACCGGCGTGAGCGGAATGTTCATTCGAGTGTTGCCCTCCTAGGCCGATTGTCCCCCGTCCACCGCGAGCACCTGCCCAGTAACAAAATCCGAGGCCTCCGAGGCCAGAAAGACGGCGGCCCCCTTGAGGTCGTAGTCGCCGCCAAAACGGCCCAGGGGAATTCCGCGAAGGAAGTTTTCCCGGTTTCGTGCGATGAGGGCTTCCGACATGTGTGTGGGAAACCATCCCGGCGCAATCGCATTCACATGGACATTGTGAATGGCCCATTTGCGAGCCAGGTCCCTTGTGAAGATGATCACGCCACCCTTGCTCGCGTGATATCCGATGGCCTGAAAGTCGGGTGGAGAGCCTCGGAGCCCGGCCGCGGACGCAATATTGATGATCTTTCCGCGCTTTTGTGCGGTCATGATTTTGCCGACCGCCTGGCAGAACAGAAAGGTGCCGGTGAGATTGGTGTCGATTACCTTATTCCATTGCTCGAGCGTCATCTCTTCCACAGGCGCTCCCCAGGAAGTGCCCGCATTGTTGATCAGAATGTCGATTCGGCCAAAGTGCGCAAGCGCGAGATCCACGACCTGTTGAATGTTCGATTGGCTCTTCACGTCGCAGCCGACCGCGAGAGTCCTCACCCCCCGTGCCTTCAGCTCTTCTGCAGCGCGCTCGCAGCGCTCCTTCTTGCGGGCGCACACGACCAAGTCCGCGCCCGCCTCCGCAAGCCCCTCGGCCATTTGACGTCCCAGTCCCATCGAGCCTCCGGTGACGATGGCCACACGTCCGGTTAGATCGAAGAGTTGTTTGACGTTCTTGGACTCGACGGTTTCCTTCAGCACCGTTGAAACTCCCCGGCTGCCAACACGAGCCTAGAGTGGACCACAAGCTCACGAAGGTGGGCTGGCCCTTGGTCGATCTGCCTGCTGATCAAGCTTAGAAGTTCAAGCGCACGCCGAGCTGAATTTCGCGTTTGGGAAAATCCGACGTGAACGCCAGCGGCGTGCTGGGCGAGGCGATCCCGCCGCCCACAAGAGGCGTTCCGGGACGAATCCCGTGCACGTTAAACGTCGTAAACCCAGGCTGAAAACCAAACAGGGGGCCCACTTCGTTGTTTACGCTCGCAAAGTTGGTGTGGTTGGCGACGTTGAAACCCTCCGCGGTGAATTGAAGATTCATCTTCTCGGTCAGCTGGTACTGCCACGTCAGACGCATATCGAAGGAGACGTAATGGGGTCCCAGACCCGCGTCGCGCGGCGCCCCAATCGGGCGTTCGTTCGTTGTGTGGTTGTCGCCATTGACCTCTCCCCCGGCCAGTAGGTTGAAGGGAAGCCCGCTGTTGTAGGCAAAGATCGGAGCCAGCTGGAACCCTGACAAAATCTTTTCCTTCCAGGGGCTTTGGACGACCCCGCCGATCACGACTTTGTTTCGCTGGTCAAACTCAGAAAGACCCCGGTCCAGGTTCAAGTTGGTCGGATCCTGCGGCCCGTAGTCGGTATTGAAATCGGTTGTGGTGTCAAAGGCCTTGCTATAGGTGTAGCTCCCGAAAATCATGTAGTTATTGCTGAAGTGTTTGTTGACCTCGAGGATTCCCCCCTCGTAGAGAGCCGACGCCGCGTCGGTGTACTGGTTGTTTTGAATGATCAAGGGATTGACAAAACAGTTGAACGGGTTGGCGCAGGGAGACAGCCCTCCGGGAAACTCCGTTCCGCCGAGCGGATCGGCAGGGCACGAGTTTGGATTGCCGGGTATACATCCGTTCCAGTTCCGGTAGGAAACACTCTTGCCGTTGGCCAAGGTGACCGTGGTCATCGGTGCCTTTAGCAGATTGGTATCAATGGCAACCGGGATGCGGAGGGTATGGGTATAGATTCCGCTGAGGGAAATCGTAAATCCTGGCGAAATCTCGCGCTCAATGGCAACCGACGCCTGTTGCGCGTAGGGGGGTTTATAGTTCGGCGGGTTGCTGAAGAGCACGGTCAGCGGCGAAAGCTGTCCGGTATTCTGGACAAAGATTCCGTATTGGGCTACGGAAGCCGGCGTGATGCAGGCACTGTTTCCGGGTGTGGGCGTCGTGCACTGGATCAGCCCCTGGGCAAACGATCCTTGAAACACAGCGGCAGAGTTTTGTAGAAACGGAAGACCTGTTGGTGTGAGAGGGTCGACGTAGATCGAGATATAGCGGTTGCAAGGGCTGGTACCGTTGCCGGGGAAAATAACGCCCGGAGGACCGAACGCCGTCACGCCGATCCCACACGTCTTCACGACGTTGTTGACCTGATCGGGAACTTGTGAGGTGTTGTTCTGGTTCTCCACTGTGCTGCGATTCGCGTTCAAAACACCCAGACTCAAATCCACCTGCGGAATCTGGGTGTCGATCGGTCCATAGAAGATCCCGTATCCGCCACGGATCACCGTCTTGTGGTCTTTAAACGGATCCCAAGCGAAGGAGATTCGAGGAGCAAAATCCTTCCAGTCCGTATTCAGCGGAAGATATTGTGAGTCGATTTCCCAGCGAACTCCCAGGTTCAAGGTAAAGCTGGGTGTGATGGCCCAGGAGTCCTGCACGTAAAGGCCCGTCAAGGGCCGCGTATACCCGGGGTAATACGCATTGCCGAAACCCTGCTGATAGAGCTGCGGTGCGCCGAGTGAGGCCCCCTGCAGCGAGTTGATTTCCGCTGCAGGGAGTGCCGCGGAGAGTCCGCAAGCCGCCGGCACTTGCAAACAATCACTCAACACGCCCCCGGGAAGGGGGCCGAAAACAAAGCGGCCCGGAAAGAACGTATGCGAGGTGGTCGTATTTCCGCGGAGGAGTTCGGCGACACCAAACCGGATGGTATGTTGACCATGGACCCAGCTGACGTTGTCCACGATTTGTGTGCGGCGCAGCGTCGTGTAGTTCGGCAAAAAGATGTTGGTTCCCAGATTATTCGCAAAACCGGGGATTTGAAGTCCTGGCTGCGCGGGCTCATTGGGGATTACGTTAAAGCTGTTGTAGTTCCACTGCACCAGGAGCTGGTTCTGCGTGTTCGGATTAAACACGTGATACCAGGCGCCGGTAATGGTGTTGTCATAGGTGTGGACCGAACTGCCCGCCGAAAAGCCAGTCAGCGATTCGACGTCAGGATTCCGCTCCACATCATGCCCGTACCTGTAGGAGAGAGAAAGCTGGTTCGAGGCATCAACACGATGATCCAGGCGCCCCGATACGAGGTACTCATTCGTGTTGTAGTTGAAGAGCCCGCCGTTATCTTCGAATTGGGTGATGAGGTACTGATTGAGGGCCGTTTGACCCGGAGTCAAGCCCGTGACAGGGCTGACGGTTAGAGCCGTTGCGAGGACCCCTGCGCAGATTCGCGCAGGAAAGACTTGCGGTACGCCGTTCACGTTGATGCAAGGGACCGGTGCAGCGCCTTCGTTCACCAGACCGGTGACGATGGCCTGCTGTGCAAATCGCGGGTCGCTTTGTGGGAACGGGTTCACGGTTGCCAGCGGATTGGGTCCGGCAAAGATCGAGCTAGTCGTTAGCAGGGGCACTGCCGTATCGGAGTTCTGCTGTAAACCTTCGAAGGCGATAAATAAGAAGGTCTTGTCCTTCTGAATGGGAAATCCGGCCGCCCCTCCGAACTGGTACCGGGCCAGGCCGTTTTTCACGGGCTTGCCGACCGAGGTGAAGTTGAAATTACTGAATGTCGGGTCGGGCGCGAGTGCCGGCGTAAATGAGAACGGATCGCTAGCATCCAGCACGCTGTTGCGGAAATAGCTATAGACAGTGCCATGCACATCATTGGTGCCGGATTTCGAGACAATATTGATGGACGCGCCGCTTGCTCCGCCCAGGTCGGCACTATAGTTGCTGCGATTCACTTGGAACTCCTGAACCGCATCCTGGCTGATGGTTAGCCGCACACCGCCCGAATCACCCAAGGCTTCGCCGCCATCTACGTTCACGCTGTTTCCTCGGCCGTTACTTCCGTAAAAGGCAAGCCCGCTTTGCGGGGTCTGCTTGACGCGAAAATCCTGATCATCGGCAAGCCTTACCGATTGCGTCACACCCGGAAGTAGCAGGGTGAAGGTAAGGTAGTCGCGTCGGTCGATGGGAAGGTCCTCAATGTACCGCTCCGTGATCGTATTCGCCTGACTGCCCCGTTCGATGTCCACGGCCGGTGGTGCGGCGGTTACTTCCACGGTTTGGCCCGCGGTCGCAATTTTCAAATGGAAGTCCAGCGTCACGGTTTCACCGACTCGAACGACGACGCCCTGCTGAGTCTGTGTCTGGAACCCTGCGACCTCGGCCGTCACGTTATAAACGGCAGGCAGCAGTCCGGTAAGGCGGTACTGGCCCTTATCGTCGGCAGTGGCTGTGTACTCAATTGCCCGGGCCGTTTCCAGGGCCACGATGTTCGCCTGCGGAATAACCGCGCCGGACGGATCGACAAGCGTACCCGCGATGGTGCCCGAGTTGCCCACGCCCTGCGCCTGGGCACTAGGACTTACCACAAGCAGGCACACCCACCAGGCCATTACGGCTGCGCCGATGAATCGAGAACAACTCGAAGGAAAGCCGAGACAAGATCGCTTGGACCCCATGGTCTTCTCCCCCCAGCCCAGAGTTGTGGGCCCGCCCTTAGTTGTGTGTGTAGCTATCACATGTTAGTGACTAGCGTCAAGTCAACAGATTGTCGCGACGTTGCTCCCAAGCTGTTCTCAGGCCGAGACCGGAGTAGGAGTGAGAACGACACGGCCTGGGATCTGGCCGCGCCTCAACTCCTCGATCACCTCGTTGACTTCGGCAAGAGGGCGCGCAACTACCTCAGAGCGGATTTTCCCCTCTGCGGCCATTGCCAGAACCTCTCGCAAGTCCTGGCGCGTACCCACTGCCGAGGCCTGGATGCGTATTTCGCGAGCTGCCATGAGAATCGGCGGGAAGCCGACGTTTTCGCCTGGCAAGCCTACCATGAGAAGAGTTCCGCTGGGCCGCACGCAATCGAAGGCCATGTTGTAAGCGGCCACGGCCGCCGAAGTCACAAGCGCAACGTGGACTCCGCCCAGGCCCCGCAATCCTTCGGCCGCGCGGGGTGAGCGAGGATTGAATGTGTGGGTGGCGCCGAGTGAGCTGGCGAGCGCAAGTTTTTCCTCGACGATGTCGACTGCGGCAATTTCGGCACCGAGCGCTTTTGCAATCTGCACGGCGATGTGCCCGAGGCCCCCAATACCAAAGATCGCAACCCGCTGGCCCTGGGAGATCCGGGCCTGCTTCAGGGCGCGGTAGACGGTGAGACCCGCACAGAACAAAGGGGCCGCCTCGAGAGGCGAGAGACTTTTGGGGATAAGCAGGGCGTGGCTCGCCGGTGCCTTTACGAATTCGGCGTAGCCGCCGTCGACCGTGACGCCTGTAATCTTCTGACGCGCACAGAGGTTTTCGTTTCCTTCACGGCAGAACTCACAATCTCCGCAGCTCCAGTAAAGCCAGGGGACCCCGACCCGGTCGCCCACGTCCAGGCTTTCGACGGCGTCACCTCTTTCGACCACTTGCCCGACGATTTCATGTCCTAGGATCAGGGGCTTCTTGACGATTTTCGCGAGCTGTGTCCAGTCCCCATCGGCCAAATGCAAATCGGAATGGCACACGCCGCAGGCTTCTACTCGAATCAAGACTTCTTGGGCTTCCGGCTTGGGTGGATGGACCTCTTCGATCGCGAGCGGTCTCTTGAATTCATGCAAGACCGCGGCCTTCATCGTCTGGATCCGACCTCAGGGCTGGACGGCGCGCAAGAAGAACTCCACGGCGCTGCGCACACGCTCGCCCAAATTGTGAGGTCCGGTAAGGTCAACGGCCCAGCACCGGACAACGGTGGTGTAGAGCGCCTCCATGAATTCGGCGAGGTGAACCACGGGGAAGGCCCGTGTAATTTCTTCGCGCCTCTGTCCTTCTGCAAGAATCTCTCGTAACAGGCTGGCTGCCACTTCCTCTGGTTGGCGCATCTCCGGGGAACGCACCGGATCCATGGCGCCGGAGAGCACTACGGCCTGCCAAAGCGGTCGGTCCGACTCCACTTCCTGGGCCATGGTGTGGTAGAGCTCACGCAGCCGCTCGGCTGTCGATGCGCGGCTGGAGAGCTCCGTTTCCAGGTGCTCTTTGATGCAGAGAAAACCGCGTCGCCCCACTTCGCGCAAGACCGCGTCTTTGCTCGGAAAATACCGGAAGAAGGTGGGCTGGCTGATCTCCAGAATCTGAACGATATCGTCGATCCGGGTGTTCTCGTAACCGCGTTTGCGAAATAGTCGAATCGAAGTATCGATGATCTGTTGGCGCAGACGCACCTTCTTGCGCTCGCGAAGACCTGTGACCTTACCGCTTTCCGCCGCCTGCACCGCAGGAGCGAGCACGCGTGATGCTCCCGCATGGTCGTGTTTTCGTCTACTTCGAGCGCGCACCGGCGACGAACGGGTGCGAGCGATCTTAGCGCGAGCCATCTCGTTAAATTCTCCCCGTTTGATTACGTGGCGCCTGGGGCGTCACGAAATGCGATACCTACTCTAACATGATAGTCACGCTCACGGGGAACCCGCGACCCTCCTCCTAGCTCTCCTCGGCCCAATCGAAGGAGCGGGTCACGGCCTTCTTCCACAGGCGGTAGATCTCTTCACGCCTTCCTTCCTCCATCCGTGGCTGCCAGCAATGGTCGAAAGCCCAAAGTGTTCGCAACTGCTCGGTACCGCGAAAAAAGCCAACGGCCAGCCCGGCCGCGAAGCACGCGCCCAGTGCCGAAGTCTCCCTCACGAGCGAACGCAGGACCGGGCGATTCAAAAGGTCCGCTTGGAACTGCATGAGAAGATCGTTTTCCACCATCCCGCCGTCGCAGCGCAGGTTTTTCAAAGCGATGCCCGAGTCGCGTTCCATCGCCTCCACAACCTCGCGAATTTGATACGCCGTGGCCTCCAGAACGGCCCGCGCCAAATGGCCCTTGTGCGCATAGCGCGTGAGACCGGTGATGACGCCGCGAGCAGTAGCTTTCCAATACGGAGCGTAAAGCCCGGAAAATGCAGGGACGAAATAGACTCCGCCATTGTCTTCGACCGTCCGGGCGAGTCGCTCAATGTCGGCACTGCGCACAATGATCCCGAGGTTATCGCGCAACCATTGTACGAGCGCGCCAGAAATGGCAATGCTGCCTTCCAGTGCGTAGTGTGGTGGCTTGTGACCGAGTCGGTAGGCCACCGTGGTAATCAGCCCGTGTTGGGATGGAACCAAATCTCCACCGGTGTTCATCAACAAAAAGCAACCGGTTCCATAGGTGCTTTTTGCTTCGCCGAGCTCGAAGCAGGTTTGTCCAACGAGCGCTGCCTGTTGGTCGCCTAGAATCCCGGCGATAGGAACGCCCTTGAGGGTGTCGATCTCGGCCAAAGCGTAAATTTCGCTGCTCGAACAGATCCGGGGCAGCAGGATTTCTGGAATTTCGTAGCAATCCAGGATCTCCTGATCCCATGCCAGCGTCTCGAGATTCATCAACTGCGTGCGGCTCGCATTGGTCACGTCGGTGAGATGGACGCCTCCCCTCGGCCCGCCGCTCAATCGCCAAGCGAGGAACGTATCGACATTTCCGAAAACGGTCTCCCCAGCCTCCACCTGCTTCCTCACCCCAGGCACGTTGTTCAGAATCCAGCGGATCTTCAGGCCGCTGAAATAGGTGGCCAGCGGGAGACCTGTTTGGGCGCGAAAGCGGTCCTGTCCGCCATCGCGAGAGAAATGGGCAACGGCATCCTCGACCCGGATGTCTTGCCAAACGATCGCGTTATAGACAGGGCGCCCCGTTTTCAGATTCCAGAGGAGGGTCGTTTCGCGCTGGTTGGTGATGCCGACAGCAGCCAGGTCGCTCGACCTGAGACCGCTCTGCTGCATGGCCCGGGCGATGACTTCGACTGTACATTCCCAAATTTCTTCGGGGTCATGCTCGACCCATCCTGGCCGCGGGTAGATCTGCGCGTGTTCTTTCTGCGCCATCGAGACGACCTTCCCGCTCTGATCGAACACGATGAAGCGCGTGCTGGTCGTACCTTGATCGATGGCCCCGATGTAGCTAGGCACGATTCACCGTCCGATCACCGTGGGCAGTAACTAAACACTCGAAACCGACGTATACAAGCGCGAAAAGCCACAGGAGCGTGGCTGTGCGACTTACCACGAGCTATAGGGTGTGTTCGTACTCGGTGAGATGTTGTCGGAGGCAGAATGAACGCTGCAAATCCCGGTCGAAAGCTGGTCGGAGCTGTCGAGCAAGTCGCACGTTTCAGCCACCCAATCGTTGTGTCCGGTCATGGGATCGTTGGGGATCCGGCCGAGATACGCAGGACGCGCCTGAACCAGTTGGTCGAGCGATGTGGGTGCCGCCTCTTTGTCGGCGGTGTACTCCTGGATGGCATTGTTGATTTCGTCGAGGTCTTGGCGGAGCGCCGCTTCGCGTGCGCGAACAATCGTTTGCTCGTAATGAGCTGCGCCCAGTGCGATCAAGACCAGAAGGATAGCCATGACGGCCATCAGTTCCAGCAGCGTGAAGCCATGCTCGACGGCCCAGATGTGTTCGGTACCGCGGTTTGCTTGCATCGATTCGCCTGCTACCACTCCGAGTATTTCGTTCCGTCCAGTGCTGTGCCCGGGGCTTGACTATAGACATCGAAAACGTCCTGGCCTCCCCAAGCCGTGGAATCTGGATCATCCTGCACGGACCGCTGGCCCCAGTCCTTGTTGCCCGTGAACGGGTCCTTCGGGATCTCTCGAAGATAGCGGACGCGCCGATCCTGCGCGCTGGTCAGCTGGACTCCCTCGTAGAGCGTGTCAAGGGTTGGTGGATACCCCTCGGTACCGGCCTGCACCTGAATCAAACCCTTGTCCGCATCATCCTTATATCGGTCAATGGCGTCTCGCATCTCGCGAAGGTCGTAGCGCAGCTTTTGCTCCTTTCCGCGAATCACGGTCACGCGGGCAAGAGGCAGGGCGACAGAGGCGAGCACCAACAATACCGAACAGGCGATGACCAGTTCCAGCAGCGTCATTCCTGACGAGCGCGTGCTCCGGAATCGTTTGGCGCAACCAGACGAAGCTGTCGGGGAGGGTTCGCGATACATCAGTTCCTCACTCGACCTGAACCGCGGCCTCGCTCGACACCATGGGGATCGTCCGCTGTTGCGAGTCACGGGCATTGACCTGAAGTATTTGGAGCGCGGAGGTGCCTGGCGCGAGGCCGCGAATCACGATTCCGAGCAGTGTTCCGGAGCCGTTCACGCCCGGTGTCGAGGGTTTGCGCGTCGCAGAGATGATGATTTGACCATGCGCCTGATCAATGCTGTGGACGATGGCAATTCCCTGATCGCCGCCGGAAAGAAAACCGCCGTCTCGCACGTCTTCGACCCGGATGACGGAAGGATCGTAGTGAATGAGTAGCGGAATCGAGAAGAGGTCATTCACATTGCTTACCGCCAGGCCGAGGGTTGTGGAGTCTCCGGCTTTCAAAATCGCCCGGGCGGGATCGAAGTGTAGCTGGGCGGTGGACGGCGCGTTGGGCTGTGGGCTCGTTTGCGTCGTGGGTGCCGACGGTGCCGGTCCGGGGAGGGCAGGTGTGGCGGACCCTTGCTCCCCGTCGTGGTAGACGCGGGCATTCGTGTCGGTTCCGGCGGCGAGGGTGCGCAGATTCTCTGCCGTAATCGACGGCAGCCGAACGATATGCGGCGTCAAAACGATCAGTACTTCATCTTCCTGCACTTCGTGGGTCTGTTCGGAAAACAGGTACTTGAGGCCTGGCACTTCGCCTAGCCCAGGCCACCCGTTGGCCGTCTTCGTGTCGATCCTCTCGATCAGTCCGCCAAGCACGCTGGCTTCGCCGTCCTTTAGGCGAATGTCATGCTCTACCTTACGGGTACTGATGATCGGCTGGTTGATTCCGCCGATGTTGCTCGTTCCGTTGAGAGCCGATATCTCCACGCTCAGCTTCATGCTCACGTCGCCGTCCGGATGGATCCGAGGCGTTACGTCCACCTTTACGCCCACGTCGAGATACTGAAATTGCGTGTTCACTAACGGGTTTACGACGCCGGCGCCGCCACCGACACCGACTCCTACGCCGGCTTGAAAGCTGCCCGTGGCAATCGGAACCTTCTCGCCGACCGTGAGCGTGGCCTTCTCACCATCCGATACGCGTACTTCGGGGTCCTGGATGAGCTTCGTCTGGTTGTCGTTCAAGATCGCGGTTGCAACGGCTCCGGGCATCGTGATGCTCCAGTCGTTGCCGGAGAGATTCTTGAGGTTGCTTAAGGTCACCTGCGCCGGAGTCGTCGTCGTAGAGGTTGAGCTGGGAGTACTCGTCGTACACCCACTGCTGGCTGGCTGGAGCGCGCACTCAGGAGTGAACGTGACCGTTACGCTTTGCCCGGGAAGGATGCCCAGATCTCGCAATCGATCCACGTTGGCTGCCAAAACCTGCACATGGACGAGCACTTCCGGCTTGGCCTTGTCGATGTCGCTGATGATCTTCGAAGCCAGCGCAAGCTTGTCCGGCGTGTCGCGAATCACAATGGCGTTCTGCGCGTTCACCTGCGTCAGGCGTCGCAGGTCGAGAAGCTGGCGAAGGCCGGTAACGATTTCGGTGATCTCCTGTGGCGTGACGGTATTGGAAAGGTAGAACGTCTCCACCTCTTCGTCTTCCACATCTCTTCGCTTTTGCGGGTTGTCGGGCGCCACGAAAATCACGCTACTGCTCAGCGGCTTCCAGAAAGCCTTGCTTTCCAGCGCCACGTCGTCGAGCGCCTGCTCGAGCGTTACGTTCGGCAATTCGACCGGTATCCTGCGCGAGGTGAAGTCCGGATCAAAAATTACACTGAGCCCGGCGAGCTTTGCGATCGTTTCGAAAACGACACGCGAGTCATTCGTCATCTTCAAATTGATCGGCTCCCTCGACACCGGCTTGAGCTCCGGTGGAGCGGGCAGAAGGCCCTCGCTCTCGGCCGTATTGGGGTTCGTAGCCTTGGAGGCTGCGGCAGCCGCATTGGCCGCAAGGGCCTGCATGGTGCGCTTGGCTCCCTGCTGGGCCGCTTCATTGGAAGGATCGATTCCTTCCGCTTTTTGGAACTCGCCTAAGGCGAGCTGCAGGTCTCCCTTCTTGAAATCCTTTTCGCCTTGCTCGACGTGGAACTGGCCGGCCTGCAAGCGCATCTGTACGACCCGGAGCTTGTATTCCGCATTGGTGGGGTCGTTCCGCAGGGCCCGCTCGTAGTCAACTAGGGCGGTGTCGTAGTCCTGCACGGCTTCCGCCTTGCGGCCGGCGTTGTAATCCTGATTGTTGTGCGGGCAACCGATTAAAAACACGGCCGCAAAAGTCAGCGCGGACACAAAAGCAAAGCGGCGCACAGCGATCCTCCGCTATCTTACCTGGTTCCTTCGGAGTCTAGCACCCGAGCTAGGATGCAGCAAGAAAACCAGCCGTTGCCGGTAACTTTATGCCAATAGGTTACAACCCGATGAACGTTCCCGCTCCCCAGCGACCGAAACCCGTTTGATTCGGTTGCTTGCGACCCCTTGCGCGCGGCGGCTATCATAGCGGCACCATGAAACCGGCCACCAGGAAGAAGCAGTGGGAGGGGGTCAAGATCGTGGCCCAGAACCGCGCTGCCTCCTACAACTACGATCTGCTCGACAAGCTCGAAGCGGGCCTGGTGCTGGTGGGCACAGAAGTAAAGAGCCTTCGCGAGGGCAAAGGGAGTCTCAGGGAGGGCTACGCGGAGGTTCAGGACGGCGAGGCGTGGCTGGTCAACTGCCATATCCCGGAATACCAGCCGGGCGGACCTCGCAACCACGACCCGCTCAGGCGGCGCAAGCTGCTGTTGAACCGACGGGAGCTCGACAAACTGAACGCCCAGATCCAGCAGAAGGGCATGACGCTCGTCCCGCTGAAGATTTACTTCCGAGACGGCAAAGCGAAGTGTGAACTGGCCGTGGCCAGAGGCAGGAAGTTCCATGACCGGCGCGAAGCCGAGCGACGAAAAGAGGCCAAACGCGAAGCCGAGGAGGCAATGTTTCGCTCCCGCCGGCGATGAAAGGAAAAGGATAACATGGAGATTCACCTCGACTACCAGCCGTATGCTTCGATTCAGGCCGACGCGCTGGTTACCTATGTGTTTGAAAAGGAGCACAACCTCGATGGGGCGCTGGGCGAAATCGATCGCGCGATGAACGGCCGCCTCAGCTCACTGGCTACGAGCGGCGAACTGACGGCGAAGCCGCTCGAGACCGTCCTGTTGCATTTTCCCGAGGGTCTCCGGGCCGAGCGACTGCTGCTGGTCGGGGCCGGTAAGCCGGACAAATTTGTCCCGGGCACGGACCTCAGGAAGATGGCCGGGACGGCACTGCGCCTGCTCAAACCGCGCGGCGTGAAAAAGGTGGCATTCCTTGCGGGGGAAGGCGAGCGAGGACCTCGAGCGGTCGAAGCCATCGTCGAAGGATTGCTTGCCGCAGATTTCGAGTCCGACAAATACCGCAGCGAGAAGAAGAATCGCGCGATCGACACCGTCGCGCTCGTGGGATTCGATACCGGTCAAGAGGTGAACGAGGCGCTCGATCATGCCCGCGTAATCGGGGAATCGATGAATTTTGCGCGCGAGCTGATCAATGAGCCTTCGAACAAACTGACTCCGCGGATGCTCGCGGCACGGGCGGAAACTATGGCAAAGGAAGCAGGCTTGGGGATTGAGATCTTGGACGAGCGAAGGATCGCGGAGCTGAAAATGGGCGCGCTGCTCGGTGTCGCGCAAGGGAGCATTGAGCCTCCGCGCGTCATCGTGGTGCGTTACACACCGACCAATCCGCGATCGGGCGCTCCGGTCCTTGGGCTGATCGGCAAGGCGGTGACATTCGACACTGGCGGCATCTCGATCAAGCCGGCCACCAACATGGAGAAAATGAAGTACGACATGGGCGGGGGAGCCACCATGTTGGGAGTGATGCGAGCGCTCGCCACGCTGAAGCCCTCGATTCCGGTGATCTGCGTGATCCCCGCGACAGAGAACATGCCCGGCGGGCGCGCACAAAAACCGGGCGATGTGGTCATGGCCATGTCCGGCAAGACCATCGAAGTGATCAACACGGACGCCGAAGGGCGTCTGATTCTTGCCGACGCTGTCTTCTACGCGCGCAAACTCGGCTGCACCCATCTCATCGACGCCGCCACACTGACCGGGGCCATCGAAGTCGCGCTTGCCAATGTCCACGTCGGTGCCTTCGGTACGCCGCGCGAATATCTCGACCGATTCCTCGAAAGCGCGAAAGCCGTGGGCGAGAAGATGTGGCCCATGCCAATCGATGACGAATACGAAGAGATGATCAAAAGCAACATCGCTGACATCCGCAACACCGGCAGCGGTAAAGGCGGCGGCGCCAGCACGGGCGCCTGGTTCATCAAGGAGTTCGTAGACGACACTCCGTGGGTCCATCTCGACATTGCGTCGACCTGCTGGATTGACGAAGGACGTCCGTGGCTTGCGAAAGGCCCGACGGGAATCGCTTTGCGCTCCATCGTTGATTTTGCGCTCAAGCTGTAGGGGTCACATTCTCTCCGGCGCCTCGATCCCAAGCAGGTGGAGGGTTCTCACGAGCTGATCTTTCACGAACTCGGAGAGCCGCAGCAGAAAGGCGCGCTTTTCGGCGTCTTCCTCCGAGAGAATGTGGTGCTTGTGGTAGAAAATGTTGAACGCTTGTGCCAGCTCGAAGCCATAGCGCGCGAGGAAGGCTGGTTCCTGCGCACCCACGGCCGAAGCGACGCGCTCATCGAGTGAGCCCGCCAGCAGGACCAGATCCCACAGGTCGTCGTTGGCAGCACCGGCAACGAATCTTCCCACTTCGATCGTGCCACTTTCGATCTGCCGCAGGGTTTCTCGGTCCCGATCGCCCAGCCGCTCAAGGCCTTTGCGCACGATCCCGTTTACGCGAACGACAGCGTATTGCACGTAGGGCCCGGTTTCGCCTTCAAAGCTGAGCGCGTCTTTGAAATCGAAGGCGATCACAGTCGAGCGCGTAAAGCGCAACAAAAAATAGCGAAGCGCTCCGATGGCGATCGAGTTGACCATGGTGTGGTATTCGGCCGTACCCGCAAGCTCCGGGTGCCGGGCTTCGATCTCTGCTTTCGCGGCCATTTCCAGCCGGTCGATTAGGTCGTCCGCCTTGACCCCCTGGCCCTTGCGCCCGCTGACTTCGACATACGGTTTCTTTCGGTCCTCCGAGGGTATTTCATAGCCCAGATCTTCGGCACAGCGCGGCGTCAAGGCCACGACGCTGTAGGAGAAATGCTTCAACCGTTCCGCTTGGCTCACGTAGCCGAGCGCTCTCAAGCCAGCCGCTACGACGTTCTGCGGGTAGGTTTGGCGCGCGTCGATCACGTTGTAGACTTCGTGCGCGTGTCCGAACGAAGGGGCCATCCGATCGCCGGATTCGCTCGCCGTCACCCAAGCTTGGGGCCCGCGCGTCTGGGCGCTGAACAGGCGATATCGAAAATCGGTCCCAAGGAGTCCGAATTTCCAGAGGTGATAGGCGATGTCCTTTCCTACGTAGGTGACCGTGCCGTTGGAGCGGACGATGATCTT
Organism: uncultured Acidobacteriaceae bacterium; assembly: GCA_964407845.1. Lineage (GTDB taxonomy): Bacteria > Acidobacteriota > Terriglobia > Acidiferrales > UBA7541 > Palsa-295. Next base: position 2,648 of record CAYOXF010000061.1, on the reverse strand, counting down.
TGCTTCCGCCCATTCAGGGGGCTCTTGCTGGCCGTTGGTTTCAGCTTCCTGCCCAGGGGGGAATTCGCTCTCTGAAGGGAGCTGCATTACCCAGCAACCGGCATTTTTTCCGGATGAGGCATACTGAATCGCGCGGCACTGCTTCAACATTTCAAATGCGGCATCCCAGAATTTGAGGTGCAGAATGTCGCTCTCGCGCGACAGAAGATCGTAGGTGATGTTGAGGCGATCGAGTGTTCGCAGATGGCAGCGCACAATCGCGGTCGATACCACTTCAGCTAGCTTGGCAGCTTCTCCATGGCCCCGTTCGATTTCCTGAAGCGTGTGCGCGCGCAGTTCCAGACGGGACGCGTCTTCGGCGAGCCACTGGGTTACCGAGGCATACAGGTCCCAGCAGAGATAATCGAATTTTGCCTCCTCTGCCAGAGCGCGCACCTCGCCGAGAGTTCTCGGCTCGACATGAAGAAATCCCAAAACGACATCGGCGACCTGCACGCCCGTGTTGTCAATGTAGTTCTGTACTTCGACGCGGCGGCCGGTCGAGCGCAACAGCCGTGCGAAGGTGTCGCCTAGGACCGCATTGCGCAGATGACCGATGTGAGCGGCTTTGTTCGGATTGATGCTCGTGTGCTCGACGATGACCTTGTGTGGATCCGGCTTCCGCTCGCTCGCCGCGGGCTGCTCGGCTTCCCTGAGAGCGCCCCGAAGGAATGCAGGCCGATCCAGAAACGCGTTGAGGTATCCGCCGCCAGCCACTTCTACACGGGCGACACCTTCGATGGGAGGCAGGGAATTAGCGATTTCCTGCGCCAGCGCGCGCGGCGGCTTTTTCAGTCGCTTGGCCAGTTCGAAGCAGACTGGCGAGGCGATTTCTCCCATCGCGAGCTTGGGGGGCCGCTCGGTGATGACGGGCACGTCGGTCTTGTAGCGCTCGCGGATATGGTGGGTGAGCGCTCGGCGGACCCGGTCATCGACCGTTTTGTACACGCGCCTCCTTTGGGAAGGACGAAACCGGAGATTATACGGAAACCCTTACGGGACATCCAGGCGGTCAACCATCACCACCATCACTTTCTATACGGCTTGGCCGCGTCTGAGGAGTTCTTGGATGCTTCGGACGATTTCCCCGACGCGCACTGGGCGATACAGCACTCGGGCGGCAGGCAGGGGTATGGTTTCCGTTCGCGAGGCGATCAAAACCGTGGGGACACGCTCGATCAAGGCCTTCGCCCCAGGGTGGCCGGCGATTTCAGCGATCGCCTCGATCACCAGTGCAGCCGGCATCTGTCCTGCCGCGATGGCCTGTCCGGCCTGATCTGGCGAATCCATCCCGAGTGCATCGATCCCCTGTTCGCGAAGTTCGGCCCGGACGCCGGCGCGCAGCGCCCAATCGCGAGCGATGACAAAGACGGTTGGCATCTCCATCCGCCAGGATAGCATCGGCTTCTATGGGTTATTCGCGACAACTACCAGTGTTTTCATAGGCAAGCACGGAAGGGGTCTGTTACAATTTTCGACTCACGGGGCGCGCCGCGCGGTGAGATGCGGCCCAGCATGGCCGAAAAGCGAAATCGCATAAAAATTGCAGCTGTTACGCTCATCGTCATCGCCATGCTGTTCACTGCCGCGTTGGCCATGCGCGGAAAAGTGCCGGTTGTGCCAATCGTTCCAGTCACACGGGAAGACCTGGTGGTTACTATCACGAGCAACGGAAAAGTCGAGCCGATCGACCCAGAAATCGCCCACGCCGAGTTTGCCACCTTTGTCGATAAGGTCATGGCGACCGAGGGCCAGGCGGTGCGCCGTGGCGAGACGATTTTGACTCTGGATTCAGCGGATATTCGTTCGCAGCTCGCCAAGGCGCGCGCCGATCTTCTCTCTGCCGAGAACGATTTGCGGAATGCGCGGGCGGGGGGGGCCCCTGACCAAGTGGCGCGGCTTGCGGGTGATCTCAAAGCGGCACAAGTCGAGGTCGCGAATCTGGAAAATAGTGAAAAGGCGCTAGAAGATCTCGTCGCTAAGCACGCCGCGACCGCCGAACAGTTGGCGCTCAATCAGGCCTCTCTCGCCAAGGCGCGTGCCAATCTCCAGGCACTGGAGGCCCGACAAAAGGATCTGGAGCAGCAGTCCGCGGACAGAGTGGACGCAGCCCAGCTGCGCGTCAACCAAGGGCAGGACTTGGTCCATTCGCTCGAGGAGAAGGTGCGTTCGGCGACCGTAGTTGCGACGGTCCGAGGAACGCTGTATTCATTGCCCGTAAGCGTGAGCGACTTTGTGAAAGTCGGGGACACCCTAGCAGAGATGGCTGATCTAAGCCGTGTTCGAGTGCGGGCGTTTGTGGACGAGCCCGACCTGGGCATGCTGGAACCTTCCGAGACCGTCGTGGTCACCTGGGACGCCAAGCCTGGAAAACGGTGGACGGGCCTGACCGAGCAGGTGCCCAAGCAGGTGGTGGCGCGCGGCGTGCGCAGTGTCGGTGAGGTACTCTGCTCAATCGACAATAGCCAGATGGAGCTGCTGCCCAATACCAATGTCCAAGTCGAGATTCAAGTCCGGCAGCGGCGAGGGGCGCTGGTGGTGCCGCGCGGGGCGGTGCGCGAGCGAGCGAAGGGGCAGCGGTTCGTTTGGGTGTTTGACGGCCAACGCGT
>CAYOXF010000060.1:0-23213 GCA_964407845.1 uncultured Acidobacteriaceae bacterium | reverse complement strand
GTCAACATCGAGGCCGGAAAGACGACGAAGCTCGAGGTGAAGCTCGACTCTGCCGGCGGCCCAGTGGCGGGACCCTATGGGAAGGTTCAATTCTCGGGCGTCGCCTTGCGATCCACTCAGCGTGCTGCAGTGCTCTCAAATGGAACCACGCCGGGCTACTTCGTGGGGCACGTGGATGAGTTCAACCATGAATTCATCTGGAAACAAGAGCTCTTGATGCCCCCCGGTACATTCCACTTCACCGTCACGCGCCAGGGCAAGACCATCTGGGCCGGGGACGTGACTGTGGCCGCCAACAAGAGGGTCGTCATCGATCTCGCCAAGAACGGCGAGCAGAAAACCACCGATTGGAAGGAAGGCGAAAAGCTGAAGGACCTGCCCCGTTTCAAGTCCGGCATGGCCAGCACGACGGTCGTTGTGGCTCCTGCAACCGGGAACTTCAGCGCCGCGCCCACGCAGATCAATTGCGGACAGTCGTCCACTCTGACTTGGCAGACGGCTGACACGGTCGATACGAATATCGGCAACGTCGGCGCTGTCGCCCCGAGCGGCACGCAGACGGTCTCGCCGCGCGCGACAACGACCTACGACTTCCTGTCGACGGGCCCCGGTGGAAAGGTTACGAGCAGCTCCACGGTGAACGTCAACACAAAGGTCGATGCTTCCATCAGCGCGAGCCCGAGCGACTTGCAGTACCGCCAGATCGGCGATAAGGTCCTCAGCAATCCTTCCTCGACGGTGAGCTGGCAGACATCGAACGCGGACAACATTATGGTTGATGGGAAGCCCGCCTCCGCCAGCGGCAATGAGACGGTCTCAGCGCAACCCTCGGATACGAGCGCCGTACCGGAGGGCGGTCAGACGCGAACGATTGACCAGAACAAGACGGTCACGCTGACCGCAACCAACGTTTGTGGTGGCTCCTCGACGCAGACGGCCACCATACACGTCACTGGCACGGTTGAGCCGATTCCAACCGTAACCCTGCAGAGCGTCTTTTATCCCACCGACTATCCCGACAAGAAGAACCCGCAGGTCGGCTTGGTGCGTAGCCAGCAACTTGCGCTCGCCACCGTCGCTGCCGGATTTAAGAAGTATCTCGAATACGATCCTGACGCGAAGCTCTCGGTTGAGGCCTACGCCGATGAACGGGGGCCGAAGCCTTATAACCAGGATCTGAGCGAACGTCGGGTCGAGCGGATCAAGCAGTACCTGGTCGACCAGGGCGTTTCGGCCGACAAGGTCGAGACCGCCGCATATGGAAAAGAGCGTCCGCTCGACAAGGCCACAGTAGGAACGCTTGAAAGCACAAACCCGAACCCCGCGCCAAAGGCTCGCATGAAAGAAAAGCAGACTTCCTGGCTGGCGTACAACCGCCGCGCCGATATCGTGCTCTTGCCATCCGGGAAGAAGTCGGCACAGTTTTTCCCAAATAATGCCGACGACGCCGGGCTGATCTGGCAGCGGCCGAAACCGCCACTGAAGAAGGTGGAAGCGGACCAATAGTCCATTTCGAAGGCATGAGCGCGCCGGGGGCCGGAGGCTCTTCGGCGCGCTTTTGTTTTCTTGCCACACCTTTGCCTTCCAAGCATCACCCCGGAGTATGTTGACGGTCGTCGCAGCGCTCATCGAGCATCAAGGAAGGATCTTGGCGTGCCAGCGGCCGCGTGGCGGGCGATTTGCACTGATGTGGGAGTTTCCCGGAGGAAAAATCGAGGCAGGCGAAACGCCGGAGCAAGCCTTGGTTCGCGAGCTACGGGAAGAGCTTGGCGCCACGGCGAAGATCGGACGCGAGGTCTTTCGCACAACCTATGCGTCGGTCGAGCTGCGCGAGCCGATCGAACTCATATTTTTTACCGCCCGGGTCGCGCCAGATGAGATTCAGAATCTCCAGTTCGAGCAAGTGGCATGGCGCGAGGCGGAAACTTTACCCGAGCTGGATTTTCTCGCGGCTGACCGCGAACTGGTTACCAAACTGGCCAGCGGGTCGGTGCGGCTGGACGGGGACTGGAGCTGAGGCAATACAGGAGAATCGTCACTTCGCGCCGAAAATCTTGCGAACGATCATCGTCAAAGGGTCGTAAAACTCATCCACTACCCGTTCTTTCAGTGGAATGATCGCATTGTCCGTGATGTGGATCTCCTCGGGGCAGACTTCCGTGCAGCACTTGGTGATGTTGCAATAGCCGATTCCCAGTTGCTCGCGTAGCTGGCTTGTCCGGTTGGCACCGTCAAGCGGATGCATTTCCAAAGCCGCCGTGCGGACGAAGAAACGAGGCCCTCCAAACTCCTTTTTCTTGTTGTGCTCCCGCAACACGTGGCAAACGTTCTGGCACAGAAAACATTCGATGCACTTGCGAAATTCCTGCACTCGATCGACGTCGGCCTGGTCCATCTTCCATGCAACGCCGGGGCGTGGACGAAACGGCGTGATCTTCCTGTTGACTTCGTAATTCCAGGAAACGTCTGTGACCAGATCCTTGATCACCGGGAAGGCCTTCATGGGAAACACAGTGATCGGCTGATCAAGTGGCAGCGAGTCCATGCGCGTCTTGCACAGCAAGCGCGGCTTGCCGTTGACCTCAGCCGAACACGACCCGCATTTGGCAGCCTTGCAATTCCAGCGAACCGCTAGATCCGGGGATTGATTCGCTTGAATGGAATGAATGGCGTCCAGCACGACCATGCCAGGCGTAAGCGGCACCTGGTAATCGACGGCCCTGCCGGTTTGCTGGTCGCCACGAAAAACGCGTAGGGTTGCCGTCGCTTCTGCCATCAAAAAGCCTCCGCAATCTATTTCTCTTCCGACAAAATCTGCTGCAATTCCGTTGGCATGGCCGTTCGCGAAACCGAGAAAAGACTCATGGTATCGCCCTTTTTAGCGATCACTTGGTTCTTCTGGCCCCACTCATCCTCGGTCTTCGGAAAATCGAGACGGCTGTGAGCGCCGCGACTTTCCCGGCGCGCGAGCGCCGCCTGCGTGCACGCCTCCGAGACGGTCAGCATGGACCATACGTCGTAGCACAAATGCCAGCCCGGATTGAACACCCGCGAACCCTCGACCCGCACGCGTTTGGCACGTTCCTTCAATTTGTCGAGCTCCCCAAGCGCTCGCCGGAGATCCTCCTCCGTGCGGAAGATTCCGACAAGGTTCTGCATCACCTCTTGCAGATCGTGGTGAATCGCGTAAGGGTTTTCACCCTCGGTGCGTTCGAAGGGCGCAAGGAGCTGCCGCGCGGCGTCTTCAATCTGCGCGCTGTCGATCACCGGAGAAGATCCCTTCTTTGCGTGTTGGCCCGCCGCCAACCCTGCCCGGCGGCCAAAAACCAATAAATCGGAGAGCGAGTTTCCCCCCAGCCGGTTCGCGCCATGTAGCCCGGCCGCCACTTCGCCGGCCGCGAAAAGTCCGGGAAGCGATGACTGGCCTGTTTCGGCATCTACACGTATGCCCCCCATTACATAGTGGCACGTAGGCCCCACTTCCATCGGCCCTTTGGTGATGTCGACATCGGCCAGCTCCTTAAACTGGTGGTACATGCTGGGAAGCTTACGCTTTACGTACTCAGGTGGCTTATGCGAAATATCCAAAAACGCGCCACCATGTGGGCTGCCCCGACCCTCTTTCACTTCCGTGTAGATCGACCGCGCCACCACGTCGCGCGTGGAAAGCTCAAGGCGCTGGGGATCGTATCTCTCCATGAAGCGCTCGCCGTTGTTGTTGCGGAGAATGCCGCCTTCTCCGCGCACCGCCTCGGTGACCAGAATTCCCCGCACGCCGGGCGGCCACACCATGCCCGTGGGATGGAATTGCACAAATTCCATGTCGAGTAGTTCCGAACCGGCCTCGTAGGCGAGAGCCATTCCGTCACCGGTGCACTCCCAGGAATTCGATGTGATCTTCCACGATTTCCCGATGCCGCCGGTGGCCATCACGACGGTTTTGGCCTTAAACACGATGAAATTGCCGGAATTTCGCCAGTAGCCGAAGGCTCCCGCGACGCGGTCCCCATCCTTCAGCAGTCGCGTGACCGTACATTCCATGAAAACGTCGAAGCCCATCTCCACGCCCCGATCCTGCAGCGTGCGAATCATTTCAAGCCCCGTGCGGTCACCCACATGGCAAAGCCGTTTGAAACTGTGGCCCCCAAACGCCCGCTGGAGAATGTCACCTTCGGCCGTGCGATCGAACAGCGCGCCCCACTGCTCGAGTTCGCGGACCCGATCGGGTGCTTCCTGTGCGTGAAGCTGCGCCATGCGCCAATTGTTGAGGAGCTTTCCGCCGCGCATGGTATCGCGGAAGTGCGTGCGCCAATCGTCCGCTCTATCGACACACGCCATCGCGGCAGCCAGCCCGCCTTCGGCCATCACCGTGTGCGCCTTACCGAGCAGAGATTTACAGACGACAGCCACTCGCGCGCCCTGCGCGAGCGCTTCGATCGCAGCCCGAAGGCCAGCACCGCCGGCGCCAATGATCAAAACGTCGTGTTCGTGGGTTTCGTATTGAGGGGCCGGCATCACAGCAACCGAATGTCCTTGAGGATGCCCGCGGATACCAACCGAATGTACAGATCGGTCAGCGCCACGGAAAACAGGCTCAACCATGCCCATAACATGTGGCGCTCATTGAGCGCCGTCACCCAGCGCCAGGCGGCGCGGCGCGGCTTGCCGAATGTCACGCAAGAGAAGCAGTCCAATTTCCCGCCGACCAGGTGGCGCAGCGAATGGCAGGAAGCCGAGTACGTCGTCAACAGAACGATGTTCACCAGCATGATCACGGAGCCGACGCCAATGCCAAATCCATCGGGCCAGCGAAACGCCACGATGGCGTCGTGCCACAAAAAACACAGGAAGACCGTCACGATGTAGAAGAAGTAGCGATGCACGTTTTGCAGAATCAAGGGAAACGAGGTCTCGCCCACATAGCCCCGATGCGCTCCCTCCGAGACGCCGCAAGCCGGTGGATGCATCACAAATGCTCGGTAGTAGGCCTTGCGGTAATAGTAACAAGTGATCCGAAAACCCGCCGGACCCCCGAGAACCAGCACCGCTGGGGAGAGTGGCCACCAGTGGTGATCGGGATCAATCAGAGGGGAATAGAAAGGTGAGAGATATGGCCCCCATTCGTAGAATTTGCCTTCGAAGGCTCGAAAGGTCGCGTAAACAACGAAAGCAGTGAAGACGACAAGGGAAGGGATGATTTCGATCCACCACGCATCGTGGCGTTGTGTACTACCGAAGCGAGCCAGCCCCTTGAGAGTTGAAGAATCTGCCACCCTGCTCCTTACCCCCACGAACTGCGAACAGAATATTCGAGAATCTCGTTTTTGCAAATAACAATTTCGGAGGAAAATCTCGCGACGTGCGCGCCGAACCAGCAATTTTCTATTTCGGTGCTTGGATCGACGCGAGGTACTTCACAAGGTTGTCGATTCGCACGTTTCCACGGTCCACATCTTCTTCCACTTGATGAAAAATGGGCCCCCACACCGGCATCTCGCGAGAACCGTGCGCGAGAACCGTGCTATCGCCCATAACCGTTTTGCGCACTTGAGCCGCAGGGAAGACGCCGCCATTCTGCTTGGCGAGGAGAGTCAAATCAGGCACTTTCGACTTCAGTGCCGGCGCGGCGGGGCCATTCCCCTTCCCGTCCAGTCCATGACACGGGGCACAATACTCTCGAAAAAGGTCCGAACCTTTCACCGAGCGAATGAGAGGTGGAAGCTGCTGATCGCTTGCGCCCGGCCGGGGCGGCGCCTGGGCTTCTGCACCCCATCCGAGCACCGCACACATCACGGCAGTGCTCGACATGACGGCACCGATCTTCCAAACTGCTTGCCCTGAGATCTTCCTCACAAGCCACCCCCATTCAGCTCCCTGAGTGTCCACGGACCTGTCGCAAAGCACCTGTGAATCGTGGCACGGAGTTTGCGAATGAACAAGGCGATTTGTCTCGACATTCAGTCCCGGTGCACCGTCGCGGGAGAAAACGCCGGCAGGCAGACAGAGACGTAATCTGCGCCCTCCGGCGTCGAATACTGAACCCATTCGCCACGATGGGCGATGACAGCCTGCCCCTCTCGCACCTCCAGGCATCCACCCCTGTGGGCCACGTGCAGCACGCCCTTAAGCACGAGCGAGTACTCGTCGAATTCAGGCGTTTGCCCTGGCTCGGACCAGCCGGCAGGGCTTCTCATGTGAGCGACGCTCACCGCCGCTGTCGCTGACCTCACCCGTCCTATGTACTCGGCGATGATCTTCGGCTTAGTGCCCGTCGCTTCGATTCGCGCTGGCTGGCCGATCAATTCTGGCATGGCGTTCGGGAACCTCCGTGGTGATTCTCTCGTTTTGTCATTCGATCACACCAGACTACGGCCCCCATCGACGACGAGAACCTGTCCGGTAACAAAGTCGGCCGTCGCCAGATAGGCAACCGCAGCGGCGATATCGTCTCCCCTGCCGGTGCGATGCAGCGGCACACGACGAATATATTCTTCATCGGGCGGCTCTCCGGAAAACTGAATGGTGCCGGGCGCCACGCTGTTCACCAAGATCTCCGGTGCCAGGGCACGCGCTAGGCAGCGCGTTAGCATGATCGCTCCCGCTTTCGACACACAGTAATGTGTGAAGCCCGGCCACGGAAGAATGCCTCCCAGCGAAGACAGGTTGATGATTCGTCCGCGGCCTTGCTGCTTCATGATGGGCGCGGCGGCTTGCGAACAAAAAAACTGCGATTTCAAGTTCGCGTCCATGACCTGGTCCCATTGTTCTTCTGTCAAGTCCTGAAATTTCGCGGGGAAAAAGATCCCGACGTTGTTGACCAGAATGTCGAGGCGGCCGAAGCTTTTTTCGACTGTCGCAATCATTTGCCGAGCTTCGCTCCGCTTGGAGACATCCGCTTGGATGGCCACGGCCTTTCTCCCGAGAGCCCCTATGTCCCCCAGCACGCCCTCCACCGCCGCCGCCGACCTGTGGTAGTGCACTGCCAGATTTGCTCCGTCGGCGGCGAGACGAAGCGCAATGCTGCGTCCGATGCGCTTCGAAGCGCCTGTCACGAGCGCAACCTGCCCTTCTAGCGGCTTCGCTTCCATCTCGTGTCTCCTCGATCTCGAAGACTGGCACGATAACACTCGATACGTGCCGGCGAAAACAAAATGCGCGTTCCTGTCCAACGCGGAGTCGTTTCGATCGCGCCGGCGACACGGCATTTTGAACGGAACCCGAGTTGACGAACGACGTTGCTTTCCAGTAAGCATGTGTACCGTGCGCTCCGATTCACACCACCCCCGGGAGCATCGGGGAATCGGGTAGGCGAGGCTCGCATGAGGTTTCTGTCTTCGACGGCACCGGCATCTGTCATTTTAGTTCGGCTCATCGTGGGCTGGGTATTTCTGTCAGAGGGAATACAAAAATTCCTGTTTCCGGCGACGCTCGGTGTGGGGCGATTCACGCAGATCGGTATTCCCGACCCGCAGATCATGGCACCCTTCGTCGGCGTCGTCGAAATTCTTTTCGGTGCGCTCTTGGTGATCGGTCTGCTCACGCGCCTTGCCACAATTCCCCTCCTCATTATCATCTCCGTCGCCATCTGGACTACGAAGATTCCCATCCTGATGAAGCAGGGCCTTTGGCCCATGGCCCATGAGGCGCGCACCGACTTCTGCATGGTTTTCGGCTTGATCTTTCTTCTGATCGTCGGCGCGGGTCGCCTTTCGTTTGACTTCAACCTGCAGCACACCAGAGCTCGATGAATTCATCGGTGGCGGATCGACCTTCCGCTCGGAATGACGTGGGCGTGAAAACGATCCTCGCCACCTTTCTCCGTCTTGGTTGCACTTCGTTCGGTGGTCCGATCGCCCACTTCGGGTACTTCCGTGAAGAGTTCGTGGCCCGACGCCACTGGCTGGAGGACAGCCAGTTCGCTGAGCTCCTCGCGCTCGCTCAGACCCTGCCCGGTCCCGCGAGCAGCCAGGTGGGATTCACGATCGGCATGCTCGCGGGTGGATGGCCCGGGGCGCTTGCCGCTTGGGCTGGCTTCACGTTGCCCTCGGCCGTGCTGATGGCCGCATGTGCGTTCGCGCACCGTTTCCTTCCGGGCCCGAAGACACAAGGCGTGGTGCACGGGCTCGAGATCGTTGCCGTGGCAGTCGTCGCACAAGCCGTTTTCATGATGCAGCGCCGGCTCGCACCGGATCGCGCCCGCGCCACCATTGCGGTGCTGGGAGCGGGCATTGCGCTGCTTGCGCCGTCGTCCGTAAGCATGATCGCTGCCGTCAGCCTAGGAGCAACGGCGGGACTCATCTTCCCTACCGCGGTCGAGCCCATCGACGCGCATCATCCGTTTCGATCACCTCTGTCGAAGACAGCCGGTGTAATTCTCTTATCCCTCTTTTTGTTGCTCTTGCTTTTTCCGCCGCTGATTCTCGAGCACTCCAGCTCATCGTCGCTGGCCGTGTTCCATGCTTTTTATCGCAGCGGCGCGCTGGTCTTCGGTGGCGGACATGTGGTGCTGCCGCTACTGGAATCTGCGACGGTTGCTCGCGGGTGGCTTAGCGAACCAACGTTTCTCGCAGGCTATGGTGCCGCGCAGGCCGTCCCCGGTCCGCTCTTTAGCTTTGCTGCCTACCTGGGCGCAACTTTGAACGTAGCCCCCAACGGAATTGCGGGCGCCTGCCTGGCTCTGCTCAGCATTTTTCTGCCGGGTCTTTTGTTGGTCTCCGCGATCCTGCCCTTCTGGGCGCGTTTGCGCGAGAAAGGCCTCGTTCGGGCGGCCATCGCGGGAGTGAATGCCAGTGTGGTTGGCGTGCTTGGTGCAGCATTGTACAGACCCGTCTGGATCAGTACGATTCAGCGCCCAGTCGATCTGGCGATGGCACTGATAGCGTTCCTCTTGTTGGTCCACTGGCGGGTGCACCCATGGAAAGTTGTGCTGGCCACGGCGGCTGCTTCAGCCCTGCTGCTGCGCTGAAACGGAAGCCGCTCCTCACCGGCAACGCGAAGGTCTGATGACGCGCAGAGATCGTTTTCGACCCCTTTTCTGGACCTGCTTCGCCCGGATCCGGTGAAGTGATTCGCCTCGCTCGGTCATGTAGAATCACTCGAAAAAAGAAACGGAGGACGAATGAAACTCGATTTGCTGGCGATTGCGCCGCATCCAGATGACGTCGAACTGACCTGCGGGGGAACGATGATCAAGATGGCAGACGCCGGTTATCGCACCGGTATCCTGGATCTCACGCGCGGCGAAACCGGAACGCGCGGCACTCCCGAGACACGCCTGCGAGAGGCCGCTCGCGCGGCTAAAATCATGGGCACGACAGTCCGGCGAAATCTCGGCCTGCCGGACGCACAATTGCGCGTTTCCGATGAATACAAGGCTGCGATTGCAGAAGTGATTCGCGAACTTGCGCCGCGCACCGTGATTCTTCCCTATTGGGAAGGACGCCATCCAGACCATTACACCGCTGCCCGGCTCGGTTACGAAGCCTGCTTCGTCGCCGGCCTGAAGAATTACCCTCTTGCAGGCGAGGCCTTTCGGCCTTTCAAGATTTTGTACGCGGCCGCATACTCCGATGTGCGGCCCACTTTGGCCGTGGATATCACCAAGGAATACGAACGCCGGAGGAGGGCGATTCTCGCCTATGCGTCTCAATTTCGTCCGGTGGCCAAAGATCGGCGTTCCAAAGTTGCCCTTCCACTTGACCAACTCGAAGGCCGCATGAACGACACTGCCCGCCATTACGGGCGCATGATCGGTGTGAAATATGCCGAGGGCTTTGTCGTCAAGGAAGTGTTGCAAACCTACGATATCGTGCGGATGTCTGTGCGATCTATGTGAGCGGGGGCCGCTCCAGCGGCCAGAACGTGCCAAGTCGAATGCCCCAGCTGAATCGATCGCCAGGGCATTCGCTTCCGGCGCTTCCCTCAGAACTGGTTCCAGAGATACTGGTTGTAGACCTCGTGGTGGTACTGCACCTCAGGGCCCTTCACGATCGTGCCGAGCAGGCGCGGGCAGCGATCAGCCGCGGCTTGTTTTAGATCGGCATACCTGGTTTTGACGTCCTCGCCTAAAAGCGCCGTTGTCCACTCCGCCTTTCGGAAGTCCTCGATCGCAGCGTAGATGTTGTCGGGCAGATAGCGTTCCGCTTGCCGCAAATTGTGGATTTCGGCGGTACCACCCCGGATGCCCGTTTTGAACACCGTCAGCAGGACCATATACGGATTGGCGTCGGGCGCGACGGATCGAACCTCGACGCGCATGCTCTTCGAGTTGCCGATCGGCACGCGCACCATCGAGCCGCGGTCGACCGCGGAAGCTTTGATCTGGTTGGGCGCCTCGAAGTGTGGATCGAGCCGCCGGTACGCATTGACGCTCGGATTCAAGGCAAGGCAGATGTCGTTGCCATGCGTGAGGATGCGGTCGATGAACTCCCATCCGCACTTCGACAGTTTCTCCTGCCCGTGCGCATCCCAAAACAGGTTCGTACCGTTCTTGCTGATCGATACGTTGGTATGCATGCCGCTGCCGTTCACACCGACAACCGGCTTCGGCAGGAAGCTTGCCGTCATGCCCGCCTTGGTCGCCACCTGACGACAAATCAGTTTGTAAAGCTGTATCTGGTCGGCCGCAGCGACTACCTCGCCGTAGCCATAGTTGATTTCAAACTGCGACGGTGCCACTTCCGGGTGGTCCTTTTCGTTCTGAAACCCCATCGCGCGCTGCACTTCGGCCACGGTGTCGATGAAGGTGCGAAGTGGGTCGCCGGGAAGCGAGTGGTAGTATCCACCTGTGTTGACGTAGTCGAACCGACCCGTCTCGTGGTAGCGCTTCTCTGCATCGGCACCCGCAAATAAAAAGCCCTCAATCTCGTTAGCAGCGTTGAGGGTGTATCCATCGCTTTTATAAAGTCCGTCCGCAAAGCTTTTCAGCATTGCACGCATGTCGGCGGCATATGGCCCGCCCTGCTTGTCAATGACCTCTCCGAAAACCATCACCTTGCCGGAGCCAAAAAAATCGGCCGGCGCCCAATAAAATGCACTCCAGTCGATTCCCAGCCGCAGGTCGCTTTCCCGCTGCGCGGTGAAGCCCCGAATCGAAGAGCCGTCAAAAGTCAGGTTGTCCCAACTTTTGATCAGAAACTTCTTGTCGTAATCGAGCATGTGCAGGCGGCCTTCCAGATCGCTGAAAAGCACGGTGATAGCTTTGATTCGCTTCTCGTCGGTCAGATACTTGAGCCGATCCTCCTGAATTTTCTCAATCGGAACGCGGCTTTGCCGCTGCTCTTTCGCTTTCAAATTCAGTTCTTCCATTTCCGCATACGGTACTTCGAGGAAATTGCGCAGTTCGTTCAACATAAACCTCCCTCAAGAGTGAAATCTTCTCCGGCTATAAGGCCCGATTGAGCGAGACAAAACCTCCCTCCCTTACCAAGGTATCCCGTGGGCCTTTTTCTGGTCCAATCGAAAGAAATGATGCGGCGGATTCGGGCGCAGACGTTTGCGCGCGACCGCTGAGCCGCACCAACTTGACGCGGCATAAAGATTGCATAAAGAAATCCCAGGAAATTTGATTCGGGCCCATTCGAAAAAATGATTGAAGCGATGGAAAAATGCATTGCATTCCAAACCACGGTGGGCTTGACGCGGAATCAGCCCGTGAGGTAACGTCTGCGCCCTAAATCTTCTAGGTCCTCAAATCCTGTCTTGGAGGCATGGATGGAACCGAAAGGTGTTATTGAATACGCTTCGAAACATAATGCAAAAATGCTCGACTTGCGTTTCATCGACGTGCCCGGCGTATGGCAGCACGTCAGCTACCCGATCAAGGAGCTGACGGTCGAATCGTTCCAAGACGGCTTCGGAATGGACGCCAGCTCGATTCGCGGCTGGGCTCAAATTCACGAATCGGACATGCTGCTGATCCCTGATTCGAACAGCGCGTTCATGGACCCTTTCCGCGACACGCCCACTCTCGTCATGATCTGTGACGCGCAAGATCCGGTCTCGCGCAAACCTTACGAGCGTGACGTGCGCAATTTGGCCCACCGCGCAGAGGAACATCTTCAAAAGACAGGAATTGCCGACCAGGCGTTTTTCGGAGCCGAAGCCGAATTCTTCATTTTGGATAGCGCGCGGTTCGATTCTCGCGAAAACCAAGCGTTTTACTATCTCGATTCCGACGAGGGTCGCTGGAATTCAGGCCGCGCCGAGCACAACCTAGGTTTTCGGCCGCGCTATAAAGAAGGCTACTTCCCCGTCCCGCCGACGGACCACTATCAGGACATGCGTAGCGATATGGTTTTGAAGCTGCAGGAAGTCGGCGTCGAAGTTGAGTGCCACCACCACGAGGTGGCTACTGCGGGCCAATGCGAAATCGACTTCAGATTCGATACGCTGATTCGAGCCGCGGACAACATGTGCAAGTACAAATACATCTTGCGCAACACGGCCTACCAGTATGGCAAGTCGGTCACTTTCATGCCCAAGCCTATCTTTTCTGACAATGGCTCGGGTATGCACACGCACCAGTCTCTTTGGAAGGGCGGTAAGCCGCTGTTTGCAGGGGACGGCTACGCCGGACTGAGCCAGACGGCATTGTGGTATATCGGCGGCCTGCTGAAGCACGCGCCGTCGATCGTCGCTTTTGCGGCGCCGTCC
The DNA here is from genome assembly GCA_964407845.1 of uncultured Acidobacteriaceae bacterium. Taxonomy (GTDB): domain Bacteria; phylum Acidobacteriota; class Terriglobia; order Acidiferrales; family UBA7541; genus Palsa-295. The sequence continues at coordinate 10,559 of CAYOXF010000060.1, read as the reverse complement.
ACGAACTCATATAAGCGCCTCGTTCCTGGGTTCGAAGCACCCGTGAACTTGGCGTACTCTCGGCGGAATCGCTCTGCTGCCGTGCGCATCCCCATGTATTCGGCCAATCCGAAGGCCAAGCGCCTCGAATTCCGTCCACCTGACCCGTCCTGCAACCCGTATCTCGCCTATTCGGCGATGCTCATGGCGGGCCTCGACGGCATCGAAAACAAAATCGATCCTGGGCAGCCGCTCGATAAGGACATCTTCGAACTCTCGAAGGAAGAGCTGTCGCACGTGCCCTCGGTACCCGGCTCGCTGGAGGAATCGCTGAAGGCTCTTGAGCACGACCACGGGTATCTCACCAAGGGCGGCGTCTTCACGAAGGACTTCATCGACCTGTGGATCGATTACAAGATGTCGAAGGAGGTCACGCCGATGCGAATGCGCCCGCACCCGTACGAGTTTCACCTCTACTACGATATTTAGCCATCACAACGAGCGCTAGCGGCGCGAGACGCAAGATCAAATCAATTCGTGACAAGGCCATCGAGACTCCAACTGCGGCACTCGCGGACAAGCTCCACAGTTCCATCGTCTGACGGTCCGACAAGTGCCATAGGTGCGGGCGAACGCTCGCCAATTATGGGGGGTGTCTCGACAGCCTTGGGACCCTGCTTAGGTTTTCGACGTCGCTTTGGCTTTCTTCGCATGGAGTGCACAGTCATGGTTTTTTGGGCGCCGCGCGCCGCACCTTGGGAGTGTTCCCCGCTGCGGCGCGCAGCGTCAAACGAGCTAGCAGTGGATGCCACACACGATCGCGCGGATCGGGGCAGCCGTGCTGTGATGGCAATCACAATTGCGTCGTGACGGCTGTCACAGTATAGAACATCGAGAACCTGGATCCGGCGCCGGGACTCGACAAAAAGGGACGTGCGCGGCGCAAACCTCTTCGCCGCAAAACCAACGGCAACGTGACCGATGAACACAGGTTCGGATTGTAGCCGCTAACCGTCACCAGAGGCAGTACAAAACGCCGTTTCAGGCAGATCTTCACGTTCCCTTAACCTTTTCCATCAGGCAGAATGTTACAAAACCTAGGATGCCGGTAAACCTCTTAGGCAAGCAGCTCCTACAGCAGTTCGCGACGAGGGCCGTAGGGAAAAGGTAAGCGGTACTGGAGGTATTTTTTTCGCGCAAAAGGACCCGGGCGGGATCTCGATTCTATGGTGTCTCAACTGCGCGCCGCAGGCATTTCCGTTGAGGTGGACGAGCAACCCTACCCGAACGGCCGCTTCGCTCGCTTGTGTGATCCCGAGGGCAATCCCATCGAGCTATGGGAGCCCGACGGGCGAGATATCGTCCGCAAGACTGTCTGATCGTCGTCAACACCGGGTCGCCAAAGAGATAGAGCCATTCGATTGCGCGGAGCGACTCAGATGGACCGGACCCTACGGCTCGAACTGATCCCCTCGCCTTGTAGGCGTGAAGGCCGCCCGCTCGTAGAATCCGCAACTAATTTTGTGCAGAGCGTCTGCTATCCCGTAGTAGGCTGTTGCGCGTCATGACTCTCCCAGCGCTTCGCGACCTTTTAGCCCGACGGCAATGGGACAAGGTCATCGAAGCATTCCAGCAGATGGCACCTTTGGCAGCCGCGAATTTCCTCAGCAGCCTTCCCTTCGAGCAGCAGCGAGCAGTCTTCCGCAGACTGGAGGACAGTCTGGCTGCAGGGGTCGTTTCGCACCTTCCCTATTACCACGCCTACGTCCTCTTACATGCGCGGCCGGCTGCAGAAATGCGGGCCATCATCGACCGAATGGATGCCCCGAAGCGCGAAGCCTTCCTAGACGAGCTTCCTGAGGAAACCTGGAAAGATTTCATGGCCGAGCTTTCTCAGTCGGGTGCCCCGAGTGCTATGGAGCACGCTGTCGCTGTGGAGGAACCACCTGCGATTCTCCTTCCTGTCACTGAGGGGCCCATTATCGAAGCTCGGCGTGTCGAAAAGAGTTTTGCCCAACCGGACGGTAGGCAAGTCCAGGTCATCGCTCCCCTTGACTTATCGATTCTGCCAGGAACCATCACTGCCCTGCTCGGCCCCTCCGGATCTGGAAAATCCAGCCTTCTGCGAATTCTTTCCGGACTCGCCATGCCCTCGGGAGGAGAGGTTCTTTGGCACGGGACACCGATCAGGCAATCGAGTCCGAATGTGGCGATCGTTTTTCAGAGCTTTGCACTTTTTCCGTGGCTGAGTGTTCTCGAAAACGTCGAAGGTCCACTGCTCGCAAGGGGTATGTCTCATCCCGATCGTCATCGGCGCTCTCTAGCAGCGCTTGCGACCGTCGGCCTCAAAGGCTTTGAGAGTGCGTATCCCAAGGAGCTGTCAGGCGGTATGAAACAGCGGGCTGGATTCGCACGCGCATTGGCAGTGGAGCCAGAAATCCTTTTCATGGATGAACCTTTTTCTGCCCTGGATGTACTCACGGCTGAAAACCTCCGCGGAGAGCTGATGGACTTATGGATGGCCAAGAAGATCCCGACGCGCAGCATCTTTCTGGTCACTCACAATATCGAGGAAGCCGTGTCGTTGGCGGATCGAGTCCTGGTGCTGGGACGCAACCCGGCACGAATCCGCGCTGATTTTGAGGTGCCCCTGAAACAGCCACGAGATCGGAAGTCACCCGGTTTTCTCATGTATGTCGATTACATCTACAAAGTCATGACGCAGCCGGAGGTCGACCTGGCCCCGCCGACGCGAGCCCTAGCGAAAGCAGCTTACGAGATGCTTCCCCATGCTCGGCCCGGTGGCGTGTCGGGCATGCTCGAATTACTCGTAGACCGCGGTGGACAAGAAGACATTTATCACGTTGCCGAGGATCTACACCTCGAGGTGGACGATCTTCTGCCGATTCTCGAAGCCTCGGTCCTGCTTGGTTTCGTCAAGGCCCACGAAGGCGACGTCGAAATCACGGAACAGGGCCAAGCCTTCGTCGAAGCCGACATTCCACTGAGGAAAACGCTTTTCCGCGAGGCGGTCCTCGCGAGGGTGCCCCTACTAATCCAAATGTACAAGGCGCTCGCCAGCAAGTCTGACCATACGATGCCACTTGAATTCTTTCACGACCTTCTGGATGAGCATTTTTCTGAAAACGAAACGCACCAACAACTTGAAACGGCGCTCAATTGGGGCCGCTGGGGTGAGATATTTACCTACGATCCGGAAACAGATCGGCTCCGACTCTTTGAGCTGGCCGAGCAGGAAGGTAGCAGCCAAACGGCGCCCCTTCATTCATGACCCTGCGGCCGCCAACGTCATCCGGTGCACGCTGGGGAGGATTCGTCATCGGAATGTCCTCCCTGCTCTACGACGTGCCGATCATGCTTGCGGCATTGGCGCTGTTCTACGCTCTGCTGTCGACCACGCACTACTGGCTGTCGCCTGTCGCCACCCACACAGAAATTACCCTCCGCGCGAGTGCCTTACCCAAGTATGCAATGTTTTCCGTCTTGCGAATTTCCCTTGCCTACGTGGTCAGCTTGATTTTCAGCCTCATCTACGGCTATGTGGCTGCGTACAATCGCAGAGCTGAGAAGTTCCTGATTCCGCTGCTCGATACTCTGCAATCGATTCCGGTTCTGAGTTTCCTTCCGGGCGTCATGGTTGCCATGATCGCGTTGATTCCCACCAAGCAACTGGGCGTCGAGCTGGGTTCCATCCTGCTCATTTTTACCGGACAGGTCTGGAACATGTCTTTCAGTTTTTATTCGTCGCTAAAATCGATACCTCGGGAGATGCGGGAAGTCGCCAATGTCTACCGCTGGAGCCGCTGGCAGCGATTCACACGATTGGAGCTGCCCTACGCAGCGATTGGTCTCATCTGGAATTCCATGATGTCTGTTGCCGGAGGCTGGTTCTTTCTGATGGCTTGCGAAATGTTTGTATTGGGTGACCGCGATTTGCGCCTGCCAGGCCTGGGATCTTACCTGCAAACGGCAGCGAATTCGGGCGATACTCGAGCCATCGTGTTGGGACTGGCAACCATGATTGGCGTGATCGTAGTGATGGATCAGTTGATCTGGCGTCCCATCATTGCCTGGGCCGAAAAGTTCAAGTTCGAGCAAGTTGAGGGTACGGACGTGCCCCGATCACCCATCCTCGACCTGCTGAGAAAATCGAAGATTCCACCGCTGTTTGCCTCAGAAATCGTTCGGCCGCTCCGCGAGCGAATGGATTTGCACTTCGCGAAAGGGGCGCTCGATAGCGGTTTGAGGGATTCGCCAAGCCAGGTCGCCAAGTGGATCACTCGAGGCATTGTCGTCGCTTCCCTTATAGGTATTGCGTATGCGCTCGTTCGAATGGTTTTCCTACTTACCTCGCTGACGGGATCGGAGATGCGCGGCATTTTCTGGGGCGCCGGCGCCACCTTCCTTCGAGTGGAGTTGAGTCTTGCGCTGGGGGCGCTCTGGACGATTCCCGTGGGCATTGCGATCGGACTGCGGCCCACCCTTTCTGCGATCGCGCAACCCATCGCGCAGGTCGCAGCGTCGGTCCCCGCGACAGCCTTGTTTCCGATCATTCTGCTGGCGTTGATCCGAGTCCGGGGAGGATTGGGGGTAGGTTCGATTCTGCTGCTTCTGCTGGGAACGCAATGGTACATCCTGTTCAACGTAATCGCAGGGGCAATTGCGATCCCGACGGACCTCAAAGAGGTCTGTAAGGTATTTGATTTGGGGACTCGCGAGCGCTGGCGCGAGCTATTTTTGCCGGCCATCTTTCCCTACCTCGTTACCGGCTTGGTGACGGCATCCGGTGGAGCTTGGAATGCCAGCGTCGTTGCAGAGTATGTGCATCTGCGGGGAGAAACGTATTCTACGGTCGGACTGGGGGCCGTCATCAGCAACGCAACCGATAGTGGCAATTTTGCAGTATTGCTGGCTGCGACGATTGTCATGGCGGCGCTGGTCGTCACAATCAACCGCCTTGTTTGGCGAAAACTCTACGTGCTCGCTGCCACGAAATACAAGATGGAGACTTGACCCGGCGGGCGCAGGCGAGAGGTCGTACTTTTCTTCCGCATTCCGACCTAGACACTTACAGCACGCGTTGAACGAAGCAATGGCCCCAGCTGATAAACTGCTTCAAGGGTCATTCCACTTTATGAGACCTTTTGGCGGTAAGGATTCGGCTCGCGCGCAGCGACCTGGTGAGGCGCAACATCCGGGAGGCGAGCCCAGCCCGTCGCACCGGCTTACGCTCGAACTCCAGCGCGCTGAAAAACTTGCGGCGATGCTCGCGCACAGCCGCTCGTCTCCAGCTATCGAAATTTCCGACTACCTCGCCGGAATGTACATCTGCAATTGGGAGCATCTCTGCGAGTATTGGGCAGATCATAATCGGGAAGCGGTCGAAGGTCTGCTCCGCAGTATGTGCAGCATCAGCCCGCAGAGGTGGCATTCGTGGATCGAGCTGTATGATCGACAACGTCGGGAGGATACAGCGCATGGCTGGCATCTGTTCCGTCGCTGGAAAAAGAAGAACGTCGCCCACCCGCTGCCTCGGCCGTCTGCTGCACTACTAGCCGTTCTCAAGCAGGCCGAACAGCTTGCGCCGTCCTATGACCGTACCGAGGAACGTTCGATCCCGATTCTGAACACGGAATGCGTGCTGCTTTCCATCGTCCGGAATCTCGGCTCGGAGATAAGCCGGAAGCTTGCGCTGAGCGGGCTCGATATCGTCCGTCTGGAACGGGAAGTCCTCTTGCCACGCCGCAGGCCCCGTAGCTGAGGCGACGCCCTCTCTCGTTGCGCTGGGTGCTCGGCCCAAGGTTTGCAACGTAACGCCTGTCCCTAAATGATCATCTTAAATCGCGGCCACAACACCGACAGGGGTGCGACTGGCTTTCGGCAAATATATATGGGGATGTGCTGTTCGTTCGGCATGGCATGGGCATTGTTGGCCGTCGCTGCAAGGTGGACTTCTCCGAACAGCTTGATGAACTCATTCGATTGCTCGCCAAGAATGATTGTGCATGCGCCGGAATAGCCCTGGGGACCCCAATCGTAAAAGCTGTTATGCCCGCTCACAGCCTTGGGCAGGCCGAGTGCAGGGCCGTAGTAATCGATCGCGCCCGCCTCCCCATAGTTTCCTGCCAGAATCGCGCAACCGGCACGCTCGGCTGGCGGCAAGCTGCGATACACCTCAGCGACGGTGATCGCCAAATTGTCCCAACCGAACATATCCGCGTAGAGTTGTGGCAGTTCGGCTTCTGCGGCATCTCGTTCCGTCGTGACGGACTTCGAATACGGCAGCATCTGCGCATATCGCAGAAACATATCAACGGGCAGCACAGGAACTCCGAATGGAATCATGAACAGCCCGCCAACTACGAGCAGAGCCGGATAAGCAACGCGTCCCCAGGCCCTTCCCCGAGCTGCCGTCACCTGCTCGAAGGCCACGCCGCCCGCCGCCAGAAGAAACGGATAGACCGGCAGCGGATAATAGGACTTGCCGTTGCCACCAATAAACGAAGCGAGCACGATGAGGTACGCCCAGCCAAGAAATCGGAAGCGGTTCCCTTCCCGCGTGAACAACCAGAAAAGCCCGCCCAGCCATACCGGTAGGGCCAGCGGTCCAAGGAACAATACTTGTTCTGCCAGAAACCGCAGTGCTGAGATGGGAACATTCTTGTAATGCTGTGCGTTGCGTACGACCTCGATCTGGGGCCAGCCGTGGCGCGCTTCCCAAAACAGGTTCGGGAAGAACAATGCAAATGCGATCGCGCCTCCGATCCAAATCCATTTCGAGCGAAGCAGCTGCCATTGGCCCGAAACTATCAGGCCAGCCACCAGCCCGAACCCGAACACCAGCATGGAATGCTTATTTTCGAGCCCGAAGCCCGCGAGTAACCCAAATACGAGCCACCATTTTGGCGACGCGCCGTTGACAATCCGCACCATAATCCATGTGCACAACAGGCAGAAGAGAGGTTCGAAGGCGTTCATCGAGAAAAAACTGTCGAACGCCAGATACCCGGGTGCAAACAGAATGGAAATGGCAGCGAGAAACTGCGCGAACCAGCCGCCGCCCAGCTCGCGCGCCAGAATGCCGGTGAAGTATACGACTGCCGCGCCTGCCACCACGCACCAAATGCGAAGGGCAAAAAGTGAACTGCCGAGGAGGTGCCGCACCAGCCACGCCAAGAGCGCAATCAATGGCGGCTGGTCCACATAACCCCACGCCAGATGCTCCCCGCAGGCCATGTAGTACAGCTCATCTCGGAATACGCCGTAACGCCAAATTCCTGCGAGCTGAAGGAAGACCTTCGTCGCCGCCGCACCGACGAGAATCGCTGTCGCGTGTGCCGCGATGCCACCCGCATCGGTGGCAAAAAGGGAGGGCCTACCCGTGTCAGCGACTTGGGCTTCGCTCATGCTAGACAAGCCCGTTTTTTCGATGACCGCTCATTGAGACCTGTCACAGGATCATGCGCGTGAAATTTGGATTTTTATGGGGAAACAATTTTGGCCGACTGGATTCTGTCGATGTTCGGAAAGTTCTTATCCAGATAAACTTTGCCTTCCGACGTGATAAGTCCCTGATCAGGTTTCTCACCATAGCCCGAATACAACCTCTGCACCACGTCCATGCCCGATGTGACCTGACCGAACGGCGCGAAGCCCTGCGAATCGAGAAACGTATTATTACCGAAATTGATGAAAAGCTGCGTGGTACGCGTGTTCGGTCCCGCTGTCGCGAAGGTGATGTAACCCGGCTTGTTGCTTTGCGTAACGGGATCGTCCTTAATCCTCGCACCGCGCCAGACTCGGTTGACATCCGGGTCCGCGCTTAGGCCGAATTGAATGATAAAGCCTGGAACAACGCGAAAGAACGCTGCATCAGAGAAATAGCCGTGTTTCACGAGATTATAGAAGCGATCCACCCCCAGCGGTGCCCAGGCCCTGGTGACTCGAACCGTAAAGCTTCCCTTCGTAGTCTCAAATTCCGCTTCGAACTGGTCAGGAGCCTGCTCCTTCATCGAATCGGGCCGCAGCAAAGCCGGATTAGTCATGATGGCATCCTTGGTGAATCATCGTCCTTCCAATCGCGAAGGGGTTTTAAGCGCTCCAACCGGTAGATCAATGACACGCCCCACCGCGCTCACGGCGTGGAGGCCCCGCCGGTCGGAGCGGGTTTGTGCACGGGTGCACCGCTCGACGATGCTCCCGTAGTGGGGGAAATCACGGTTGCCGTCTCGATGCTGTCAAGCATGGGAAAATTCTTGTCCACATACGCCTTGCCACCTTTGGACAGGGCCTCTTCGCTCGGGCCTCTTCCTCCCATTTCGGGCAGATCACCGTATCCGCTGTAAAGCTTCTGCACGACGTCCATTCCCGACGTTATCTGACCAAAGGGAGCAAACCCCATCCCGTCCAGAGACGATCCATTGTCGCGGAGGTTGATGAAAACCTGGGTCGTGCGCGTGTTCGGGCCGCCCATCGCAAATGTCACAAAACCCGCCTTATTGCTACCGCGGACTGGATCGTCTTTGATCATGGCCGCGTCCCACGCCGCGCTCACCCTTGGGTCTGCGCTGATCCCAAACTGCACCACGAAGCCTGGCACCACGCGGAAGAAACTCGCATTGGTAAAGAACCCGTGCTTTACCAAATTGTAAAAACGATCCGCGGCAAGAGGGGCCCAGGCACGCGTCACCTCCACCACGAAGTCTCCCTTGGTAGTCTTGAATCTTACGTCATAGACGTCCGGGGCTTTTTCCTTGAGCGCCGCAGGATGCATGAGTGCGGGATCGGTCGCCGTGTGGGAAGGTGTCGCCGGACGCGCCTTCACCGAGTTGTTAGGCCCAGAAGAACCTTGGTCGCCCGCAGTCTGTGCCGCGCACGCTGCCGGAGCGAAGACCCCGAAGGTGAAAAGAAAAAACCACGCCGCTGTGCGTTTCATTCCGTTCATCCCTCTCAAAGTGTGCATTTCACTCCACCTGTACCCGAAGCGACCCTTTCTTGTCCGAAATACGAAACCGATTCTATCCGATTCAGGCCGCCAGCGGTCCATGTTTCGCCCACGTGTTTCACTACGAGTTCTAAGCCCCAAACGACCTCGCGTCGGCGTTGCTACCCAAGAACACGCCTTGCGCGTTTGCCCTCTCCGGTGACTCCGCCTGGCGTAACATCAATTGATCAATTCAGAACGTGGATCGACTTCTTAGGCAATGCCCAGCGAGCACATCGGCGATCTGAAGAAGTGGGTGGGGGAACTCTCTCGCAGAAATAACGACGGCGAGGTTGTTCGCTTGAACCGCGCTGTTGAATTGATCAGTAAAGATTTCGGTGTGCAAGCACACGAGGTCGCTATCCTGGCTCTCACGCCGGACGAGCGGTCGCTTCGGTTTCTGGTACCCGACAGTCTCCGTGCCGTGGGCCAGATTCCGCTGTCGAGCGCGAACTCACTCGCTGTCCGCACCGTACGCGAGAAGCGTCCCGAAATCATCAATCATTTCGCGGTCGTGCCGCACGCATCCGTGTTTGAAGGCGTTCCCATTGCAGAGGATCTGCGCGGGGATCCGATCCAGAAAATCATGAGCGCCCCGATTATTTTGGGGAACGAAGTGATCGGCGTCGTACAGGTGTCGCGTAAAGGCAAGACTCTCGCAGAAGCGGGTCCTGATTTCACCCATCCTCAACTGCGTGAACTGAGGACAATCTCCGAAGCGCTCGCACCGTGCATCATGTTGTGCAACAAAGCTTGATCGCCACTGATTTCCGCAAGACTTTCCGCCCGCGGCGCGATTCGTGACGGCTTTTGAAATCGACCCACTCGGAAATGAGTTGACATCACTCCGCGCGCTTGCTAATTTTCGAGCGCTGTTTTTTCTAGCCAACCACTGGAGGCACCGCTAACCGGCACAGCTCATGGCGTTCGTCGCGAAGAAAATTTTTCTCACCAAGGGAGTTGGAAAACACCGCGAGCGCCTTTCGAGCTTCGAGTTGGCTCTCCGCAACGCAGGTATTGCCGCCTGCAATATCGTTCGCGTTTCTTCAATTTTCCCGCCTCATTGCAAACTGATTTCTCGCAGTGAGGGGCTAAAGCATCTGAAGCCCGGCCAGGTGGCTTTCACCGTTATCAGTGAAAATCAGACGCGGGAGCCGCACCGCTTAATTGCCGCCGGCGTTGGCTTGGCGCTTCCCGGCGACAAATCGATGTATGGCTACCTATCCGAGCATCATTCGTTCGGCGAAACGGAGGAAGTCGCCGGCGAATACGCCGAGGAGCTCGCGGCGGAAATGTTAGCCACTACGTTGAACGTCGAATTTGATCCGGATCTGTCTTGGGACGAAAAAAAGGAAGTCTATCGGATCTCGAACAAGATCGTCCGTACGATGAACATCACGCAATCCGCCGTTGGCGATAAGCGTGGATTGTGGACCACCGTTCTTGCCGCTGCCATCCTTCTCGCCGACGAGGACTGACTCCCCTTCGCTAACTCGCCGTCTCGAGCACCGACGCGATGAAATGCACCAGCCGCAGCTGCCGACCGATAACAACGCGCGAAGATATCCCAGGTCCC
>CAYOXF010000059.1:0-26519 GCA_964407845.1 uncultured Acidobacteriaceae bacterium | reverse complement strand
CGATACGGCCGTCGCCGTTCATCCCGATGACGAACGCTACGTGCGCTTCATCGGCAAGAAGGTGGTGCTGCCCTTGCTGAATCGCGAGATTCCAGTCGTGGCGGACACCTACGTCGATCGCCAATTCGGCACGGGCGTGGTCAAGATCACACCTGCGCATGATCCGAACGACTTTGAAGTTGGCAGGCGGCACCATTTGCCCGAGATCGACGTGATGACCAACGATGGCCACATGAGTGAGGCCGCAGGCCCATACGCCGGACTCGATCGCTTCGAGGCGCGGAAGCGTGTCCTCAACGATCTTAAGCAATTAGGCCTGCTCGAACGCATCGAGGACATCACGCATTCGATCGGGCTGTGCGACCGCTGCAAATCGGAGGTGGAGCCGCGCATTTCGACACAATGGTTCATGAAAATGAAGCCACTCGCCGAGCCAGCCAAGAAAGTCGTGCTCGACGGTCTCATCGAAGTCGTGCCCGACAACCAGCGCACGATCCTGCTGCAATGGCTCGATAACATCCGAGACTGGTGCATCTCGCGGCAGCTCTGGTGGGGCCATCGCATCCCGGTCTGGCACTGCGACGACTGCAAGGAAATGATTCCCGCGGCCGATTCGCGCGTGGAGATCATAGAAGGTCACGCACGCGCGGCCAGCGCGCCCGAGAGCTGTCCCAAGTGCAGCAGCACGAAGCTGACCCAAGATCCAGACGTGCTCGATACTTGGTTCAGCTCGGCCCTGTGGCCGTTTTCAACCCTTGGCTGGCCCGACGACACGCCCGAGCTGCGCGAGTTTTATCCGACCAGTTTGCTGATTAGCGGCTACGACATCCTGTTCTTCTGGGACGCTCGCATGATCATGATGGGCCTGCATCTGGCCAACCGACGATCCGACCCGGACCTTAACCGTATCCCCTTCCGCCGCCTGTATCTGCATTCCCTGGTCCGCACCTCGGAGGGGGCGAAGATGTCGAAGACGAAAGGTACGGGCGTCGATCCGCTCGCGTTGACCCAGCAATACGGCACCGATGCCCTCCGCTACATGCTCGCCAGCATGTCCGCTCCGGGCACTGACATCATCCTCAGCGAGGATCGTATTTTGGGCGCGCGCGCCTTTGCGAATAAGATCTGGAACGCCGCGCGCTTTTTGTTTGTCAATCTCGAAAAGATCGAGGCCCGCACGATTCGGCTGGAAGATTTGGCTGCCCCGGAAATTCGCGTCCAGGCACCCTATCCGGTCGTTGGGGAAGGAGCGCTTGCTCACCGCTGGATTTTTTCACGTCTTCAGTCCGTTGTCGTTGAAATCAACGATGCACTCGAGCATTTCCGCTTCCACGAAGCTTGCCAGACCGTGTATCAGTTTTTTTGGGGCGACTTCTGCGATTGGTACATCGAGTGGATAAAACCACAACTGGCCGCAACGGGTCCGGACATCGCCCTCGCGGCGTGGCAAAATATCTTTGCCGCGCTTGATCTGGCCCTGCGCCTGTTGCATCCCGTCATGCCCTTTCTCACCGAAGAGCTATGGCACCGCTTACCTCAAGCGGCGGGCGCGCACTCGATCGCCCTCGCTGGTTTTCCCGAACCGCGCGCCGGCTCGGCCGATGCGGCTGCCGATGAGGCCATGGCGACACTGCAGGAAATCATCGTGGGAGCTCGCCAGATTCGCGCCGAAATGAAACTCGATCCCAAGCGCAAAGTGCCAGCCGATTTTTCAACCAACAATCCGGTGCTCGAAAGACTGGTCGAAGAAAATGTGGACGCAGTTCTGCGCTTGGCGACGCTTTCTGAATTGCGCATCTCATCGGGGCACCTCGAGGCCGCCGGTGCGGCCATCCGCTCCACGGCGCAGTTTGATCTGCGTATCGGCTATGGCGAAGCGATGGACAAGGCGGCGGAAGTTGCGCGCCTCCGTAAGGAGGTTGACCGCCTGGCAAAGGACATCGAATCGAAACAGGGTCGCCTTGCCGACCGAGAGTTCACCTCGAAGGCTCCCCCTAAGGTCGTCGAGGGATTGCGCAAAACCCTCGCCGAACGACAGGCCGAGCTTGCGAAGCTGATGGAGCAGCGCCGGTCGCTTAGCGAATTCGCTTGACCGACACGGCGTTGCATCCGAGTCGGTCTCGGCCCTTTCGGTAGCGCTCGGCTGAAACTTGTGGGCTTCGGTCCCGTCGAGTATGCTTCGTCATTTCAGCCTATGGCAACCAAGAGAATGACGGACTTGCCGGGCACGACCGACCGGCGCATCGACGCGCTGCTAACCCTGCTCGCAGAAAACTCCACCATCGTCATCAGCGGTGCAAAAATCGCGAGGGAAATCGGTGCCACCCGGCAGCAAGTATGGGGTTGGGTCGAGCGACTCCGCGCTCTCGGCGTGCGCGTCAAAGGCCATCCCCGGACCGGCTATCACATCGAGCGTGTACCCGACCTGCTCATCCCGCAGATGCTAAGCCACCGCCTCTACGGCACTGCGTTCGCCCGCCGCATTTTGCACTTTTTCAAAATTGACTCGACGAATTCCGTTGCCATGCGCCTGGGTGAATCCGGCGAGCCGCACGGAACCATTGTCGTCGCCGAAGAGCAAACGGCCGGGCGCGGCCGCGCGGGCCGTTCCTGGACTTCGGAGAAGTCGGTGGGGATCTACTCCAGCATTCTTCTGCGGCCACCGATTCCGCCAGCCCACGCGCCGCTTCTGACACTGGTCGCGGGACTGGCGGCGCGCGATGCCGCCGCGGAGGATCTCGACGCGCAGCCCGACGTCCGCTGGCCCAACGACTTGCTCGTCGGCGGCCGCAAATTCTGCGGCATCCTAACGGAAATGCACGCCGAACCCGATCGCATCCACCACGCCGTCGTCGGCATTGGCATGAACGTCAATCAAACGAAGATGCCCAGCGAGATTGCCGATAGCGCCACCTCGTTACGCATCGAGACCCACCGCATCCATTCGCGTTTGGAGCTCCTGATCCGGTTGCTGCGCTGTCTGGACCGCTACTACAATCAGTTCCTTGCCGAGGGCGCCACGCCGATTCTCAGGCGTTTCGCTGAGGTTTCGACCTACTTCAAAGGAAAGCACGTGCGGATTACCACGGCCAGTGAAAGCTTCACTGGTATGACGGCCGGGCTCGAGCCCAGCGGTGTGCTTCGCGTCACACGCGATGACGGGCATGGAATCGTCCCCATTCTTTCCGGCGACGTCGCGGAGGCTTCCTGATGCTTCTGGCACTCGATGTGGGCAACACGAACACGGTGCTGGGAGTTTTTCGCCAGCGCGATCTCGTTGCCCACTGGCGTCTAACCACCGCGCGCGACCAGACCATTGACGAATACGGTATCTTGACCCGCGATCTGTTCACTCTCGCAGGGCTCGAGCCCCGAGAAATCGGCGGCGTAATCATTAGTTCGGTCGTCCCGCCGCTCAATCCGACGCTCGCCGGCATGTCGGACCGATACTTTGGACGCCAAGCGATTTTCGTCGAGCCCGGCGTTAAGACCGGAATGCCCATCCACTATGACAATCCGCAGGAGGTCGGTGCGGACCGCATCGTCAATAGCGTGGCGGCCTTCGATAAATATGGCGGCCCCTGTGTGATCGTTGATTTCGGTACGGCGATCAATTTCGATGCTGTCTCCGAGCACGGGGAGTATTTGGGCGGCGTGCTCGCTCCGGGGATCGGCATTTCGGCTGATGCACTGTTTGCGCGGGCCGCGCGCCTGTTTCGAGTCGAAATCAAAGACCCCGGAAAGATCATCGGGACAAACACGGTCGCATCCATGCAGGCGGGTATGTTTTACGGCTACACGGATCTGGTCGATGGCATACTCGACCGCATGAAGAAGGTGATGGGCGCGAAGACAAAAGTGATTGCAACCGGCGGCCAGGCATCTTTGATTGGCGGTGCCTCCCGCCACATCGAAACGGTCGACGAATTCCTCACTCTCGAAGGCTTACGTATCATCTGGGAACGAAATCAGTCGGCCGGAGCCGATCGAGCGGGCACGAAGAAAAGGACACCCGGCCGGGCGACTGGCTGATCTGAACCCGCAAGTGGCGGGGAACAGTCCGTTGCTTTTGACGGCCTACCCGGAACCAATCTTCGATCTCATGCAACCGTTTAACTACTTCAACTATTTCACGGAAATCGAAGAGTACTTCTGGCGCAAGCGCGGCGCGCATTTGCTCGTTTCACCCCTCGATTGGGCTATCGTCGAGACCTGGCAAAAGGCCGGGATTCCGCTCGCGGCGGTTCTCAAAGGGATCGATCGCGCTTTCGAGAGTTGGGGCCGTTCACGACGGGCCGCCGTCGGCCGCCCGCTCAAGAGTCTCGCCTACTGTGTCGACGCGGTGCTCGATGCGGCAAGCCAAGCGCAGGAACTCGCTCGAGGCAGCGGCCCGGAAGCGAGCGCCGCGAGCCCAGCCAAGGAACCATTTCCACGCGAAGAGCTGAAGCAGTATCTTGCGCGCAACCAGGCTCGCCTCCGCGTCAGCGCCGAAAAACATCGCGCTGCGCACGCCCCCCTCTCGTCTCGGCTGGACGATACCGCCCAGCGGCTCGCGGAAATGGCGCCCTTCACTGACTCACCCGGGCCGCTCGACCTCGAAGATTTGGAACGCCGCCTTACCATCCTAGAAGAGAAACTGACCGCGACGCTTCAGGCGGATGCCGACGAGGAAACCCTCCTTGCGATCCGACGCGAAATGGACCGCTCGCTCGCGCCCTATCGCCGAAAAATGTCTGCGGAACAACTTGTGCAACTCGAGCGTCAGTACACGCAGAAGCGGCTGTTCGAGCGATTCGATGTGCCGCGGCTCAGCCTGTTTTATCTCACTGGCTGAACGCCTTGCTTCAGTACGGTTCCGGGGCTCGCCTGGGTCGATACCATGGACGTCACCATCGAAAAACTCGTTTATGGCGGTGAGGGCTTGGCGCATCACGATGGTTCAACCGTGTTTGTACCTTTTGTCCTGCCCGCTGAGCGCGTTTCGGCCGCTCCGGTCGAGCGCAACAAGAAGTTTGTGCGTGCGCGAGTCGAGCGCCTGCTCGAGGCCTCACCCGAGCGCGTCGCGGCCCGATGCCCGCACTACGGCGTCTGCGGCGGATGCCATTACCAGCACATTCCCTACCCGGCGCAACTCCAGTTCAAAACCGAAATTCTGCGCGAGACGCTGCGCAGACTCGGCCGCATCGATTGGCCCGGGGAAATCACCATCCATCCGTCTCCACCATGGGGCTATCGCAACCGTGCGCAGTGGAAAATCCGGGTCTTCCGAGAAGCGGGCACCGTCGGAGGCGGCATCGGATATTTTCGCGCGAATTCCACCACGCTTTGCTCGGTTGAGGAATGCGCAGTTCTCTCGCCGTTGCTGCTGAAAACCCTTCTCGCCGTGCGCTCGGCTCTAGCGGAAAAGGCGATCCCTCCTCCGTTGCGCGAGGTGGAAGTTTTCGCCGGTGTGAATGATACCCAGTTGCTGCTGACGGCTACGTTCGCCGGTTTTCCTTCCGGCCTCCAACAACTGGCAGACACGTTCCGGCGTGTTGCTCCGGAAATCCAGAGTCTTTTGTTTCACGATCCCCAGACCGAGCGCATGGAGCTCGATGGTCCTGGCTATGTGGAAACGGAGGCGGCGGGGCAGACCTACCGCGTCGGCCACCTGTCATTTTTTCAAGTGAACCGCTTCCTTGCGAGCGAGCTGGCTGGGGAGGTCGCTCAAAGCGTAGACGGCGGACGGCTTGCGCTCGATCTTTTCGCCGGCGTAGGCCTTTTTTCTGTGCACTTGGCGAAGCGTTTTGAAAAGGTCGTGGCCGTCGAGTCAAATCCGGCGGCGGCGCGCGACCTGGCATCGAACGCCTCCGGCCAAGGACGGATCCAAATCCGAAACTCCGATGTCGAGCAGTTTCTCGAGAAATGCCGCGAGATGCCCGATGTGGCGGTACTCGATCCGCCGCGAACAGGCCTGACGCCGGGGGTGATCGGCCATCTCGCTCGCATGGCCCCACCCTTGATCACTTACGTTTCCTGCGACCCGCCTACGCTGGCGCGCGACCTAGCCGCTTTCGACAAGGCGGGCTATGAAATCTTCCGCGTAGATCTGTTCGATCTGTTCCCGCAAACCTTTCACATTGAATCGGTCGTCCGGCTGAGACGCCGCGAGAAAATGACAGGCTAACCGATCGCAGCTGCGTCGAGCTTTACCAGCCCGTCGGAGATTTGTAGGGCAGCGCCAGTTGTACTCCTTCTATTTGGCGAATCTTGCCGTGCTCAATTTTAAAAAACTCGGCGACTTCCACGCTGAAGGGTCTTAGGGCCGACGGCGGCATCGGGATTTTGCCGACACCGGGCACCTCCGCTTCTTTCACCGTCCCCGGATGATTGAACATGAAGAAGCCGAAAACAATTCCCATTCTTTCGTCCACGATCATGAATCGACGCGGGTCTACGGACTTGATGTACGCCCATATTTTCGTATTCATGTTCTCACGGCAGTTCATCGCCGCAGGATTGAAGGCGCCCTTCGCCCAGCCCTCGTTGTAGGAGGGATTGTTGGTGTCCTGTATACCGTCCAGGATGCGATTGCATTTTTCGTCAAAGGGAACCATGTCGCCTGAAAGGTGCACGATACCTTCGAAGTATTGATTGGCGTCTTCGAGCATCGTGGCGCGTGGTGTTCGCTCGGCGGCTGTGACCGGCTCGAGCCAGACAGGATTGGGCTGGCCGAATTTTTCCAGATTTTGCGCCGGCTCGGCGCCGCGGCGCACCACAGTCTCAACCTCGGTGATTTTGCGATCTACCACCTTCAATCGCACCACCAGGATCGCCGGCGTGCCATTTTCGCGGATCGTCGACTCGCAACCGACCTGGCCCGTGGACGGATCAGCGAAATCGATCTTGTACGTGCCCATGCTGCTGATCGTGCCCCACAAGGCGTCGGGGAGCTTCAGGGGTATGGTGTTCTCCGTGAATTTGACCTTCGCGGCTAGCGGAAGCCGACTCGGATCGTGGGCGACGAGTGCCGTAAGATACTGGTCGAGCAGGCCCGTGAGACACGCGTGGTCGCAGTTCACCGACGACGGTGTCTCGCCTGGACGGCTGGCCGCACGGCTAGTGGGATGAATGGCTGCAAACAGCAGCCCTGCCACGAGGGCTAGGGCCCCGATCTCGATTCGGTTGATCCGCATGTGAACTCCCCAAGGCGGTTATCTACACACCTAGCGCTAGAGCTATCTGAGTACTATTGATCTTCGCGGTGCGAGGGTTCATCATGTTTTTACATGGAACCCCTTCGAGACAGCGTCGAACTCACCCCGAGCCAGGCAGAAATCGATGAAGAAAGTAGACGCATCCGGCGCCTGCGCATTTTGGTGCATCTGACTCTGCAGGAAATTGCGGCGGGCGACTTGAGTGCCGAAGAGGCGGCCGGAATGATCGCAGCGACCCGGCGCGCGGCGCTCGAGATGTTCCCAGGCAAAGAAAGGGCCTTCGACCTCATCTACAAGCCTCAGTTTCAGCGCATGATGAATGCCGTGTACCGCCTGCAATAAAGTCTTCCGCCCTCAGTAACCAAACAGCGCGCGAAGCCACATCCGCAACCAAACGGCCGCAAGCCCGGCGAGGGTTCCGAGCAGCGCCTGATACTCGCGGTTCCGCCGGTATTGCAGCCAGGAGAACCCAGTCGCCGGGCGCGCGAACTGCCCTTCTTCGGCTCGACGAGGAAAACGTGGAACGAACAGCGGCACGCGCCTTGCGTATTCGTCAAAAGCAGCACCGAAGCGCTCGCGAACGTCTCTTTCCTCGCTGCGCATCACCGCATAATAGAAGATCGCAAAATACGCCGTAACGATGGTGCCGGCTATCCAGGAATGCCCCGCCACGACGAAGCCTGCGGCAAGAAATGCGCTGCCGAAGTACAGAGGATTCCGCGTGGCCCCATAGGGTCCGGTTGTGGCCAGCGTCTCGTCCTTTCGCAAATGGCCCGCTGCTAGCCCCCGAATGACCAGCCCAAAGGCAGCGATGATTCCTCCCATCAGGATCGACCATGACGTCGGCGCCGCCAACAGCCAGTAGATCGCCGCGACCATATAGCCGGCACGCACTCGCCAGCGAGCCCAGAATTTTCTAGGCTGGACAAGCGCCACCTCCGAATCGACCGGCACGAGCATCGCGGAAAACTAGCACAGCGCGGACGCGGCCTGCAATGCTGCCGGGCAAGTATCAAATTCAGCTAGCGAGGACTTTCAAAATTGCCCATGGGCACCCGTGACGCCGCTTTCGTCAAAATCGCTTGCCAGAATTCGTCCCCCCGCTCCACTTCCAGCAAGCCTCGGCAATAGCAGACCGGTATAGACGGCCCTTTGCTGCCAGCCAGATTGAACACATCCTTTTCCGTACACAGCAGGCGATCGGCGCCCGCCTGCCGTGCTGCCGCCTCGATCAAACGAACGTTCTGCTCGTCGTATCGATGGTGATCCCGGAAGAATTTATGACCCACGACGTCGAAGCCTGCGCTGCGCAGATCCACCAGCAAGGCGGAAGGATTTCCGATTCCGCAAAACAGGAAAAAGCGCCGTGCGCGGGCGTTCGAATCTTCAAGACCCGGATAGGTGCCGCTCCAAGCGTGCACCGAATCCACCCGCATGCGCGCATAGAAGATCGGCGAGGCGGACGTGCGACGGATAACGGTTTCGACGGCGGCCGCGTGGCCGCTGCGCGTGATGACGATGATGTCGGCGCGCGCCAGGGCCGATTTCGGCTCTCGCAGGCGGCCGGCTGGAAGCAAGTGACCGCCGCCGAACGGGTTTGTCGCGTCGATGAGAACGAGGTCGACGTCCCGGGCAAGCTCGAGATGCTGAAATCCGTCATCGAGGATGAACCACCGGACGCCGCGTCGGGAAAGTTCGCGGCCTCGAGCCCAGCGATCGCGACCGACGCCCATGGCAACGCGATTGCCGAGCCGCGCCTGAAGCAGCTGCGCTTCATCGCTCGTTCGGGCGTTCTGAGACCTCTGGCCGCGATAGCCGCGGGTCAGGATGCCGGTTTGTTCCCCTCGAGCCATCAGGCGCTCAGCAATCCAGAGCACCATCGGCGTCTTGCCCGTGCCGCCGACGGTGAGATTGCCCACGCTGATGACGATGCCATCGAGACGCCGCTGTTTGAGAATGCCGGTCTTGTAGGCACGCGCTCGAAGACGGACCGCAGCCCCGAACGGGAGCGTCAATGGCCAGAGCAGTGTTTCGAGAAAATTCACCCCGACTGCTCCCGCCGGCAGAGTACCGCGGCGATGCGCTCAACCGAACGCAGAGTGGCGCCGCGGTTGCGTTCGGAAAGCTCCCGAGCAGCACGGCCCATTCGCTCGCGCAGCCCGCTGTCTTCGATGAGCTGAACCCAGACTCGGCCGAGCTGCTGGCCACCGGTGACTTCGATGGCGGCGTGCGCCTTGAGAAATTGTCTGGCCATGTCGCGAAAATTCTCCATCGATGGGCCGAACACCGGTGCTTTCGCAAACCAAGCGGGTTCGAGGATGTTGTGGCCACCGGCGGGCACGAGCGATCCTCCGACGAACACCACGTCGGCGAACAGGTAGAGCCCTGCCAGTTCGCCGATCGTATCGAGCACGAGCACGTCGGCGGTCTCATCGAGAGGTACATCGAAATTCAATCGGCTGCGGCGAACGACCTTCCAGCCGCCGTCGCTTGCAATCGCCGCCGCGAGGTCAAATCGCTCCGGTTTCCTGGGGGCGAGGATTAGCAGCGCGCGGCGCCAGCGGCGCTGGACGATGTCGTAGCCCGCGAGCACGGCTTCCTCCTCGTCCGCTACCACGCTCCCCGCTACGATCACGGGCCAGCGTTCCTGTCGCTGGATTTCACCCTCGAGCCAGACGCCCAGCGGGCTTATATCCGGTTGATCGCTGTCGTACTTCAAATTCCCGGTGACTTCGATGTGGTCTTCCGGTGCACCCATCTCCGTCAGACGCGTGGCGTCCTCAGGGGTTTGGGCTAAGAACAGCTCCGCATCCGCCAGAACACGGGAATAAAACGGGGCCACCAGGAACTCCCATCGTTTGTAGCGCGCGAAGGATCTTTCGGAGATCCGGGCGTTGACAAAGATCACAGGAACCTGCTGTCGGCGTGCCTCGCGCAAAAAATTCGGCCAGATTTCGGTTTCCATCACAATCACGAGGGCAGGGCAAATCGCACGCAGTGCTCGCCGAACCGGCACGACCCAGTCGAGGGGAAAATAGAAGATGCCATCGACAGCGGTGAGGCGTTCACGCGCCAGACGCTGGCCGGTTTCCGTCGTGGTGGAAACATAGACGACCCGCGAGGCGAACCGGTGCCGAAGGGCTTCGGCGAGGGGTTTTGCCGCGAGAACCTCGCCGACCGAAACAGCGTGAATCCAAATCGCCGATGGGCCGGTCGGCCTGCGCCCGCCCATCTCCGTCGGTAGGCGACCGAAGCGCTCGCCCAGTGTGCCGAGGGCCTCGCCGCGCCGCCACGCCCGCAGGGCATAGTAGGGCGCGAGAAAAATCACGCTGATGGCTGTGAGGATGCGATAGATGAGATACATTCGGACGGTGAAGCGCGCGAGTGAACGCGAGCAAGCGTAGGATTATAGCGCGGTTGGCGGGCTCGCTTATGTGCGCGCTTTTCTCATTCCCTTCGGCCAGATGCCGTTTTTGCCCGGAGAAAGGACGCCGTTCGGGTCGAGTGCATCCTTCATCGTTTCGTGAAGGCGCAGCAGGGCGTGATCGTTAAAGGAATAGGCGTCCATGACGTCGCCCATGAACGCCGTGTGCGTGCGATATTCGCCCCAACCGTGCTCGGCCGATGTTTTCACCAGGCGGCGAAAAATCTCGCGGTTGCGACGATTCTTTTCGATATCGTGTTCGATCGGAAAGAAGTAGATGATGACAAAGGCGCGCGCGAAAAAATTCCAGATTGGGAAGCCCGGCGGCGCAGCGCTCGAAGAACCCAGATCTTGGTAAACCTGGTCGAAGACGTTCTGGGCTTCGAGTATGGCGTCACCGCTCATCGGAATGATCGGGGAGAACCACATGTGCCCCTGGCTGCGCGGGCCGCCGATCGAAAACGTTTGTAGGCTGGGCACACCGAAGGGCACAGGATTCACGATTTTTGCCAATTGATCAGTGTCGAGCGGAAAGCGATATGAGGCGCCGTCCTGAAAGGTGGCTCCTGGAATGGCGCGGAACCGCTGTTTTGCATATTCCCATTGCGCAGCGATGACTTTGGCGGGCCCATAAAAGGGCAGCGAGACGCTCCAGTAGGGGAGGTTTTTCTCGGCGGCGTAACGCTCGACGTCGCTCGTCGAACCCTGGGCGCGCAACACCCTCAGTTGCGGATCGCGCGAATAGGAAAGCGGGCTCACGACCGTGGTGGTTGCCTGCACGATTCCGGAATTCATCAGATAAGCGAAATTCTCGACGAGCGGGAACAGGTCATCACGCTTAGCGACGCCCACCGTTCCGGAAAGGAACGCTTCGGGCTGAGGGTAGAGCCAGAAGCCCATTTTGGTCACGACACCTAAGTTCGATTGGGAAAAAATGCCATCCACATAGGGGCCGAACCCGTACCTGTATTGCTGCCAAGTTTGGGACTGGGGCAGCGCACCCATGCCCGTGCGGACGATTTCGCCGTTGGCGAGAACAACCTCCATTCCACAGTGCGCGTCGAAGTGATCACGCAACGGCGTGTAGCCCCCTCCCCTCTCCAAAGCGTTGCCGATCAGGCTGCCCCAACCCGGATCGGGCGGGTCGATCCAGACCTTCAAGTTGCGATCCTGGATGTGGCGGTACAAATCAAAATAGCTGACGCCGGGTTCGACGAGCGCGTAATGGTTCTTGTCGTTCACCTCGATCACGCGATCCATGCGCTTCAAATCAAGCACGACGCTGCCCGACAAAAGCGGCGCGGACCCGCCATAGCCCAAATTCTTGCCGGTGGAAATTGTCCAGAGAGGAATCTTATACGAGCTGGCAACGCGGAGGACCTCCTGAACCTGCTCGACAGTCTTGGGTGCGACCGCAGCCGATGGAACGGGCTCGTCGCCCTCGTGCCAAAAAGGGGAATAGGAATCGCGGTAGGTGTCCACGTCCTCATCGGAGGAGAAGACCCAGTCCCGTCCTACGGCCTGTTCCCATTGCTTGCGTGCGTTCTCAAAATCAGCAGGGGTCAAGCCGGGCGGAACTCTCATGGCGCGGTTGTCCTCACGCTTGTGTTCACAGGGCCTAAACGCGTGTCTTGCCGAGGCTACGCTTCGCTCTTGCGCATGCGCTTCGGCCAAATCCCGGATTTTCCGGGTGAGAGGATGCCGTTGGGGTCTACGGCGTCCTTGATCGTTTCGTGGAGGCGCCGCAAGGCGTGATGGTTGTAGGAATAGACCTCGGACACGGTATCCATCATGGTCGTGTGCGTGCGATATTCGCCCCAGCCGTGCTCGGCGGCCACCTCCACGAGGCGTTTGAAGACTTCACGGGTCTTCCTGTTCTTTTCCACGTCGTGCTCGATCGGAAAACCGAAAAGGAGAACGAACGCTCGCGGGAAAAATGCCCAGGGAAGAACAAAAAACTGGTTTTTCGGCTCCACGCCAAGTTCCGCATAAGCCTGCCCGAAGGCCTTGAGAACTTCGAGCACGGCTCCTCCCGTCATGGGAATGATCGGCGAAAAGTCCATGTGTCCCTGAGTGAGCAGGCCGAACACCGAGAGACTCGGGACACCGATCACCGGGCGCGGCGCGTCGTCGGTTTCCTTAAGCTCCAGCGGGAAACGGTAAAACTTGCCTTCCTTGAACGTGGTACCTGGAATGGCGGAAAACTTCTCCTTGGTGTACTCCCACTGGGCGTCGATGACCTTCTCAGGGCCCCAGAAATGCAGCTCCGCGCCCCAGTAAGGGAGATTCTTCTCCTCGGCGAGTTTTTCCAATTCGGCCACCGATGGTCCGCCCGGCATATCGAGGATTCCACCGCCCTGGGACAGGCGGTAGTTGAGCAGAGGGCTATCGAGAAGCATCGTTCCCCGCACAATGTCGGAGTTCATCAAATAGGAGAGCGTCTCGACGAAGGGAATCAGATCATCGTGCTTGGGCACCATCACGGTGCCATCGCGATAGGCCTCTGGCGACGGCATCAGCCACACACCCATCTTGGTCACCACGCCGAAATTCGATTGCGAGAACATGCCATCGACGTAAGGGCCAAAGCCATACTTATACTGTTGCCAGGTTCGCGAGCCCGGCAGCGCA
The DNA here is from genome assembly GCA_964407845.1 of uncultured Acidobacteriaceae bacterium. Lineage (GTDB taxonomy): Bacteria > Acidobacteriota > Terriglobia > Acidiferrales > UBA7541 > Palsa-295. The sequence goes on along the minus strand of CAYOXF010000059.1, from coordinate 13,268 downwards.
CCCATGCCCGTGCGCACCACGTCGCCATTGGCGAGGACAACTTCCATCCCACACACGGCTTGAAAGTGATCACGCATCGGTGTGCGCCCGCCGCCGCGCTCGAGCGAGTTTCCCACTGGGCTGCCCCAACCCGGGTCGGGCGGGTCGATCCAGACTTTGAGCTTGTTCTCCTGAATGTAGCGGTAGAGATCGAAATAGCTGACGCCCGGCTCGACCAGCGCGTAGTGATTCTTGTCGTTCACCTCGAGGATCTTGTTCATGCGCTTCAGATCGAGGACAACACTTCCCGATAGAGCGGGCGCCGAACCGCCATAGGCGAGATTCCTGCCGGTAGAAATCGTCCAGAGCGGGATCTTGAACGTGTTGGCAATCTTGATGACTGCTTGCACCTGCTCGACGTTCTCGGGCGCGACGGCAGCCGAAGCCACGCGGTCTTCTGGTTCATGCCAGTACGGGGAGTAGGCATCGCGGTAGAGGTTGACGTCTTCGTCTGAAGTGAACACCCAGTTTCGGCCGACGGCGTTCGAAAATTGTGATAGGGCCGTGGCAAAGTTGTCGGGACTGACACCAGGAGGGACTCGCATGCTAGGGCTTGTTGTTCCGGGTGAGGTAGGCGGCGATGGCGTCGAGATCGGCGTCGCTGATTTCGGTCTTGCGGAACATGGGCATGAAGAGCACCCCGTGGCGCACAAAGGTCTTGATCATGGGGGCGGTGAGATCGGTGCGCTCCTCCAGCACGGCGGGCTTCTGGCCGCGCGCCGCGAGCGAATCGGTGCCTGGCTTTCCGCTACCGGTACCATGGCAGGGGAAGCACCACTTGTCGTACACCTTGTGCCCTCGTTCGATCTCCGCTTGATCGGGTGCGGCAAGGGTCGGGAGAGCCAACGTCATGCCCAGGCCGATAAGAAAAGCTGCCTTCACACGTTTCATGCCTCTGCCTTTCGCATTCGTTTTGGCCAGACGCCACAGCGGCCTGGCGACAGAATTCCGTTCGGATCCACTGCGTCCTTGATCGTTTCGTGAAAACGCCTGAGAGAGTGATTGTTGTAGGAATAGACGTCGGAAACCGTGTCCATGAAGGCAGTGTGCGTACGATATTCGCCCCAACCGTGTTCGGCAGCGGCTTTGACCAAACCCTTGAATACCTCCCGGCTCTTCTTGTTCTTCTCGACGTCATGGTAGATCGGAAAGCCGCACAAGATCACGAACGATCGGGGAAAAAACGATGACGGAAATACAAAAATCTGGCTAATGGCGGGCACACCCATATCGTGGTACGCCTGCCCGAACACTTTTTGAGCCTGGAAAACCGCTTCGCCGGTCATGGGAATGATCGGCGAAAACCACATGTGGCCTTCACTGCGCCCCATCATTCCGAAGATCGTGAGGCTCGGTATGCCGAACTGCCGCTTGGGCAGTTTGTCGGGATCTTTCAGATCGAAGGGAAGTTTGTAGGTTTCGCCGTCGATGAACGTGGCTCCAGCAATCGCCGAATATTTTTGTTTTGCGTACTCCCATTGGGCCTCGACCACCTTGGGCGGCCCGTAGAAACTCATTTCGCAATTCCAGTAGGCGAGGTTTTGATCGCGCCCAATCTTTTCTAGTTCCTCGACCGAAGGGCCACCGGGCGACATCACCAGCGCCGAGCCACCGCCGCTCGCGCTTCGCGCGGCCCGAGACATCAAAAGCGGACTTCCGATGGTCGTGGTGCCCTGGACGAGATTGGAATTCATCAAGTAATTCAATGTTTCGACGAGCGGGACAAGGTCATCGTGCCTTGGAACCAGCACGGTGCCGGACTTGAAGCCTTCGGGTTCCGGCAATAGCCAGAACCCCATCTTGGTCACCACGCCGAAGTTGGATTGTGAAAAAATCCCGTCCACGTAGGGGCCGAAGCCGTAGCGATATTGCTGCCAGGTCAGAGATCCCGGCAACGCGCCCATGCCCGTGCGCACGATCTCGCCGTTGGCGAGAACGACCTCCATCCCGCAGTGCGCGTCGAAGTGATCCCGCAGCGGGGTGTAGCCTCCGCCGCGATCGAGCGCATTGCCGATCAAACTCCCCCACCCCGGATCGGGAACATCGATCCAGACCTTCAGTCCCCGATCTTGAATGTAGCGGTACAAATCGAAATAGCTCACGCCGGGCTCGACGAGCGCGTAATGGTTTTTGTCGTTCACCTCGAGCACGCGGTCCATGCGTTTCAAATCCAGCACCACACTCCCGGACAAAAGCGGCGCCGAACCGCCGTAGCCGAGGTTCTTGCCCGTGGAAATAGTCCAGAGAGGAATTTTGTAGGTATTGGCGATTTTGACGGCTGCCTGGACCTGCTCGACACGGTCGGGAGCGATGGCTGCAGAAGGAATCGGCTCTAGATCCTCATGCCAGAAGGGTGAGTAGGAGTCGCGGTAAAGATCTACGTCCTCGTCGGAAGTGAACACCCATGGCTGGCCCAAAGCCTCTTGCCACTGCTTGACAGCGTCGGAGAAATCCTGCGGGGTTACGCCCGGTGGAACTCTCATGCCTGGCTCCTGGCCCGTTACCGCTTGTTGTTGCGCGTCAGGTACAAAGCGATCAGATCCAGATCGGCATCGCTGATCTCTGTCTTGCGGAAAAAGGGCATGACGGAAATTCCGTTGCGAACGTACGTTTTGATCAGCTCCGGCGTCAAATCCGTGCGCTGGTCAAGAAGAGCAGGCTCCGCACCCTTGTATTTCGCCTGGAGTGCCATGGTGCCGGGTCGGCCGGCTCCCGGGCCGTGGCACGCCGAGCAGTACTTCTGGTATTCGACGTAGCCTCGGGGCTGGCCTTGGCCCGAGACCGTCGTCGTGGTCCACGACGACGGAATCCTCTGTCCCTGGTCCTGCGCCTCCCCGATGGGTACGCCTATGACCCAAGCAAATGCGATTGCGAAAAGCATGCTCACGTGTTTCATGCCTGAGTTTTCCTTAAATGCTTGGGCCAGATGCCGTAACGGCCCGCGGAAAGAATGCCATTTGGATCGACTGCGTCCTTGAGAGTTTCGTGGAACCGCAAAAGCGAGTGATTGTTGTAGGAATACGTGTTCATGATGACGTCCTGATACGCTGGAGCGGTGCGATACTCGCCCCAGCCATGCTCTGCCGCGACTTCAACGAGCTGTCGGAAGGCGGCACGATTTTTCTGATTCGTTTCCTTATCGCGGGTCACCGGAAACGCGAAAATGAAGATGAAAGATCGCTCCCAGTAGCAGGAAGGCAGGCTGAAGGCCAGCACGGGAAGGCCGTACTTCTTCGCGGCCTGGCTGAACACGCGGTTCGCCTCGAAGATGGCCTCACCGGTTCGCGGAATGATCGGCGAGAACCACATGTGGCCGTTCGTGGGGTCGGGATTGGTCCGCGACCTAGCGCCGATCGAGAACATCGCCAGGCTCGGTATGCCAAATTGCGGCTTGTGAACCTTTTCGCGCTCCTCGGGAGTAAGCGGAAGTTTGTACGATTCATTGTCGACAAACTTCGCACCTGCAATCGCCGAGAATTTCTCCTTTGCGAATTCCCAGTTCGCCTGATTCGCTTTGGGCGGACCGTAGAAGCTGAGCTTGCAGCTCCAATAACTGATCCCGTGGTCGACCGCGTACTGCTCAAGATCCGTCGAATACCCCCCTTCTGATTTCGCAAGCAGCGAGGCTAGTTCCGGCTCCGGCGGTGGCGGGCCATCGCCGCGGTTCCAGACGTCGATTTCCGCAATCATCGGTATCCGCAAGAGCGGACTGCCGAGGTCCGGCATGCCGTTGGTGACACGTGTGTTCTCAAGGTAGTTCAGGATTTTGACCAGCGGAATCAAGTCGGCATGCTTCGGCACGTAGATGGTTCCGGAGAGATATCCTTCTGGCTCCGGCATCAGCCAGAAGCCCATTTTTGTCACCACTCCGAAATTGGATTGAGAGAATACGCCGTCCACCCAGGGACCGAAGCCGCTCTTGTAGTTCTGCCAAGTTTTTGCTCCCGGCATCGCGCCCATGCCGGTGCGGATAATCTCACCGTTCGCCAGCACCACTTCCATGCCGCAATGGGAGTCAAAATGGTTGCGAAACTGAGCCATCAAATACCCGCCGCCACGATCGAGCGCGTTGCCGACCGGACTGCCCCAGCCCGGGTCGGGGACATCGACCCAGACCTTCAGTCCCTTTTCTTGAATGTAGCGGTACAAATCGAAATAGCTGACACCGGGTTCGACCAACGCGTAGGCATTCTCCTCGTTCACTTCGATCACGCGATTCATTCTCTTGAGGTCGAGCACGACGCTGCCGGAAAAGACGGGGGCCGATCCACCGTATCCGAGATTCTTGCCCGTCGACACAGGGTAGATAGGAACCTTGTACTGATTGGCGATGCGAACGACCTTCTGGACCTGCTCGACACTGTCAGGAGCCACAGCAGCCGAGGCGACGAGCTCGTCGGCCTCGCCCAAAAAAGGAGAGTAAGGATCTCGGTACAGAGCCACATCCTCATCGGAGGTGAAGACCCATTCCTTACCCACGGCTTGTTCAAATTCGTTGAGCGCTTTTGCGAAATCACTCGGACTCACGCCAGGGGGAACTTTCATTGCGAGCTCCCTTGATTGTAGCAACGATAACGACGGCTCGATCAGCCCTGGAGGGGCGCGATCAACCATGAAATGAGGTGTTCGGGATCATCCGCGTGCCGGATGGTCGGTCCGATCACATTCGCAAGTGACAGTTGGGGCCGACTGGCTGGACACCGTGTGATCAGCCTTGCCATCTCCGAGGCCCAGCGGGCTTCTTTGCTCAGTTCGGCCGCTTGCCGCAGCATGGCAGTGGGCCCGGAGAGAGCGTGCTCGATCGAGCCATCGGCCAGGTATCGATGATCGGCACGAAAAACCACACGCATCCGCTGATCCCACGCCAACCTCTCGAGGCAGAAGATGGCGCCATGCGCCGTCATTCCGGCGATGGCGGCCGGCCCCTGCTTCCAGCGTGCGTAGAGATCGTGATACCACAAGTCCGTCATGTCCCCCTTGATTCCGTGAATAGGAACGCCCAGCCTTTCGGCCTCTTCGGCAAAGACGCGACTCGAGCCAAACCGCTCATCGAAAACCATTTTGTACAGAGGTGTCGTCGCGGGTTCGCCGTCGGCGAGGGAAGCGGCTGGTGAAAGAGAGGCGTGCGATGAAATCGGCAGAGCCAGCGCCGCCACACCCATCTGAAGGAATTCTCTCCTGCTCGCCATCGTGTCGTCTCCTGCGCTTAGAAAGGGTCTGGGAGGGGCGAAGTTTGCACGCGAAAAACGCCCTGTCAAGCGCTTTTTGCGCCCAGCCGCCGCCCGCCAAGGTGGCTACGGGTTGCCGAGTCTTTGTTCGTCAACCTGCGCTATAGTGGGCACACCCGAGCGCACAACTTCCGACCCTTGGGCGGCATCCGATGAAAAGTTCCTGGAGAAAAATGAGAAATCTGGCGCAGATTGCCTCAGGGCTCATGCTCGTCGTGCTCGCGGGACAGATGGTGGTCGCGCAATCCGGCACGCCGGCGGGAGGGTCTCGACAACCTACCGATTTGCTTCCTCGAGACCAGCATGAGGGCATGACCATCTCGGCGGATTCCTACAGCGATCCGAACCGCGCAAGAGAAAAGTTCGGCAAGGCTGATCCCATCCCCCTGGGAATTCTGCCGGTGGAGGTCTTTCTCATCAATGCCACGGCCCAGCCCATGCGGATCGACGTGAGTACCGTTCAGCTGGAGGTTCATTTCGAAAGCGGACAGCACCAGGACATCGATTGGCTGCCGGTGGGCGAAGTCGCCCAAAGGATCGCTCATCCCAGTGGGCCGTCGAATCCTCACGCGCCTCGCATTCCCATCGGCGTAGAAACGGGGCAGGATGCGAAAACCGACAAGATGCTAGAGATCCTTCGGCCGCTTGCGCTCAACGTGAGCATCATTCCGCCGATGGCCACACTGCACGGTTTTCTGTTTTTCGATCTGAATCACAACCTGTCACTTGCCGAACACGCGAGTCTCTACGTGCCGAATGTGACGAATGTGCCGGAGAAAAAGCCTCTTATGTTCTTCGAGGTGGTTTTCGGCAAGAGCTGACGTATGGAGGATCGGCGACCCCACACGGAGCAATTCCCTTGGCCACCCCACCGTGATTGCCTGCAGCCATCGAAGCAGGTATGATGGGTTTCCCATGCCAACCGCGCCGTCGAAGGCCCTCTTGGTCCTAGCGGCTCTCCTGCTCGCCGCCTCCTGGCCGGCTCGATCGGCCGACCATGCCGCGATGACACTGCCTGTCAGCGACATCCAGCCGGGGATGAAGGGCGTCGTCTATACGATCTTCGAGGGAGACCAGGTTGAGACCATTGATCTGGAAGTGATCGGCATTCTGCACAACGCCATCGGCCCCCAACTCGACGTAATCTTGGTCCGACTGCTCGGCAATCGAGTCGAACAGACAGGCGTGGTCGCCGGAATGAGTGGCAGCCCGGTCTATATCGACGGCAAGCTGGTTGGAGCGCTGGCGCTGAAGCTAGGCAGCTTCACGAAAGAGGCCATCGGCGGTGTCACACCGATTGCGGACATGCTCGAAATCGAGCAATCCTCGCCACCGGCCGGGATGAAAGTCGCTGCGAACCCCTCCTCGCACGTCGCTCTGCCGGAGCAATTCGCACGGAACGTGGCGGCCGGGTCCGGCGAATTCCTCGTGCCGATCGATACCCCGTTGATCACGACCGGCCTTTACCCCGAGACACTGGCGCGGTTCGGAAAGGAGTTTTCCGCCTGGGGGATGACGGCGATGGCCGGCGGCACTACGGCGCCGTCTCCGGAAGATTCGAATCTGAAGCCGGGCGACATGGTCGGCATCGACCTCGTCCGCGGCGATCTATCGATCAGCTCGGGCTGCACGGTGACGACCGTTGTCGACGGGAGCATTCTCGCGTGCGGCCATCCGCTGTTCGGATTTGGCTCGGTCGAGATGCCACTTTCACGCGCGCATGTGCTGATGACGCTCGCGTCTGCAGCGGCTTCGACGAAAGTCATTACCACCGGCGGGACGATCGGAACGCTGACACAGGATCGCCAGACAGCCGTGATGGGCAAGCTCGGCTCGGGCCCGCCGATGATTCCGCTGGACGTGACGCTGGACACGCCCGGCGAGCAAAAGAGATACCATTTCGAAGTGATCGAAAGCCCGCAGCTGACTCCGACACTTGTGGCGGCTGCAGCGTACAACGGCATCATCGGAAGCCCGGCATACGGTGAGGGACCGACGCTGCAGATGGATGGCGCAATTGACATCAAGGGCCACACACCCGTTGAACTGGAAGACTTTTTCGCGCCTGCCGATCCGGCAACTCCCGCGGCGTTCTATCTCGCCACACAAGTGCAGAGTGCGTTCTCGCGGATCTACTCAAACCCGTACGAGCTGCCGCAAATTGAGCGGATCAATCTGCGCGTAAAGACGCTCACCGAACGGCGCTCGGCTGAAATCGACGGCGCGTGGATCGAACGCACGGCCGCGCATCCCGGAGAAACGCTCGCCGTGAAAGTGCTGCTGCGGCCCTACCGTGGCGAGCCATTCATTCAGTCGATTCCGGTGACAATCCCTGAGCAAACCGCCCGCGGCACGCTTCAGCTCGTCATCAGCGACGCCGAATTTCTGAACCGCAACGTCCAGTCCGTGGCGGCTAGCTCGCAGGGCCAGCTGGCCAGCCTTGAAGAGCTCGTCCAGTTGCTCAACCGTGAACACCATAACGACCGTCTTTACGCCACCCTCCTCCAGCCGACTCCGACCGTCCTTGTTGAGGACAAGGAAATGCCCAACGTCCCCGCCTCTGCGATCAGCGTACTTGATCAGCGGCAGAACCCAGGCCGCGCGCGGCTGCTGTGGGAATCCACGGCGGGCCAATGGTCAGTGCCAATGCACCAGGTCATAACGGGCCAGCGCATGCTGACGATCACGGTGAAGTGAAGCCTGGCCCTAAAGGAGTTTCCTGCCGATGAAGCGGGGTGCGAGTGTGGTGTCTCTGCTTGCCCTTTTGGGGTGGATGGCCCTTGCGGCCTCTGCCGAGCAAACGCGGTTTTGGAAACAGACGACTTTTCCCCAGTTCGAGAAGGGCATCGCCAAAGGCGTGGCCATCCGCAGTGACGGAAAGCTCGCACCGGCCCCGAATTTCGAGGCGTTCGCTGACCCAAACCTAGCCTACCTGTGGGCTTTGCGTTTGGATTCGCATGGTCGCCTCTATGCGGCGGGCGGCTCCGATGCCAAGGTGCTCCGGTTTGACGACTCGGGCAAACCGACTTCTGTTTTTGAGTCGAGCGAACTAGCCGCGCAGGCGATTGCGTTTGATTCAGCGGACAACCTCTACGTAGGTACCTCGCCCGATGGCAAGGTCTATAAGGTCTTGCCCGACGGCAACAAGAAAGTCTTCTTTGAACCGAAGACCAAGTACATTTGGGCACTGGCCGTGGATCCCCAGGGGGTTCTCTTTGTAGCCACCGGAGATACGGGGCAGGTTTTCGTCGTGACCCCGGACGGAAACGGCAAGCTCTTCTATCAAAGTCGCGAGCGCCACGCTCGATCCCTTGCTTTCGATTCCAAGGGCAACCTGCTGATCGGGACCGAGCCCGATGGCCTCGTACTGCGCGTTGAAATCACTCGAACGAACGGAGCTGCTCCTCAAGCGGGTGCTTCGTTTGTTCTGTGCGAGACGGACAAGTCGGAAGTCACCTCACTTGTCCAGGATCAGGCCGGGAATACCTACGCGGCTTCGGTGGGGGAAAAGGAGCGCCTTCCCGCTGCCCCCCGCTTCCTGCCGGCTCCGGCGCCGCAGCCCGCCGCGCCGGTCCCGTCGCAAGGAGGTGTCGTCAACCAGGGCCCCGTACCCGCTCAGCAAACCAACCCCTTTATCTTTCCGTCGGTGGCGGCAGGGGGAGCGGAGATTGTGAAGATCGCTCCGGACGGATCGCCCGAGACCCTGTGGACATCGCGTGAAGATCTGGTGTTCGCACTTGGATTCTCTGCAGGTGCAAAGTTGCTGCTGGGAACTGGCAACACGGGAAATCTGATCGAGCTGGAAGGCAACGATCTGTATTCAAGTGTAGCCACCACGGCGTCTTCTCAAGTGACGAGCCTTGTATCCGGATCGGACGGCAAGGTCTTCGTGGCCACGGCCAATCCCGGGAAAATCTTTGCACTCGGCCCAGGTTATGAGACGAAAGGAACGTTTGAGTCCGACGCGTTTGACGCGAAGATTTTCTCGCGTTGGGGTCGGCTGACGTGGTGGGGCGAAAATGGCGCCCTCGAAGGCCGGGTTGCTTTCTATGTGCGCTCGGGCAATACGTCGAGTCCTGAGAACAACTGGAGCCCCTGGGCGGGGCCGTACACCGCCGCAGGAGAAACGGTGAATTGCCCGCCTGCCCGCTTCGTGCAATGGAAGGCCGTTTTTCTGAACGGGGCGGCCGAGCAAGGAGGACTTCCCAGTCTCTCGTGGGTCAGTTTGGCCTACCTGCCGAAGAACGTAGCGCCGGTCATCGACGATATCGCTATCCAGGCTCCCGGAATTCGCGTCATAGGATTTCCGTCACAACCCAGCGGTCCCGGGAACACCGTGCCCACTCCCCTGCACATGCCGCATGGCTCCGCAGGAACGGCCCCGGCCCCGATGATGAGCGCGGAAACGCAGAGTGCCGCGTCCCGAATTGAAATTCCTGCGCAGGGATTCGAGCAGAAGGGTTATCAGAGCGTACTGTGGAGCGCGCACGACGACAACGATGATGATTTGATTTTCACGATCTATTATCGCGGTGAGGGTGAGCAGAACTGGCGCTTGCTCAAGGATAAGCTGACACAGCGCTATTATTCCTGGGATACGTCTACGATGCCCGATGGCGCGTACTATCTGAAGATCGTGGCCTCGGATTCTCCTTCGAACCCAGCTGATCAGGCGCTTTGGAGTGAACGCACCAGCGAGCGCTGGGAAGTGGCGAACACGCCCCCGCGCATCGGCAATCTGCGCGCCGGCTCCGGTGTGCTCAATACCAAAGCGTCGTTCGAAGCGACCAGCTCTTCTGGTCCTATTGCCCATGCGCAATACAGTCTCGACGCCGGCGCCTGGCAAATCATTTTCCCGACCGGGTTGCTCTCCGATGCTCCCAAGGAAAGCTACTTTATGGAGCTCCCCGGGCTCTCGGTTGGCGAGCATACGCTGGCCGTTGAAGTTACCGATGGTTTCGGCAACACGGCGACGACAAAGATAACCTTCACTGTGCCGCCCCATAACCAGTAGGCTGTCGGGCTGACGCCCGGGGAAGGGGCCGTGCGCGGGAAACGGAGCAACGCCCATGCCGCGGCCGGGCGCGACAACTTTACCGCTACAAATTGTCCGGGCGCCAATCGGAAGGCGGGAAGTCGATTTTCCAAAAGGCAGGCGCTGGAGAATCAAACTCCAGAGGGACGTGGTAGCCCTCGCCCATGTGCCGCGGAGGCTTGGCCACCTTACAGCTGACACGCTCTTTCGTCCCGGCATGCTCGAGCACGACGCGCGTGTCGGCGGGCAAGCTCTGGTTCATCACCACCACGGCGCCGTGTGGGTTCACACTCAGCGTAGCCACGTCGAAAGTCTTTGCCTGTCCTTGTAGTGCCACGTGAATGCTTGCGCGAACTCGAAGCAGCACACGTTGGGTGCGCCTTCGCTCGTCCTCGGCTAGACTGCGCCTGGGCAGCTCGGTCTGTGGCTTCCATGTTTCGGCGACCGCAGGGGGTTTCGGCGCTGGCGATATGGCGGTGGCTTTGGGCCCCTTGGTTCGCGGAACTTGCAAGGTTTGGATTTTCAAAGGTCGACACCCCAAAAGTTTAGATCGGCGGAAACTAGTTCCACCCCCAGGTCCCAGCCATCGGGACTCTGTGCTCCCTTCCAGACCACGACCCCATCAGCCATCTGCCGGGTTGCCAGGTTCGTCAGCCGGATTCGCTCGCGCAAGCTGATTTCCCTCGGGCTGACCAGCAGGCAGCCGTAGGTATTGACCACGCGCGTGAAGCCCGCCTCAAAATGCAGGGCTCCTGCGTTTAGATTCCATTCGATCGCTACAGGGACGCGCGAATTCATTCTGGGTCCGCGCCGCTTACTTCTCGTTCGTATGTCTTTGGGCAGGTCTTCCCCGAAGGGCATCCTTAGAGGATCTCCATCGAGCTGCAACGCTTGCCGGACCCATCTCTCCGGCCGTTGGTTGCTACCTCCATACATAGGCGATGCTAGGGGGGCTGGGAACAAGGGTCAATAGTACGGAGGAACATCGTCGTGGCTGTACTCAGAGACAAGCGAAAATACAGGCGCACACGGAGCGAAGCATTTCCCTAACGGGGCGAGAAGGTAGGCCGAGCTGCTTGAGGCGAGCGGCCCAACTTAGTCGGCTGAAACCGAGCTGTCCACCAGGCGTGGTTTTGCAATCCCCACGATTCTGCCGAACCGGCGCTCCATCCAGCTCTGAAACGTATCCATATAAGTGTAAAAGACGGGGGTCAGGTACAGGGTTACAAGCTGCGAGAAGACCAACCCACCTACCACCGCCACGCCCAGCGGACGGCGCGAATTGGCGCCGGCTCCCGCGCCAATGGCGATTGGCAGCGTGCCCATCAGGGCCGCCATGGTGGTCATCATGATCGGCCGGAATCGTACGAGACATCCTTCGTAGACGGCTTTGGCGGCCGTCGTATGCCCTTCTCGTTCCCGTGCGATGGCAAAGTCCACCATCATGATGGCGTTCTTCTTCACGATACCGATCAGCATGATCACGCCAACAAACCCATACAAATCGAGGCTGTAGTGGAAGATCTGAAGCGTAAGCAGCGCGCCGAACGCTGCCGAAGGTAGGCCCGACAAGATGGTAAGCGGGTGGATGAAGCTCTCGTAGAGAATTCCGAGGACGATATAGATGACCAGAATGGCGATCAAGAGCAGAATTCCAAGTCCCGTCAGCGAAGACTGGAATGCCTGCGCCGTCCCTTGGAACTGAGAGGAAATCGAGGCCGGCAACAAGCGCGTGAGCTCGTTGATCTGATCAACGGCCTGTCCAATAGCGACGCCAGGCCTCAGATTGAAAGAAATCGTCACGGACGGGAGCTGGCCGAAGTGATTCACGGTAAGAGGGCCAAGGCTGGTGGACAAGATCGCTACGGCATTGAGCGGAACCAGATTCCCCGTGCTCGAGCGAATATACAGCATGGACAGCGCAGCAGGATCGCGCTGGTACTTGTCCTCCAATTCCATGATCACCCAGAACTCGTCGTTCGGAGCATAGATGGTTGAAACCTGACGCTGCCCGTAGGCCGTGTACAGCGCGTCTTCAACCTGTTGGGCGGTCACATTGAGAGCCGACGCTTTGTCACGGTCAATCTTGACGTCCACCTGCGGATTGGCGATCTGCAAATCGCTGGTCACGTCCTGGATCGTGTTGAGTGCCTGCACCTTCTGCTCGAACTCCGTGGCCACGTGGTACAGTTCTTCCGTATCGGGGCTTTGTAGCGTCAGCTGGTAGGGGCTCTCGGTGACGTCCCCTCCAATCTGGATCGGCGGCGGATTTCGCAAGAAAACCATGATTCCTGGGATCCCGCCGAGCTTTCTCCGCAACTCCTCCATCACTTCGGTAATGTCAGGGTGGTGGGAAAACAGCGGCGTCAAGGCGCGCAGGGCACGACCCACCACCGGCACCTGGCCGTACTTGCGATCGAGCGCCAGCATCGTCTGGCTGGGCACTTCCGGACGCTCCGAAGGCGGTTTCAGATGGATGAACAGGAAACCCGCGTTTCCTCCTCCACCCACCAGGCCAATCGTGGAAAAGAATCCGTGCCGGTTGGGATCATCGAGCAGGATCTTGTTGATAGCTTCTTGATGATCCTTCATTGCGTCAAAGGAGATCCCCTGCGCGGCCCGTGTATAGCCCTGTAGCGTCGAGGCGTCGACCTCCGGCAAAAAACCCTTCGGAATCACCGTGAACTGGTACGCCGTGATGAGCAGGATGATGGCCGAGACCGCCATGACGAAAACGCGGTGCCGCAGAGCCCATTGCAGCGAAACGTCGTAGTTGCCGAGCAGACGGTCGAAGAACCGCTCCAGCGCCATGAAAATCCGGCCGTGCCGCTGTTCATGCTGCGGCCGCAGGAAGCGGCTGCAGAGCATGGGCGTCAGGGTCAAGGACACGAAACCGGAGATCAGAACCGACATCATGATCACCACGGCAAATTCATGCAGCAGCCGTCCGATGATCCCGCTCATGA
>CAYOXF010000058.1:0-6933 GCA_964407845.1 uncultured Acidobacteriaceae bacterium | reverse complement strand
GCCGCCATCGCTCGAGCGCTGAATGATTTGACCGAACCAGCCGCTGGTCTGCGAGGCGTAGAGTCTGTTCGGGTCGGCAGGAGAGCCCTTGACGTGGTAGATCTCCCAGCCTGTGAAGTGGGGACCGCTGACCTCCCATTTTTCGCGCTTTCCGTCGGAGGTAAGAATGAATGCGCCCTTTCGTGTCCCGACTAATACTCGTACCTTGCTCATGATCGCTCCTTAGCCTCTCTCACTTCTTTGGATCCTTATCACGGAAAGCGCCACTCGCCGTCAACCTGTAGGGGGTTCGGGTCGCCCTCGCTCCAACGTCGACGGACTTCTGCGAGGACGTGCCCGCGATTCCGCGCCATCGTCTCGATAAAGCCACAGGATGGACCGGGATTCTGATGCTTGGCTCCCCAGACAAGCAGCTCCAAAAGGACCGGAGCAAGATCAATCCCCTTCTCCGTCAGCCGGTAGCTCACCCGTCTTCGATCAGCAGGATCGGTCTCCGCAGTAATGATATCTCCCGATTCGAGCTTGCGCAGACGGTCCGTCAGAATGTTCGTCGCAATTCCTTCGCCCGACCGCTGAAATTCTTTGAAGGTCCGGAGGCCACGAACCATCAGATCGCGAACGATCAAAAGGGACCATCGGTCTCCGATGGTCTCGAGGGAAATGCTAACCGGACACTCCGAACGGCGCTTCCGCTTCGCTGTTCTGGGCACGATGCGGAACCCTATCAGACTGACTTGCAATCTGCAAGTGATACTCCGCAGCTCCAAAGCCGTATCGGCGATGTCTTAATTTCCAGACTCGCCCCAGCGGCCGCCGAGGTCCATAACTCGCTCGCGAGACGAGGGGCTCACAGCCCGGAAGCCTCGGCTGGGCCTGTTATACTGGGCGGCTCACATGAAGCGGAGAAAACAGGTTGCCAAAGCGCGCGTGGTGGCGCGGGCAGAACTGCCGACACGATTCGGACAATTCACCGTCTTCGGCATCCAAGGGCGAAAGCCAGGTGAGGAGGCGGTGGCAATCCAGCACGGAAGGGTAAAGCGAGGTAGCACTCCGCTCGTACGGGTGCATTCGCAGTGCCTCACTGGGGATGTGTTTGGGTCTGAACGCTGCGATTGTCGGGCCCAGCTTGAGTTTTCCCTGCGGAAGATTGCGAAGGAGCGCGCCGGGATCGTGCTGTATCTGGCGCAGGAAGGCCGCGGCATCGGGCTGATCAACAAATTGAAGGCGTACGCATTGCAAGATGAGGGCCTCGACACGGTCGAAGCGAATCGCCGGCTCGGATTCGCGGCGGATTCGCGCGATTACGATTTCGCCGCCGCAGCGCTCGAAGCTTTAGGTGTACGGTCGGTGCGCCTGCTGTCCAATAACCCGGACAAGATCGCACAGCTCGAGCGCGGCGGCATTCGCGTCGTGAAACGGGTTCCCTGCCGACCGCGCACGAGCCACCACTCACACGCCTACTTGCGGACGAAACAACGCAGGCTGGGCCATTTGCTGGCCGATTAGAGCGTGGCGTCGACAGACAGGCAAAGCCTTTCAGCCGCCGCCAACGAAGTGGACAATTTCGAAGCTGTCGTTCGGCTCGACGCGAGTCTCTTGCCACTGCGCGCGAGGCAGGATGCTGAGGTTGCGCTCAATGGCCACGCGCTCGGTTCGCATGCCGAGATGCGCAAGCAGTGCGACCATATTCATTCCGTCGGGAATCTCGCGGCGCTCACCATTGATTGTGACGGTCATTTTTCAGCGGCTAGCTCTCGGGGGCGTCGGCAGGCGGGGCGGCATGCCGCGAGCGCATGGAAAAGCGGATTTCATCCTTGGCCGCTTCTGTCCACGCACGGATGACGAGCGCGAGATCGCCCTTGCCGAGTGGCGGCAGGGGAAACTCGATTTGTGCGCGGCCTTGCGGATCTGCAGTGGCTACACAAGGCCCGTCCCGCAAAGCGCCTTCAATCAACGCTTCGATCTGGGCTCCGGGCTGCGGTTGTTGGTCAAAGCGGCGTCGTATTTCCACGTCGAGTGAGACGTGGCCCGCCGAAAGCCAGGATTTCGGATTGAGCAAGCGCACTTGAATCGCGCCGACCGACGGTACAGGTGCTGTGGCTAAAGCGATTTCGGCCGAAAGAGCCCCGCCACGCAACTCATCCATCACATAGCGGTGCTGCTCGGCCACACGCTTGCGCAGGACATCGTCGCTGAATTCCTTCAAAGCGGTCAGATGCTCATAATTGGTGGAATGTCGGTGCACGACTCGGCCCTGGAGATAAATCGCCGTATCAATGATGGGATGGCTCGGGCCGCGATCTTCGGTCTGGACGTGAAACACATGGTCGCCCACCCGCACATCGGTGTTGTACCCTGAACTCATCGAGCGGCGGCTTTCTCCGCAGTGAGATGGCCCGATCGGGCCCTCAAAAATGCAGGCCGTACATTTGACCCACTTGCTCTCGAACGCTATTATAGCAATCGGACTCACATGAGCAGCAACTACCTCGACAGCTACGGGCCGCTTTTGCTCATGTTTATACTGGCGGCCTTTATGGCCGGGGCACTGATTGCGGTTTCCTCGGTGGTCGGCACACACAAACCTTCGCGCGAGAAGCAACAGCCCTACGAGTGCGGGATCCGTCCGACGGGCGACGCGCGGCAGCCATTTTCGGTACATTTCTACATGGTGGCCCTGATTTTCATTCTCTTCGACATCGAGGCCATCTTCCTCTACCCCTGGGCGCTCGTCTACCACGACCTGAAAGTTTTTGGCTTTGTGGAGATGTTGCTCTACATTATGATTCTGCTGGTTGGTTACATTTACCTCTGGAAAAAGGGTGCGCTCGACTGGAATAAATAGGCGCCCGGCCGGAATCGGATTCATACAAAGTGGAATCACAGGAAGCTGGGAAAAACCCTGTAGTGCAAGCACTCAGGAACTGGGACCCGCAGGTCGTCGCCGAAGTGATCGATTTCAGAGGCGAAACAACTGTCGTCGTCCCTCGACAGCATCTCGTGAGGGTCTCGGAGTATCTGGCAGGCCAGCCCGGTCTGCTGTTCTCGTTTCTGTCTGACCTCACCGCGGTCGACCGCTTTCCGTTGGAACCGCGTTTCGAGCTGAACTATCAACTTCTTTCGCTTGATCGCAAGGAGCGGCTGCGGCTGCGAGTGCGGCTTCCGGGTGCCGAACCCGTGGTGGCGTCGGTGAGTCCGGTTTGGCCGACGGCCAACTGGCACGAGCGTGAGACGTTCGATCTTTTCGGCATCCGCTTCGAGGGTCATCCGGATCTCACGCGCATTTTGATGCCAGACGACTGGGAGGGATATCCGCTTCGGAAAGATTACCCGGTTGAGGGATACCTTTAGTCGTGAATGAGGCGTGCGAGCGATGACGACAATCGAAACGGCGGCTGGACCAGCCGAGCCGATGGTCCTCAACATGGGACCGCAGCACCCGTCGACGCACGGCGTGCTCCGTGTGATCCTCGAACTCGACGGAGAAACCGTCCTCAAAGCGAAACCGGTGATCGGCTACCTGCACACGGGAATCGAAAAATCCTGCGAATCCAAGACATACTCCCAGTGCATCACACTTACCGACCGCATCGACTACCTTGCCCCGCTCTCTAACAATCTCGCGTTTTGCCTGGCCGCTGAAAAGCTGATCAGTATCGAGGTTCCCAAGCGTGCGCAGTACATCCGCGTGCTACTCACTGAGCTCACGCGCGTGGCCTCACACTTGGTCTGGCTAGGAACGCACGCCATCGATCTCGGCGCCATGTCCGTTTTCCTTTATTGCTTCCGCGAGCGCGAAGAGATTCTGAAGATTTTCGAATATGTTGCGGGCCAGCGGATGATGACCAGCTACTTCCGCATCGGAGGACTTGCGCTCGAGCCGCCACCCGGTTGGATCGAACGCGTTAAGCGCGTGATCGATTTGATGCCCGGACACATCGACCAATATGAACAGCTCCTGACAGAGAATCGCATTTGGATCGCACGCACCAAGGGAATCGGCTACTTAAGCGCAAAGGACGCAATTGCCATGGGCGTTTCAGGACCGCTGTTGCGCGCAAGCGGCGTACCCTACGACATTCGGAAGGTCTTTCCGTATTCGAGCTATGACGAATTTGAGTTCGAGATAAAGACAGCGACGGAAGGTGATTCCTACGCGCGGTACCAGGTGCGCGTGGCTGAAATGCGCGAGAGCCTCAAAATCATCCGCCAGGCGATCGACAAGATTCCCCCCGAAGGGCCTTTCCGCGCTGACGTGCCTGGCATTATTCCTCCTTCACGCGAGG
This sequence comes from uncultured Acidobacteriaceae bacterium, assembly GCA_964407845.1. GTDB lineage: Bacteria > Acidobacteriota > Terriglobia > Acidiferrales > UBA7541 > Palsa-295. Next base: position 2,647 of record CAYOXF010000058.1, on the reverse strand, counting down.
AAATGAAGACCTCCATCGAGGGTTTGATCTACCATTTCAAGATTTTCACCGAAGGCTTTGCCCCGCCGCCTGGCGAAGTCTATCAGGCGATTGAATCGCCGCGCGGCGAACTGGGAGTTTTTATGGCCAGCGACGGATCCCCAAAGCCGTACCGCGTGAAGTTTCGCACGCCATCGTTTGTGAATCTGCAGTCGCTGCCGAAGCTGTGTGAGGGGCGGCTGATTGCGGATGCAGTGACCTGCATCGGCACGACCGATATTGTGCTGGGAGAGGTGGACCGCTAGCCGCACCCGGGCGAGGACCGCAGGATGGAACTGCCGCCACATCTCGAAGTGAAATTTAATGACTTCGTGGGCCGATACCCGGTCAAGCGTTCGGCGCTGATCCCGATGATGCTCTACGCGCAGGACCATTTCGGATTCCTCGGTGATGAGATCCTGGATGAGATCGCCAAGCGACTGGAACTGAACAAGGTCCAGGTCGAAGAGACGCTGGCCTATTACTCCATGCTGCGGCGTAAGCCGGCTGGACGCTACCACATCCAAGTCTGTACGAACATCTCCTGCATGTTGCGCGGCGGCAACGAGCTGTATGAGCACGTGCAGAAGCGGCTCGGTATCCGAAATAAGGAGGTCTCCCCGAGCGGCACGTTTTCACTGGAAGAGGTCGAATGTATGGGAGCGTGCACGGGCGCGCCCTCGATGCAAGTGAATTACGACTTCCACGAGAACCTCAGTCCGGACAAGGTCGACGCGCTGTTCGAACAACTCGAGCAGGGCAGAAAGCCGCAGCCGGTTCCACTGACTTCTGGCTCCGTGCACGAGAGACTCCCGGCCGAAGTGCCAGTGATCAGCAAACGATTTGGAATTCGCGATTCGCGCAAAATTGACGTCTATTTGAATCACGAGGGCTACCAAGCGCTTGAAAAAGCTCTCCTTCGCATGACTCCGGACCAGATCATCGACGAAGTGAAAAAGTCGAATCTGCGCGGGCGCGGCGGTGCCGGCTTTCCGACGGGGATGAAGTGGGGTTTCGTTCCCAAGGATACCCAGAAGCCGAAATACATCATCGCCAATGCGGATGAAGCCGAGCCTGGCACCTGTAAGGATCGGCCGCTGATGGAAATGGACCCGCACCAATTGATCGAGGGCATGGCGATTGCGGGACGCGCGGTGGGAGCAAACCGCGGATTCATCTACATTCGCGGCGAATACCGCTACATCATCGAGATCGTGGACGTGGCGATTTCAGAAGCGTACGCCAAGGGCTACCTCGGCAAGAACATCCTCAGCAGCGGGTTCGATTTTGAGCTCTCTACGCATACGGGAGCCGGCGCATACGAGTGCGGCGAAGAATCGGCTTTAATGGAATCGCTTGAAGGAAAGCGGGGCTACCCGCGGATTCGGCCGCCGTTCCCGGCAGTGGTGGGTCTCTACAATTGTCCGACGGTGATCAACAACGCGGAAACTCTGAGCACGGTGCCCGCGATCCTTCGCATGGGCGGTGAGGCCTATGCCAATCTCGGAACAGCGAAAAATGGCGGGACGCGCCTGTATGCGATATCCGGTCACGTAAATCGACCCGGAATCTACGAGCTGCCGCTCGGTTTCCCGTTGCGGCGCTTGATTGAGGAAGTGGCGGGTGGCGTGCGCGGCGGCAAGAAACTCAAGGCCGTGATTCCGGGAGGTAGCTCCTGCCCCTTCCTTGCCGCCAACGAAATCGACGTCCCCATGGACTTCGATTCTGTAGCCAAGGCGGGCTCCATGCTCGGGTCAGGCGGTACCGTTATCATCGACGAAGATACGTGCATGGTGGACGTGGCGCGCCGGATCATGCACTTCTACGCGCACGAGTCCTGCGGCTGGTGCATTCCATGCCGCGAGGGCACCACGTGGCTGCGAAAGATGCTCGACCGCTTTCACGAGGGCGGCGGTCGCGCCGAAGATATCCCGCTCATCGATGAGCTTTCCAAAAACATGCTGGGCAAAACGTTCTGCCCGCTCGGCGATGCTGCCGCTCTGCCGACCATAAGCATCGTGCAGAAGTGGCGGAACGAGTTTGAAGATCATCTGCAGGGTAGGTGCGCCTACAAGGCCGCTGATGTACTGCAGGCGGTGCAAGCGAGCTGATTATGGCGGAAGCGACGCAGATCACATTCACGCTCGACGGGAGGCAAGTGTCGGCTTCTCCGGGGACGCTGGTCATCGAGGCGGCGAAGACTCAAGGTATCGAAGTCCCTTCCTTCTGCTACTACCCCGGATTGGCGCTGCAAGCAGCTTGCCGGATGTGCCTGGTGGAAGTGGAAAAGATGCCCAAGCTGCAGACGGCATGCACGCTGGTTGCAACCGATGGTATGGTCGTGAAAACCACGACCGATCCGGTTCGCAAAGCGCGCAAGGACATGATCGAATTCCTGCTCTCGAACCATCCACTCGACTGCCCCGTGTGCGACAAAGGCGGCGAGTGCGAATTGCAGGACATGACCTTCCGCTACGGACTCGACAAAACCCGTTTCAGCGAAGAGAAACTGCACCATCCGGAAGAAAAGTGGTCGCCGCTGGTCTACTATGATGCACCCCGATGCATCCTCTGCTTCCGCTGCGTTCGCGTCTGCGATGAAGGCATGGACGTGAAGGCCCTGGGCGTC
>CAYOXF010000057.1:0-32311 GCA_964407845.1 uncultured Acidobacteriaceae bacterium | reverse complement strand
GCGAAGAAATCGCGGTATTTCAGAACGCCCAGGAAATCGTTCACATTCGCCACGGTGACTTCCGTGCGGAAGCTCGAACCTTCGGCAACGACCTTGCGCGCGACCTTGCGGCACACGTTGGCGATTTCGCGATCCAGATTGCGCACGCCCGCTTCATGCGTGTAATGGCGGATGATGTGCGTGATGGCCTCGTCGGTAAACTGCACGTTCTCCTTCTTCACCCCGGTGGCTTCCAGCTGCCGGTGAATCAGGAAGCGTTTGCCGATCTGATGCTTTTCCTGCTCGGTGTAGCCCGGAAGCCTCAGAACCTCCATGCGATCTTGCAAGGGCTGCGGGATCGTGTGCAGCACGTTCGCCGTGCAGATGAACATAACCTTCGAAAGATCGTACTCGACGTCGAGGTAGTGGTCTGTGAACGAGTGGTTCAGCTCGGGATCGAGCACTTCCATCAAGGCCGCCGATGGATCGCCGCGGAAGTCCATCGACATCTTATCGACTTCGTCCAGTACGAACACAGGGTTCACAGCGGCTGCCTTGCGCATCATCTGAATGATTTGGCCGGGCAGAGCCCCGATGTAGGTACGCCGGTGACCCCGGATCTCCGCCTCGTCGCGCACACCGCCTAACGACACCCGCACGAATTTCCTTCCCGTCGCCCGGCCAATGGACATCGCTAGCGATGTCTTGCCCACGCCCGGAGGGCCCAGGAAGCAAAGAATGGAGCCCTTGGGGTTTTTTACAAGCTGGCGAACAGCGAGGTATTCCAGAATCCGCTCTTTGATCTTTTCCAGGCCATAGTGATCTTCGCTCAAAATCCGCTCGGCGCGCTTGATGTCCCGGATCTCTTTGGATCGCTTCTTCCAGGGTACGGCGAGCAGCCAATCGAGGTAGTTACGCGACACGGTCGATTCCGCCGACATGGGCGGCATCATCTCGAGCCGCTTCAGCTCCTGCAGAGCCTTCTCCATCGGCCCCTGGGGCATGCCGGACGTTTCGATCTTCTTCTTAAGTTGTTCGATTTCGTTTGCTTCGCCGCGTCCGAGTTCTTTCTGGATCGCTTTGAGTTTTTCGTTGAGGTAATACTCTTTCTGAGCACGCTCCATCTGCCGCTTCACGCGGGAATTGATAGAGCGGTCGACGTTGAGCTTCTCGGTTTCGACTTCGAGGATGTCGGCGATGCGGTTCAGCCGTTCAACGGGCTCGAAAATCTCAAGCAATTCCTGCTTCTGTTCCACCGGAATCTGCAGGTTCGCGGCGATCGCATCGGTCAGCTTGCCGGGGTCTTCCACGCGGACCGCGGCGATCATCGTGTCGTAGTTCAGGCTCTGCGAAAGCTTGACATACTGTTCAAACAGTCCGGTCACTCGCTCCGAGGCCTGCTTGGTCTCCGGTCCGGGTTCGTTTCGCACCGGCACCAGACGAATCGTAGCCCGGAAAAAGCCTTCGTCGTTGGCGACCTGCACGACCCGCGCGCGTTCGGTACCTTCGACCAGGACCTTGATGTTGCCATCTGGCAGCTTCACGCTCTGTACAATGTTGGCGAGCGTTCCGACCTGGTAGATCTCTTCCGGTTTGGGATCGTCCACTGAGGCATCATGCTGCGTAGCGAGGAAGATCTTCTTGTCGCCCGCAAGAGCTTCTTCCAAAGCGCGCACGGAGGCCTCGCGTCCCACGATGAACGGATGCATCATCTCCGGGAAGATCACCATATCCCGCACCGGCATCATCGGTACGCGCTTGACTTCGACTTTTTCCCGATTGAACATTAAGTCTTTCAATCCAGATGAAGCGACTACGGTGCGCCCTATCTTCCGTTGGGCCCTGGAGAGCTAGCCCGCCTTTTCCAGCAGGCTCCAGTTGATCTCGCGACCTTTCACCATGTCTGCGGTAACCACGAAATCGCGAAGCTTCCGCTGCGCCGGCATGTGGTACATCATTTCCAGCATCAAATCTTCCAAAATCATACGCAAGCCCCGCGCACCCACTTTGCGCTGGAGCGCCAAATCGGCGACGGTCTCGAGAGCATCATCGGTGAAACGCAGTCGGACGTTTTCGAATTCGAAGAGCCTTTGATACTGACGCACCAAAGCATTCTTGGGTTCCGTCAAAATCCGCACCAGCGCTCCCTTATCAAGATCGCTAAGCACTCCGACCACGGGAAGCCGGCCTACAAATTCGGGTATCAAGCCGTAGCGGATCAGATCGGTCGGTTGCACCTGTTCCAATACCTCGATATTGCGGCGCGACGGCGTCGCCGGCTGCGCGTCGGCATGAAATCCGAGCGACTTTTGTCCCACGCGCCGTTCGATGATCTTTTCCAAGCCCACAAACGCCCCGCCACAAACAAAGAGGATGTTTGTCGTATCGACCGGAGTGAACTCCTGATGCGGGTGCTTGCGCCCGCCCTGCGGCGGAACGTTCGCGACAGTACCTTCCAAGATTTTCAGCAGGGCCTGCTGGACACCCTCGCCGGAAACATCGCGCGTGATCGAAGGGTTCTCGTCCTTCTTAGAAATCTTGTCAATCTCATCAATATATATGATGCCCTGCTGGGCCTTTTGGACGTCGCCGTCGGCGGCCTGCAGCAATTTTAGAATGATATTCTCGACATCCTCGCCAACGTAGCCTGCCTCGGTCAGAGTCGTGGCGTCTACAATGGCAAACGGTACATCGAGCATCCGGGACAGCGTCTGCGCCAGAAGCGTCTTGCCGGTGCCGGTCGGGCCGATCAGCAAAATATTCGATTTTGTCAGTTCCACATCCCCGGGCTGGCGATTCAGGAAAATCCGCTTGTAGTGGTTGTAAACCGCCACGGCCAATTTTTTCTTGGTCTTGTCCTGGCCGATCACGTATCCGTCAAGAAACGCTTTGATTTCGGGCGGACGCGGAAGACGCCGGTTCGTAGGAGAAGACTGCTCCCGCTTTTCATCCTCGAGAATCTGCTGGCAGACGCCAACGCACTCATTGCAGATGTATGAGCGGGGATACTCCGATGGAGAGCTAATCAGCTTCTCCACTTGCTCCTGCGTCTTATGGCAGAAGGAACAGCGCAACGGCTCTTCTGGGGTGAACCGTTTCACCTGCAAAGCCCCTTTCTGTCGAAGCCAGCCCAGCGATGAACTGTAAACTCATTGTAGGACAGAAACCGTTCGCCGTCCCACAATTCATCCCCTTCGCTACTAACCGATTGGAACGCCATTACCGGTGCTTGGTGATGATCTCATCCACGATTCCGTACGCTTTGGCCTGGTCTGGCGTCATGATGAAATCCCGTTCCACATCCCGTTCGATCTTCTCCAGCGGCTGGCCTGTGTGACGGGCCAGCAACTGATTGAGCGCCGCGCGGGTGCGGAGGATTTCTTTCGCGTGAATATCGATGTCGGTGGCCTGCCCAGAAAGGCCCGACATCCAGGGCTGGTGGATGAGCACGCGAGAATTGGGCAGGGCATAGCGCTTCTTGGTCGTTCCGGCTGCCAGCAGAACGGCAGCAATGGAAGCGCATTGGCCTATGCAGTAGGTTACTACATCCGGCCGCACAAACTGCATGGTGTCGTAAATGGCCATTCCCGCCGAAATCGAGCCGCCTGGCGAGTTGATATAGAGGGAAATGTCCTTTTCCGGATCTTCCGATTCGAGGAAGAGCAATTGGGCCGTCACGAGGTTGGCCACGTGATCGTCAATCGGCGTACCGATGAAAATGATGTGGTCCTTGAGCAGGCGAGAATAGATATCGTAGGCGCGTTCCCCACGGTTCGTCTGTTCGACGACCATGGGAACCAGAGTTGTGGCACGCGGACTCGCGTCGTCAGTATGTCTCATGCAGAAAGTGTCTTGCGCGCTGAGGAATCCCGGGTCGGAATTACTTTTCGCCTTTGGCTGTCTTATCGATCCGGGTCGTGCGGTAGAGCCACTCGATCGTTTTATCACTTCGCAACTTCGATTTCATCCTATCGAGCGCTCCTTGCTTTGTCAAGCGAGCGCGCAGCGCTGTTGCAGACTCACCACTTCGTTCGGCAAGCGTTTCGATCTCCCGACCGACGTCTTCCTCACTGACTTCGATCTTCTCGGCGGTGGCGATTCGGTCGAGAATGAGCTCAGCCTTTACATCGGCAATGGCGCGGTCGCGCTGCTGACGGCGAAGGGCAGCCCAATCGACATTGACCGCTCGCGGATCCACACCCTGCGCTGCCAAAGAGCGCACCGTGCGCTCGAGCCGCGAATCCATCTGACTTTCTACGAGCGCTTCTGGCACGGGGAAGTCGTGCTGCTTTACGAGTGCTTCGAGAATTCGCTCGCCGGCCTGCGATTTCTGACGCTCTTCCTTGGCCGCATCGAGGCTTTCGCGAATCTTCCCTCGCAACGCGTCAAGCGTTGTCACGCCACTCGGAACGCCGCCGGCCTGAGAGGGTTGGCCCGCCGTGTCCTTAGCAAACTCGTCGTTCAGCTCAGGTAATTTCTTCTCCTTGATCGCTTCTACCTCAACCGAGTAATCGTAGGTTTTGCCTCGGAGCTTCGAATCCGGATAGTCTGCTGGATAGGCCACCTCAAAGCGCTTGGTTTCACCCGTAGAAGCACCCCGCAAATTTTCCGTAAAGCTGGCAAGCGTCTCTTCAGCGCCCAGCGGGACAAGAATGTTGTCGGCATGCAGTGGATCGCCGCCTCCCCGAGGCGTGCCCGTCAATCGAATGACGACGGAATCGCCATCCTTGGCCGGACGCCCTTCCACGGGAACGAATGTCGCGGCACGCTCGCGCATCTCCTCGAGCGCCTTGTTGACCTGCGCATCGCCGATTTCGATCTCATCGATTTGTACCCGCAAGTTCTTGTAGTCGCCCAGATCGAATTCGGGCAGAACTTCGAAAACGGCGTGGACGCGCAGCGGCTCGCCCTCTTTAAAATCGATCTTGTCGACCTCGGGGCGTGTGATGGGCACGAGTTTTTTTTCATCGAGCGCCTTCTCTAGGTATTCAGGAACGAGCGAATGCACGACTTCGCCCTGAATATCCTCGGCGAAGCGCCGACGTACCAAGGTCACAGGAGCCTTGCCAGGGCGGAAGCCGGGAATCCGGGCGATCCGCGCAAGGTCGCGCGCGACCTTTTCCGCTGCCTTTTGGACATTCTCGGCGGGAATTTCAAGATCGATTTCGCGTCTGCAATTCACTTCCGTCATCGGAGAGTTCTCTAACAGAAAAATGGCCAAGTGATCCCGGTGTCAATCCGCCTTTCGTCTTTTCGGAATCCGATAAGGAGGAGCGCAGGGAAGAGCGACAAAACACGCCGCAACGCGATAGCCAGTATAGGGAATCCACTGTTACACGTCAAATTGCTGGTCGGGCGAGAAATCCTGGCAGGAGGATCGGTGGAAGTCGGAACCGTCTGGTTCGTACAGGCGAACGCCTTAGCCTATCGGAATCACATCCCTTTTCCTTAGGACGGCCGTTAGCAAGCAAGCCTCGCACTTTGAGGAACAGCCGCTCGATGGCTTTCAGAGATGCTAATCTCTCTCCCGCCGAGTGATTCCGTATTCTGCGTAGGGCGAGGCAAGATACGGTTGCGACGGCTGGGTCAATAGCCTTGGCTGGCGCGTTTCGACATCAAAACCTGGCCACCGAGCTATCGTTGGCTGGAGGAATTTGTTGATGAGATGGCCATTTCAAACGGAGGAACGCAAAGAACGGCATCGCAAAGACGAAGACCAATTTCGAAAGCGAGAGGAAGCAACTCGGATGATGGCGGATTTGTTCATTCGTCATTACAGCATCTCAGCTGCCAAAATCATCAGCGAACTGGAACGGATACACAGTTTCTATGAAGTGCCAAGTTGGGCGCCTTCTGGAGAACCAGGTGGCTACCTCCATCAGTTAGTTACCGAACTCTCTCAGACCTCGCTGACCCCGGAGGAAAACAGGCGACTCGTAGCAATGCTCTTGTGGCCCGAGCTCCGCGCCTACAAGGACCGCAGTGCGACGTCCTGCTTCGTGTCGGCGGCCATCCGGAATCCAAGCGAAGCGTACATTCCAATCTTGAAGGAGCATCTTGCCTGGCTTGAGGAAGAAATCAAGCGGCCCGGATCTTCACAATATCGCAGCGAGATCGCCTCCGAAATTAGGCTCACGAAGGGGGCAATCCAGGCCTGTTGGCTTCGCCCTGAGCGGCCTTCGCTTTAAACCCGCGTCGAAGAATCCTTCTTCCTTCTCTTGTTGGCGCGCCGCCCACGGCGATCTCGCGGCGCTAGCGAATTGCTTCGCCGTGCGCCGCGAGCAAGTCGAGACCTGCAACCAGCCACTACTTTTCCTTGCGGTTGATTTCGACACTGCTCACCGCTACTTCAGTGTCTGTTAGCTCGCCGCTGATTGTTACAGAATTCTCAGCGGCAGCCTTCGCCAGTTCTTTGTCGAACCCCGACAAACGATAGTGTTTATCGCCGACTACCAGAACGTAGGAAGCCCCCTGGTTTACCCAGAACTCCGTGCAGGAAAGCCGCGTTTGCGCCTTGCACATATTCGGCATGAGGCACGTGGTGCAGCTTATGTAGCCGGTCAGAGTCACATGCTGTGAGACTGGCGCCGCGTTGGCGCGACCCGCGAACAGCGAGCACAGCGCGAAAACGCCCGCCAGCGCTACGACTTGAAACATCACCTTCCTTTTCATGGCCTCTCCTCGGATCCCGTGTTCCTTCCAAGACAACCTGCGCCGCATCAGGATCCAAGCTGACTCGCGACGATCAGGTTGTGTGAATCTCTGGAGTAAAGAGTACGCAGTCAAGATACGCATCACATAAAATATGAATAAGCAGCACGTAAAGATCTGATATGGCCGAATGCTGTGACTTGAGATCTATCTCATCCAAGAAAGTGATGCTGTGAATATAAGGATAAGATTAGAACATGCAGAAAATTTACATATATACTCAAGCCCTATCGGTAGCGATTAACGGCTGGACTCACGATTGTCAGTCTCACAGCTGGGGAAGGTACGATGAACCGATCTCGGCATCGCGTAGCAGTTCTCCTCGTCTTGATGACCAGCATGCTTTCACAAAGCGCCCATGCCCGTCCCCGGAACAGTCCAACCTACGTCGGCCAAGTCGATTTTGGACCGCAAATGCTCTACCTAGAAGATGGCTGCCTTTCGATACGCGGTACTGTAACCGCCGGAAGTTTCTTCGATGACCTCAAGCGAATCGACAATGGTGGCCAGCTTGAGTACAGAAAACATGGGAAGGTCATGACGGAATATCCGGAGTCGCTAACCACTTCAATTCGCATCGCAGGCGATCCATGCGCTGCCATGCTCTATTCACCTTCTGCCATTTTTCGTGGTGATTCTTATTCGTTGAAGCTCGAAGTATACTGGAAACGCGGAATGGAGATGAGGCCCGCGGTCCTATCACCGGTTTTGGCTCGATGCGTTGGCTATTCCAGCGTCACGATTCCCGGTGAGAAGGCGACGATTCCGTCGATAGCGTGTCAATTAACGGTGGACAGTAGAGGAGTGCCGCTGGCGGATCATTTGATTGTGGCGGTTTTTGAGGCGAATGGAAGGGCTTTGACGCGGATATCAGCTGCTCCTTGATGGGCTCTCGGAGGCACGCCGGGCACATTGTTCGAATGCCGCTTTTCGCCGATCCGGAAATCCATCCTATAGAATTAATGAATTGGACGCCTGAGCCGTTTGGCATACCATACGAAACGGCTTTGGTTATATATGTACCCAATTAGGATCTCGACTGGTGAGAACGATCTCCTCTAAATCCTTCGCCCCACAGACGGCCTGGCTCGGACTAAAGCGACTGCTGGACGCAGGGGGCAGGCATCGGGGCAGTGGTCCCTTGGCTGCGGTAAGCTCCTACCAGGCTCCCTGGCAGCTTGCTAGAGCCCTACGGTCTTACGCTCTCGGACTTCTCGCAGTTCTAGCTATCACGGTCGTATATCGGCGCGAGCCGATCGTTAATATCACGACGGTAGGTTTCACCTTCTTGCTTGCCATCCTAGTGGCTGCAGCCGTGAGTGGTTTCGGCACGTCGCTTTTGATGTCCGTAGCTGCAGCAGCCGCGTACGATTATTTCTTCATTCCACCGCTCTATGAGTGGAATATTTCCGATCCTCAGAACTGGGTGGCTCTTTCGGCGTTCGTAGTAACGGCTGCTGTCGGAAGCGCTCTTTCCGTTTCAGCACGACAGCAAACTCGGGTGGCTCGACGGCAGCGGGAAGAAGCCGAGCAACTATATCATCTGAGTCAAAGGCTCCTGAGCGCGGGCGATTCGCTGGCGCTGTGCAACGCTATTCCTCAGGACATCGTCGAAGCCTTTGGCACGCGCGCTGCGGCCCTGCTGCTCGCTCCAGACCAGATGGTCTTCTACTCTTCCGGCGGTTCCCACCTGTTTGACGCCGCGGAACTCAAAGCGAGCCTTGCCGACAAAAGCGTTCGGATCGACGCTGCATCGAAGCTGTCGTATGTGCCCCTGCGGCTCGGGATTAAGGTGCTGGGAAGTGTTGGCCTGGCCGACATCGCGCTTTCACGTGAGACGCTGGAGGCGCTGGGGCCTCTCATAACCATTGCCATCGAGCGGGCGCGAGCGATCGAGCAGGTCGGTAAGATCGAAGGTCTCAGGGAAAGCGAAAAGCTGAAATCGGCATTACTGGACGCCATCACGCACGAGTTTAGAACTCCACTTACGGCGATGAAGATATCGGTTACGGGGATGCTTTCAGACCTGAACTTCGATCGAGAACAATGCCGGGATTTGCTAGCGATGATCGACGAGGGCTGCGACCGGATCGACCAGCTCGTGGACGAAGTTTCACAGATGTCACGAATCGAGTCCGGCGACGTCCAGTTGGAGCTGTCTCACCATTCGGTCGGAGAGCTGATCGACACGGCGCTTGCAGAGAGCCGCTCGATTTTGGACTCGCGGCCCATCGAACGGCGCATCGCAAACGAAGAAGTACCGGTTCGAGCCGATCTCCAGTGGGCGACCAAGATCCTCGTGCATTTGATTATGAATGCAAACCTGTACTCGACGCCCGGCATGCCGATCACCATCCGAACTGAAACGGGCAAAGGATTCGTTTTCTTCCATGTGGCGGACCGAGGCCCGGGGATTGAATCGGCCGAGATTTCGCGCATCTTTGAGAAGTTCTACCGAGGCAAGGAACATCGCTGCCGCATCCAGGGGACTGGGATGGGCCTACCGATTGCAAAGGCAATTACGGAGGCGCACGGCGGCACCATGTCCGCGGTCAGCAAACGGGGAGAAGGTTCCGTTTTTACATTTAGCCTGCCGATCGATCGCTCGTTAGAGTGACCCGACCAGTTCGCGCGCGTAGCAGACGTTGATTTGCTCGAGCTCCCAGGCGAGCGCACCAGCAGTCGCGGGCCGCTTGGCCAGGTCGTGCGAGATCGTGCAGCAGAGGAGTTCCTCAAGCCTGACGGGAATGTCTGGATTGACCTCGCGCGCGGGCAGCGGATCGCTGAGCAGTCTCAGCTCGATCGCTGAGTGGGAAGCCACACCTGAGAATGGTACCTCGCCCGTGAGCATCTCATAGAGAATCAAACCCAACGAGTAGAGGTCGCTTCGAACGCTGCACGGTTTTCCCCTAATCTGCTCTGGGGACGCATAGTCCGGTGTACCCATCCGCTTCGGCCGAAGCATCGCGAGTAGACCCGTTTTGGCTTCGCGCGCCAGGTCGAAATCGATCAGCTTAATGTCATCGTTGGCGCCAACGATGATGTTGTCAGGCTTCAGATCCAGGTGCACGACGCCACGGTCGTGAAGGTATTGGAGCACATCGCATATCTTCAGCGCGATTTGGATCGAGCGTCCGATTGAGAGCCTGGTTTGTTCGTCAAGAATCTGCCGAAGCGACTGTCCTTCAACCCACTCCATGACGACGTACCTATGGTTGGTGCCCTCGTTGGGAAACACCTTCACAAGCCCGGAGTGATCGAATTTCCTCGTTTTGTCGTAAAGGCGTTTCAGACCGAGCCGAGCGACTCCCGTTTTCGGATGAGGGATCTTGACGGCAACCGTGCGGCCTGTTTGGGTGTCCGTCGCCCGAAACAGGGACGCCATACCACCGATTGCCACAAGGGCCTCGATCCGGTAGTGATCGAGCAAATCCCCTGGACCGATACGAGCTGTGAGCAGGCTCATGCGATCTGGTCATGCTAGGCCCAGGCACCTACGAGATGCGTCAAAGAGTCGTAAGTTTTCCGTAAGAAACGTATTGGGACGGCAACGTGAACCGCGTGGGCCTAGGTAGGTGGAATCCGTTTACCCTAAGTACTCGCCTTCTCGCTCCGGAGGCTTTCCCTCCCGAGCACTTTTGACAAAACCTGCGAATCGGCGGCTGAGCTCACTGATCCGCTCCGCCTGTCTATGCTGAATGGCCGCTAGAGGGATCACTCCGCGACCGATTCCCAACCCGACAGCGCCCGCGAGGATGTAATGAGAGGCGGTTTGCTGGTTCACGCCACCGGCGGCGATGAGAGGAATCTGCGGATACATGGCATGAACAGATCGTAAGTAAGCTTCTCCGCCGATGTGTGCGCAGGGCACGACTTTGACGAAATCACAGCCAGACTCCCACGCCGCTATCACTTCGGTAGGCGTTAGAGCACCGGGAAATACGACAACCTCTTTTCTGGCAGCAAACTCGACGAGAGGATGATGCAGCCCGTCACTAGTGAGGAACTGTGCCCCCGCATCCAGACAGGCCTGAGCGGTGGCGGCGTCTCGCACGCTCCCCGCCCCGACGATGAGCTGTGGGATTTGACGCACCAAACGGGAGATCACCGCTGGGGCACCGGCTAACGTCAGGGCGATTTCGATAATCGGGAGGCCGCCGTGGTACACGGCTTCCGCAGCGAATACGGCATCGTCACCCGAATTCACCCGAATTGCTGTGACGACCCCGACTTCCACGATCGTGTTTCGAACTTCTTCTCTTTTCATGAACCCGACTTCTCCCTCCAACCGCTGTCAGGTAAGGCTTGGTATTCCACAGGGTTACCGAGAGGGCAGCGCGTGTTTCTTCAGCTCAGCGAGTTGACCACGGCCATCTTTGACGAACCGCACGAACCGTTGTGCGAGCTCGCGAATGCGGTCCGATTGCTTTAGCCTAAGAGCATCTTCGGGGATTAAGGCCCCTCCCACGCCGAGCGCATTGGCCCCTGCCAGAATGAATTTCTGTGCCGTCTGTTGATTCACGCCACCGGCAGCGATTAAGGGCACGTGCATAAGAGCTTTCTTGATAATCCTGATGTAGCTATCGCCGCCCACCGGCGCACAGGGAAAGACCTTCACAAAGTCCGGGCCAACCTTCCATGCCGTAATGATCTCGGTCGGCGTGAGCGCGGCGGGCCATACGGCAATCTCTTCCTTGTTCGCGAATTCGACGATACTCAGGTCGAGCCCATCGGTCGTCAGGAACTGTGCGCCTGCGCCGATGCAGCGCCGCGAGGTCTCGACATCGTACACGCTGCCGGCGCCGACAATCATGTCAGGCATATGTTTGACGAGGTAGCCGATCACATCGATGGCACCGGGCACCGTCATCTCAATTTCGACAATGGGGATTCCGCCGCGTGCGACCGCTTCGGCAGCAAAGCGTGCGACATGCTCTGATGACACACGAACGGCTGGGACGATGCCAATCTCCTCGATACGTGCGCGAACCTCAGCCCTGTTCAACGGCGCGCTCCTTTGGCGGATCTCCCGCCTGCGACGCGACATTCGGCCTATATCGTTCGCTGGAAATAGGTCTCACGGTAGGTTTCTCGTACCCACTGCTTCGCGAAGTTGCTCAAGCGCGGTCAGGTATGAGGCCAGCGCCTGGCGATAGGCTAGCTGGGTGGCACGGTAGGTCCGCTCGGCATCGAGAAAGTCAAGCAAGCTCGCACCGCCATGCTGGTAGGCAAATTCGCTGATTTCGCGGTCTCTTTCCGCCATGTCCAGATATCCCGACCGGTAGAGCGTGACAATACGATCGTTCTCGCGAAGTCCTGCGTAGGCGTCGTGTACGTCCGTCATCACCTGATCGGTCGACCCTTTCTCTTGTTCCTGCGCCTGGGTGATGGCGTAGCGCGTCTGCGCGATGTTGCCCTGGTTGCGATTGAAGATCGGAACGGGAACATTCATGGCCACAGTGGCGGCATTAATGCCGTTGACGTGCGAGTAGTTGGCTGACACAGTGACATCCTGCTTCCCGATCGCTTTTTGCAGCTCCCACTGGCTCGTCGCGGCCGTCACACCTTGCTGCGCCGCACGCAGGTCCGGGCGATTCTGCAATGCTTTGAGTTGAAGGTCTTCGAGGTTGGCCTTTAATGGCTGGTAGTCGAATGGGCCAGCGACATCGTAGTCGGCGGGCACCGACTCATATCCGAGCATGTTTCGCAAATCGTCAAGACCCTGTTCCCGGGCCAGCACGGCCTGCTCGTAGTCGGTCTGGTACTGAAGCAACTGCAGCTTGATCTTTAGCAGATCGTCTTCGCTCATGCCTCCCGCTTTGTAGGTGACTTCGCTGATGTCTACGGTCTGTTGAAAGCTTTTCACGTCTTTCGTGGCGAGTTCGAGGGTCGATTCAGCGAGCTGGACGCTAAAGAACTGAGAGGCGACGTTGAACGTCAGACTGCGCCCGTTGTCTGCCACGAGAGAGCGCGTCTGCGCGGTAATGTCCTGTTGCGCCTGCAAGCGATGCTGGCGTTTCTTGCCGCGCTCGAACAGATAACTCAAGCCCATGTCCGCCTCCGTGTTGTTGCCCAGATACTGGCTTAGGGGATAGGGCGGTGGATACAAGCTCGGGTTTTGCTTGGAAGGCGAGCCGAAGATGGGTAGGTACTCCCAATCGGTGAAGAAGGTGGGATTCGGCCGCAGGTCGGCCTGGACTTCTAAGGCTTGGCTTTGCAGGATCGTGGTTTGAGCGGCTAACAAGGCGTGGTTGTGCTTGAGCGCCAATTGAATGGCGTCGTCGAGCGTGATCTTCACCGACCCTGGCGTCGGAACGGTCGCCTGCGCATTAAGCGCCGACCCACTTCCGGCTGAAATCAGCGCCACCCAAAGGATAAGGGGGCCCATGCTGCGCCAAGCCACGGTTCGGCGGTGGCCGAAAAAAGAAAGTTTAGGTCTCAAAGGATTCCTCCGGAGCCGGAAGCTTGTCGCCTTCCCGGGCAATCCAGGCATACAAGGTCGGCAGCAGAAAGATGCTGAGAACCAGATCGGCAATCAGACCGCCCACAATCACGATCGCGAATGGACGCTGCGAGTCGGATCCAATGGCGTGTGACATGGCGGCGGGCAGGAGCCCAAAGGTTGCCACGAGCATCGTCATCATGATGGGACGAAGCCTCAGGATGGCGCCTTCCACCGCGGCGTCGGTGGGTGTGTAACCCCTGGCTCGCAATTGATTGATATATTCGAGCATGATGACGCCGGTTTGTACGGACACGCCGAACAGCGCGAGAAAGCCGACTCCCGAGGACACACTGAAGAATGTGCCGGTGACGAGAAGTGCGACCAAGCCGCCAATCCGGGCCATGGCCACGTTGACAAGAATCAGAAGTGCCCACTTAAAGGAACGAAACATCGTATAAAGAATGACGAAGATCAAAAAGACGGTGAGCGGCACGATGAAAAGGAGCCGGGCCTCGGCCCGCTTTTCGCTCTCATATTCTCCCGACCACTGGATGTAATATCCGCGCGGAAGTTGCACTTTTTGATTGATCTTGTCGATCGCTTCGCGGACCGTCGTCCCGAGGTCGCGGTCCCTGACTTCGAAGCGAACCGCGACATAGCGGGAGTAGGCTTCCCGGTAGATGTCGTACGCGCCGTCCTTGATTGCCACTTTGGTTAGCTGCGTCAGCGAGACCCGCTCACCGGAGGGAGAAAGCAGGCGAATGTTCTGGATGGCTTCCTTCGTATCACGATAGGGCTTCTGGTAGCGGACCACCACGTTGTAGACTTCCTCACCCCGCAGGACTTGGGTGACCGCACCTCCACCGACAGCCGTCTGGATCGCGTCTTGCACGTCCGCCACGTTGATTCCCCAGCGGGCGCAGGCCAGACGATCCACAGCGAAGTTCAGACTCGGCTGACCAGTATCGCGCATCACTCCGAGATCCTTGATGCCGGGAATTGTTCCCATTACGACCTTCATCTCGTCGGCCTTCTCTTCGAGAAGTTGTAGATCCGGGCCGTAGAGCTTGACCGCCAGCCCTCCCTTCGTGCCCGTGAGTGTTTCATCAACGTTGTCCTCGATGGGTTGTGAAAAATTCCAGAACACCCCAGGGAGCTTTGAGACTTCGCGATTCATCGCTGCGATGAGCTTGTCTTTGTCTTTATGAAAAACGGGCCGCCACTGGTCCTTTGGCTTCAAATCAACGAAATACTCCGTATCGCCGAATCCTCCCGTGTCGGTCCCATCGTCGGGCGCTCCTGTCTGGGACACGACCGTGGTGACTTCCGGAAAGGACGCGAAGATAAGGCGCGATTGATTCGCGAAGCGGGTACCCTCTGTATAGCCGGTGCTGTTTGACAGAGTTCCGCGCGCCCAGATCGCTCCCTCGTCCAGGTGCGGCAAAAACTCCGCCCCGATAACTCCGCTGAAGGTGAGAAACAGCGCCACAAGCAGCGAAGCGACGCCGACCCCTACGGTAAAGACCCGATGCTCGACTGCCCACCGCAGCGACTTTCTGTATCGGTCGGTGAGGAAGGTCATCACCGGATTTCGCCACTCCCTTACTCGACCGCGGAAAAGCAGACTGGCCAACACGGGTGCGATCAGAATGGAAAAGGTCATGGCGCCCAGAAGCGCAAAAGCAACCGTCCAAGCCATAGGTCGGAAGAGTCGGCCCTCCACGCGCTGCAGGGTGAAAATCGGCATATACGCCGTGATAATGATGGCGATGGCGTAGAAAACCGGGCGTTGAACTTCGTGACAAGCCTCGCGAATGGAGTCCATCGCGGTCTTGTCGACCGTGCCGTTCTTCTGGTGGCTGAGGTGTCGAACAATGTTCTCGACCATCACTACAGCGCCGTCCACAACCATTCCGAAGTCCAGCGCGCCCAGCGAGAGCAGGTTGGCCGGAATATGGCGTAAGTCGAGACAGATCGACGCAAACAGGAGGGAAAAAGGAATCGTGAGTGCAACGATGATCGCTCCGCGGAGATTACCTAGAAAGAGCAGGAGAATGATCGTCACGAGGATCATGCCCTCGCCGAGGTTGTCCAGCACCGTGTGCAGCGTGAAGCGCAACAGATCGCTGCGATCCAGCATAGGGACGATTTTCACTCCTTCGGGCAAAATTTTCGTATTGAGTTCATCCACCTTTTTGTGAATGGCCTCAAGGGTAGGACCTTCCTCGGCACCCTTGAGCATCAGCACTGCGCCCTGGATCACGTCATCTTCGTCGACGATCACGCCATCGGGCCGGTGGGTGGCCCTGGCCATCTGTCCCAAACGAATTCTGGGACCCCACTGGGTTACCGCAATGTCCCTAATCCGAACCGGTGTCCCAGACTTGGTCGTCAAGACGGTCTGATCGATGTCTTGCGTGTTGCGAAACAGCCCAAGCTCGCGGACGTTCACTTGCTGCATACCGGCCTCGATAAAGCTCCCTCCGGCATTCGTGTTGTTAATGGCCAATTGCTGCTCGACCTGGCCGATGCCCAATCCATAGGAGATGATCTTGTTCGGATCCACGCGGACCTGATATTCACGAGCCGTGCCACCGAAGTCGCTAACATCTACGACGTTGGGGACGGACTTGAATTGTTTCAGCAGCACCCAATCCTCGATGCTCCTCATGTCCATCAGATCGTATTGTGGGTTTGTGCTCCGTATCGTGTACCAATAGATCTGGCCCGTAGTGCTCCAGTCCGTGCCGATTTGGGGCTGAACGCCTGCCGGCATGGTGGCGAGCGTGAGCCGTTCGAGAACCTTTTGCCGGTTCCAATCGTTGACGGATTGATCGTCAAAGATCAAGGTCATCAGGGAAAGGCCAAAGATGGATTCCGAGCGCATGATCGTCATGTGCGGAAGTCCGGCCATCTGGATTTCGATCGGGATCGTTACCAGCTGCTCCATTTCTTCGGCGGAGCGGCCCGGCCACTGGGTGATGATCGCGACGTAATTGTCGGCGATGTCGGGATAGGCCTCCACCGGCAAGGCGTGGAAGGAGAAGAGGCCCCAAATGGTCAAGAGTATGCCAAGCGCCAACACAACAAACTTGTTGTTCAGAGCAAAATCCACCAGAGCGCGGATCATTGTCTGTTCCCCGTTTTCAGCGGTGCGGTTCGCTCGTCACTCATTGTCGATGGCCGTCTGCAGCGACAGTGCGTTGGTCACAACCTTTTGGCCAGGTTGAAGCCCCGAAAGGATCTGTTGCATCTGGTTCGGCAGCTGATCTCCGCTCGTGATTTCCACACGCTGAAACATCTGGTTGGGTGCCGGCACAAAGACCCAATCGCGATCGTGAAGATGCAAAACGGCGGAGGCCGGCACTGACGTGTAGGTCTGCTTCTTCAAACCGTAGAAAGTAGCTGTCGCGAACATACCCACGCGCATGATCCCTCCCGGATTTCGCACCTCGATGCGGACTTTGGCCGTGCGAATATTGGGATCCAGAATTGCTCCGATATTGCTGATCGTTCCCTTTAGGACTTGGCCGGGATACGCGTTTAGGTTGATATCGGCCGTTTGGCCGAGTTGCAGAGTGGCTATATCGTTTTCGTAAACATCACAGAGGACCCAGACGTACGACAAATCCGAGATGGTGAACGGGTTGGCAGAGTAACTTTGGATGGTGCTGCCCATGACGACTTCCTGGTCAGTAATTTGCCCCGAGATCGGGGATGCAATATCGACAATTCCTCCAGGATGTTCGGGATCATTTCCAAGCAGCCGCAGGTGCTCAGTGGCCGTATCGAGCGTGGTTTTCGCGTCATCCTCGTTGTCTTGCGCGGCTTCGAGATCCTGCTGCGCGATGGCTCCGTGCTCGTACAGAATATTTGCGCGGTCCAGTGCCTTGCGCGCGAAAAGCTCATCGGCGACAGCCTTGCGATAGGCGTCGTAGCCCCCAGAAACGTCGTCGCTTCGAATGCGCAACAGCAACTGGCCCTTCTCGACCGTGTCACCCAGGCGCGCCCGAATATCGACCACCCGCCCGGACGCCAATGTGACGACGGGCACGGTCCGAGCGATGTCTGGATTCACCACGCCCGTTACGACCAGCTTCGAAGGAGCCAAGTATTGGTCGGCCGTGGCTAGCGGATACCTTTCCGGGTGGTCTACGGCAAAATGGGACACGTCGACACCGGGGATCACCGTTGCCGGAGGCGGCGCTTCTGCCGCCACATCTTCCCTCGTTCTGCATCCGGCCACGATCAAAACCCAGACCAGAAGAGGCCACAACTTCTTTACCTCAGCTTTGCGCATTTTCACCTCCCAACGGCACGTCGGCCTATTTCGTTGCCATTCTCCGGGGCGAATACACCCTTACCGTGCCGGGCCTAAAACTAGGTCCGCAAATTGGGACTGCGGGGCATCGTGCTTGAATAGACTTTAAGAAAATGCCGGGGGGGCTCGGTTCGAGCAGAACTCGAGGTATAACTGCAAGGAAGCTCGTCCGATTGCACGCAACGGCGAGCTTCGCTGCTCTGCTACCGAGCGTCTCGACCCGAGTTGACACTCGATCGAATGAGGCCCGGAAACGACCGCGGGAGCGGGGCAGCACTGATTAGCCGATCTCAATTCAGAATCAGAATGAACTTCTACGAGATTACGAGAAGAAGGTACGGGCGCGCCCGCAGCAAAATGGCCACAGCCGTCGTTCAGAAAAACGGCAACCGGAATCTGGGATCCGACCACGCGAACTACGAGATCGACTGTTCCATCTCCGGTCACGTCCTTGGGCGTTACGAAAAGCCCGCCCGGCGGGCCCGTTAGGCGCAGTA
The DNA here is from genome assembly GCA_964407845.1 of uncultured Acidobacteriaceae bacterium. Taxonomy (GTDB): domain Bacteria; phylum Acidobacteriota; class Terriglobia; order Acidiferrales; family UBA7541; genus Palsa-295. The sequence continues at coordinate 14,358 of CAYOXF010000057.1, read as the reverse complement.
ATTGATGGCCACCCTCGGTAAGTTCAACTTCGATCAAATAACGCGCACTGGAGGAATCGAATCGATCCAGCTTTACAGTTACAAGATCAGGTCGATGGTCGCCTGTGAAATCCGCCATGGCGAGACCCACAGGAATTGCGCTCGATCGAGCGGGAATGTTGCCTGCGGCAGTTATCGCAGGCTCACATGTAAACAGAGAAACTGAAGAACCATCGAGCGAAGTAGGTCCGACATTCAAGGTGAAATCAGTCGAAGTAAGCGAGGACTTCGGGCTCATCCCACGCGCGAGACTCGCGGGGACGAATGCGCTCGCGAACAAAGCAAGCGCTGCTAACGCCTTCGGTAAGGCGCTCTTCATTTAGAATCCGTCCTCTTCATGCGTCGAATGAGTAAATCTCTCCTGCCCTACGGAATGGATAAGGAATGCGTAAGCTGTTTGTAAAGCTTCCGAGCTCCAAAAAAGACGCTGCATCCTTTCGGACCGCGATGGGAGGCAATCGCACCAGAGTCGGTGTAACTGTAAGTCCGGCGCGACTACAAGGTTCTCTAATCGTCCGGATCGAGCCTCGTATCAAAATTTCACCATGATCGCGACGATGTTCACCCATTGGGTCTTGCGAAGATCTGGCTGCCAGAGAGTCCAGGGGCTGCCATATTGCGTGGCGCAGGATACGGATACCGCCGTCGGGAGGTCAAAACCGGCGGTAGGACCGAAGCCCTGATAGAGCCCCTTTGTTGACGGCGAATAATCGGAAACCGCAGACGTGGTTCCGTTGGTGCAGATGTAACTCGCACCAGTGCCCACGCTGTTTCCGTAAGCCACCGGTGCGACGTTCCCACCCGGTGGCGTGATACCACCTCGGCCAGACCAGTAAGGTGTATTGGAGTAGCGGTATCCCGTCTCAAAGCGGAAGGTTACGAACTGAGAGGGCATCCAATCGGCCGTCACCGTGGCATCCCAACCTTTGAATATGCTCCCGGGATATTCCGCGGAGTACGGTGATCCAGAAACAGCAGTTGCCCCGTTGATCGGCTGCAGCAATGTTAGGTAGCGACCCGGATTGTCGAGCACGCCGCCGCCGACCGTTAGCCCGAACAGATCCTTGTGGAACCAGAAGCGGTTGTACAACATCCAGCCCATAAAAGACTGCTTGGGGTGACCATTACTGTTGTTATGGCAGCTTACACCGCCGCCGTATTCACATCCGAGGTCGCCTGTGAGCGAGAACGCCATTTTGTCCAGGCCGAGCTCGTCGGGACGATTGAAATACCGGACCTCGATGCTGTCATCGGTGTGAAGTCGGGAACGTCCTGGAACGCCGAGCGTATCGGTGCCGTTGCCGTAGTTGTTGAAGACCATGGAAACCCACGGCTTCGGGCGCCACAGAATCTGACCGCCCAAGCCCCTCGACCCGTTGTACTTGGCGTAGGACTGCCAGCCGTTGATGATCCAAGGCTCGATCTTCAGCTTGTCAGTCGGGAACCACTGGATTCGCACGCCGTTAAAGAACCACGGTGTGTTGGAGGAGACGAAGGAAGGCTGATACGCCCAGTTGTCGAAATTGTAATAGCTGAACAGTCCGATATACGACACGAAAATCCCGGCATCGATGTTCAGGCCGTGGTTTACGTTGAAGTGATATCCGCCCCAGGCTTCGGAAAAGTACCTGTAGGCATCGTTCAAGGCCCACTGGCCGACGCCGGCGCTCCCGTCATTGCGCGGTGTGGTGGTGGCAAACAGTCCGAACATCGACAGGAATCTGGCGCGCACGTTGTCTATGCGGAGGTCACCGCCAACGCTCATTTGCTCCAACTGGACCTCGCCGTTTCGGAAGCTTTCGGTCGACCCGCCCATGGTGTGGTCCTTCGGCTGGTTGTAGTCCTCGATGAAGTTGGTATCGACCCGGATCTCTGGCGTAAAGTATTTCGTCGCCAAAGGGGTGTCCTCGGTACGGGCGTTGCCGTTCAGCCAGGTCCAGTCCGCGTAAGCGAAAGGCTCCGATTCTGTCTGCTTCTCGGTAAAGAATTTCGGGTTGGGGGGTGCCACCGCTTCGGGCTGTGCCGGTGCATGGTCCTGGTTGGGGCTGGCCGGGCTGGCGGCCGGCGCCGGTGCCGCAGCAGGCTCGGCGGCCGGCTGTGCCACCGCATCGCGCGCCTTCAGCGCAGTTTCGAGTTCCTCGATGCGCTTCTCCATTTCTTCGAGTTGTTTTGCGACTGCGGGTGGAATCTCTTCCTCGCTCGAACTGGCGGGGCCAGAAGACTCCGTAGTGCTGGATGAAGCACCGTTCGTTGGCGGCGGGGGCGCCGGGTCATTCAGCCTGGCGAACTGCTTTGGCGCGGAGGCCTGCGAATCGTTCTGCGCCCAACCGCTGGGAGCTTGCAGAAGTGTGAGGCAAAACAGTAGAGCCAGCGAAAAGGCGGCGCCGAACCAACACCTACTTCGACGCGCTGTGCCCTTTCCGCGGCGACGCATGTCTAATTCCGTCTTCGACTGCATTGTTCGCGATATCCACTCCCGCTGAGTGATCATTCGTTGCGTCTCCCTTTTCCTGGTGCTGTGAAAACAGAATGAAAAACCACTTACTGCAAGAGAATGTGCAGGCGCCGTGGCCGAGGCGGCGCCCGCGTCCGCGATGTTCCTGAATGCCGGGGACACTATGGCCGGCACTAGGTCCCAACGAAGACTCCGTTGCAAATCGTGTCTGCGTGTGAACATCCCATTTCGTTAAGGAACGTGCCCTGACCTGGACCCTCTCTGCTTCTGCTGCCATCTCACACCGCTTCACCTACGAGACTTATGAGAATCGAATAAGCATTTCGTAAATTTTCGCGCCTTCGATTTCTTGAACATGCCCAGAACACCTCGATGCGAGCGCTTAGGGGTGAAACGATGGCCCACACAAGCAGCACGGTCCGCAGCAATCGGCCCCTGACTTCGCTCACTATTTCGGACGTTTCAAAATGTGGGCCACACACTACGGTCAGCCGTGCATCTGGTCAAACTCAATTAACTGATGATCTGCATTCACTTGTGACAAAGATTCGCTTACGGAAAGGGGAAATCCTTTTAACACCAAAATACTTACAGAATCCTTAGAAACCACTAACGACTCCCTTATCTATTTCGATGGATCATGACAGTCGTTGAGCATTTTCTTACTCCGTCTGAGGCGATCGTCACAGCAATGCCAAACTCACTTGAGTTGTCACCGGCACAATCTGCCGTACGAAATGTCGCGATGAACACCGCAAAGATCCTTCTGGTAGACGACGATGCTCAGGTGCGTCGCGCCTTGCGGACCACTCTGACCAGCGCGGGATACACGGTCGTAGAGGCACGGACGGGCGAGGAAGCGCTGGAGGAGGTCCAGGCGGAAGGTGCCGTAAATATGGTCCTGTTGGACTTAAAGATGCCTGGGATGGGCGGCATTGAAGCATGCCGCAGAATTCGCAAGATTTCCGATGTTCCCATTCTGGTGATCAGCGTTCTCCGCACGCAAGAGGAAAAGGTGCAAGCATTCGATGCGGGAGCCGATGATTACCTTGTAAAGCCATTCGGCATTCAGGAGCTCTTATCGCGCATTCACGCACTGCGACGCAGGGTATCGGGTTCCGAGCCGATCCCTCCGTTTGAATCAGCTGATTTGAAAATTGATTTTGAAAGACGCCGGGTGACTGTCAGCGATCAGCCGGTGCATCTGACGCCGAGCGAATTTGAGCTTCTGCGTTATCTGGTTTTGAACGAAGGCAAGCCCGTTTCGCATCATACGTTGTTACAGTCATTGTGGGGCCCTGAGCATGTGGGTGAGATTCAGCGTCTGCGTGTAACGATCAATCAGTTGCGCCGCAAAGTAGAACCTGACCCGGAGCGGATTCGCTACATTCATACTGAACACCAGTTCGGGTACCGCTTTGAGCCGATCGCGCAGAAATCAGGAAAACGGAAATCGAAATTGTGAGCTCTTTCTCTGTGAGAATTAGAATGGTACAAAAGGAACCCAGCAACGACGGCGGCTTGTGGGGGCCCACATTTGCGTTTCCTGTGATTCCGCCTAAATCGATGAACACTGAGCTGATTCTCATTGTCGATGATAACCCGCAGATTCGTCACGCCCTGCGGGCTGTGCTAGTTCCTCGCGGCTTCACGATTCTGGATGCACGCAGTGGGGAGGAAGCTCTCGACCTAATTCGGCGCGAACGCGTCGACCTCATCCTTCTCGACGTAAATCTTCCCGGCATGTCCGGATTCGAGACCTGCCGGGAAATCCGACGCACGAGTGAAATTCCAGTAATCATTTTGAGTGTGCGTGCCAACGAGCGAGACAAGGTTCAAGCATTTGATGCAGGTGCGGACGACTATGTCGTGAAACCCTTCGGCGCCGAGGAGCTTGTTGCCCGAGTGCGCGCGACGATGCGTCGAGCAGGACCGGAGGACTCTCCCACGTTCGTTTCTCCCAACCTCAAGATCGATTTCGAACGTCGGACCGTTTCCGTCCGGGGTCGCACGGTGCGGCTGACGCCGAAGGAGTTTGAGTTGCTCCGACAGCTGGTTATCAACAAGGACAGAACGCTTACACATCGATGGCTTTTGCAAACCGTTTGGGGGCCCGATTACGGCGAAGAGACTGAATCACTGCGCGTGCTCGTCAATCAGCTGCGTAAGAAGGTAGAGCCGAACCCCAATAAGCCGCGCTACATTGTGACCGAGCCTTGGGTGGGATACCGCTTCGAGAGCTCCGAAAGAAAGTAGCAGAAATAGCTACGCGTCACCGAACGCTCCAATTCCATGTACTGCCGGATGTTGAGGCGAAACGGCCGGAGCTCGGGCTGATTTACGACCAAGGCGACAAAAGCGGGCGCATGAAGAGGAACGATGGGCGTGGGCAGCGCACTACTTTTTTCATACTTTTCCTCCGGATGGCCCGGTAATTGGGTCTTTGCCGCTTAGGAATTCTGTTCGGTAGGGTACGCAAGCGGTGACGAGTGGAAGGATATACCTTTTATGAGTGACTCCCCCGAGCCTAGCGAAAGAATGGGCGTGTCCCGTTCGCCCCGTCCGGCTGAACTCAATCAGCAACTTCGGCCGGCGCTCCTAGCCGTTGTTGTGTTAACGCTACTGACCGGGTGTGGTTTCCCTTTGTTGTTGTTCGCCATTGCTCGGCCGCTGTTTCCACATCAAGCCGGTGGAAGCATGCTAGCGCGCGGCGGGTTGGTCATCGGTTCAAGGCTCATTGGTCAAGAATTCACGCGACCCGAATACTTTCAGTCCAGACCTTCGGCAGCCGGCAGCGGCTATGATGGAACAGCTTCTGGTGGTACGAATCTTGGCCCGAATAATCCTAAGCTGAAGAATGGTGCCGCCGATTTCACCGGCATTCGACAACTGGCTGAGGAATACCGCCAGCACAACAGCCTCTCTCCGGGCACGGCTATTCCTATCGATGCGGTGACTCGCTCCGGCAGCGGGCTTGATCCCGATATCAGCCCTGCTAACGCGGCCCTGCAAGTACCGCGCGTGGCGCGTGCGCGGGGCCTAAGTGAAGAAGTGGTCGGTCGCCTGGTGGCAATTCACACGAGGGCGCGCCAATTTGGTTTCCTGGGTGATCCGCGCGTTTCGGTACTCGAGCTGAATCTAGCTCTGGACCAATTGTCGGACCAAGCGGCACCCCTCAGGTGGCGGTAACTCCTATGCGCTGGCTGGAGTATGCAGTTTTTCTGGCGGTCGTTCTGGGATTGGCTCGGCCGTTAGGTTTGTACCTTGCGCGTGTGTGCCAGCGCGAGCGCACCTTTCTGGACCCGGTGTTGAGCCCCGTTGAATCGATGCTGTATCGCCTGCTCGGTGTGAGCTCAGAACAAGAGATGTCAGCAAGGGTTTACATCCTTTGCTTTCTGCTGTTTGGCTTAGGCTGTACAACCGTCTTGTTTCTGCTGTTGGTCTTCCAACATTGGCTCCCCGGCGGCCCGGCAGACACCTATCTAACGACCCGCATGACCATGGATCTGGCAGCAAACACCGCTGTGAGTTTTACCACGACCACAACGTGGCAGGCCTATGGGGGAGAAAGCACGCTCCGCTATTTCGCGCAGGTGGTTGGCCTCGTGGCACAAAACTTTCTGGCTGGTGCCGCAGGCCTGGCGGTGGGATTCGCCTTCATCCGAGGCATCACCCGAGAGCGCTTTACCACGATCGGCAATTTCTGGGTAGACCTGATTCGATCATTGCTTTGGGTGCTCTTACCGTTAGCGCTTGTGGGCAGCGTCGTTTTGATCTGGCAAGGGGTTCCGTTGAATATGGCGCCCTACAAAGTGGTTCATACCCTTGACGGAGGGACCCAGACCCTCGCGCAGGGACCTGTGGCCGCTTTGGAATTCATCAAGAACCTAGGCACAAATGGCGGCGGCTTCTTCAACGCAAATGGGGCGCATCCTTACGCGAATCCGACGCCGTTCACGAATTTTGTTGGAATGCTTGCTATCGTTGCATTGCCGGCATCGCTCATGGTCACGTTCGGCCACATGGCCCACCGGCCCCGTGCGGGATGGGTATTACTGATGGTCATGGTGGCGTTATTCATAGTGGGCTTGGTGGTCTGCGATAGAGCGGAAACCGCACCGCCGCCGCAGCTGGCCGGCCTGCATGTAGTTGGCGGAAACATGGAAGGAAAGGAAGTAAGGTTCGGTGTCGGTGACTCCGTTTTAGCGGCAGTCGTGACGTCGAATACGTCGACCGGCTCATACAATTCTATGCATGACTCCTTTCAGCCCCTCGGCGTACTGGTGCCTCTGGTCTTCATGCTGTTGGGCGAAGTGGTTTTTGGGGGGCTCGGAACGGGCGTATACAGCATCGTCATGGCAGCCCTGGTAGGCATATTTCTCGGAGGATTGATGGTTGGCCGGACTCCAGAGTACTTGGGCAAGAGGATCAGTTCTTTTGAAACACGCTGGATTGCACTGTACGCGCTGTTGACACCAATGGTGGTGTTGTTGCTGACCGCCGTTGCAGTCGCTGCAAGCGCTGGCCGGGCAGGGCTTGTAACCAACTCCGGATCGCGCGGCTTCACCGAAATACTGTTCGCTTATGCTTCCTGCATGGCCAATAACGGCCAAAACATGGCGGGACTGAATGCCAATACCGTTTTTTATAATGTTACGACGGCGATCGCCATGCTGGCCGGCCGATACGGGTTGGCTGCACTGGCGCTGGCGTTGGCCGGACGGTTTGCCGCCCAGAGGCGTATGCCGACTACTGCCGGGACTCTTCCGAGTGATACACCGGCCTTTGGGGCACTCGTTTTCGGCACCATCCTGCTGCTCGGGGCTCTCTGCTTTTTTGCTGCTCTTGCACTCGGTCCCATCGCGGAGGCCGTGGGGCGGTCCTCGTGAGCTAAACCTTGGTCGTGGGTCGGGCCGTTTTCTTTAGGAAGTCCAACAAATAGAAGGATATATGCGGAAGAAGGGACTCGAACCCCTACGGCCTTGCGGCCACCAGCTCCTAAGGCTGGCGCGTCTGCCAATTCCGCCACTTCCGCGTTCGGTTCGAAGCCAGTATAGCATCGCGTCGGTCCCGCTGGGCAGAATGGTCTCACGGCGCGAGCCGGCCTCTGCGCTCGTCGGCCAACAAGACCACAAGGCGTGCGACTTCATCCGGTTCCATGGCTGTACTGTCCACCAGGACGGCGTCGTGGGCCTGGACCAGTGGCGAAGCGCTTCGCTCGCGGTCACGTCGATCGCGCTCACGGACTTCCTCCAGCGTGCGGGCAATGTCGATCGCGTCACCTTTCTGTTGGTGCTCGCGCCAGCGCCGCTCCGCCCTGATTTCGGGAGACGCAGTGAGAAAAATCTTCAGTTGCGCATCGGGGAAAACCACACTACCGATGTCGCGGCCTTCCATCACCACGCCGCCTCGCTCTCCTGCGCGGCGCTGCTCGGCCACGAGTACTTTGCGCAGTGCAGGCACCACGGCGATCTTCGAGGCCGCCTGCGCCACCTCGGGCGTGCGAATTGCGACCGTGACATCTTCGCCGTCCAGGAAAACCCGTTGCGTGCCATCTTCGGCGCGGAGGTCGATTCGCGTCTCGCGTGCGAGCGATGTCAGCTGCGTCGTGTCATCCAGCGAAATCTGTCGTCGCAGCGCCTTGAGCGCCACGGACCGGTACATCGCGCCTGTGTCGATGTACGTGTAGCCGAGCAGTGCGGCCACGCGCCGCGCAAGCGTACTCTTGCCCGAACCGACCGGGCCATCGATTGCAATGATGAGGTTTGGCAAGACTGCCTCGAACATCACATGCGCCCGAGAGGCAACAGAATCCCTCCTTCGCCCTTTCAGCCGGCATGGGCTTGTCAGGTGCGCTTGAACGCCCGCTCGATTTCGCTCACCGAATAGTGCAGTACGACAGGGCGGCCGTGCGGACAGCTCATCGGGTATTCGGTTTTCGCAAGTTCACCCAGCAACCATTCCATTTTGGTCACGTCGAGCGGGGTGTTTATTTTGATGGCCGCATGGCACGCGGTTGAGGCGGCGATTTTCGCCTGCAGCGAATCGATCGAGATCACCCGATTTTCGCGAGCGACACCGTCGAGGATTTCAAACAGCAGCTTTTCTGCATCCCCGCCAGCGATTCCCGCGGGAGTGGCGTGAATGGCCACGCTGCGCGCTGCCATCGGATCGGCCTCGAATCCGTTTGCACGCAACTCCTCATGGATCTGCTCAAACGTGGCAAGCTGCCGGGGGTTTAGCTCTACGAGGGCTGGCACCAGTAGGCGCTGTCCACCCAGTTCGCCTTCGCGACGGGCGCGCAGGTGTTGCTCGAACAGCACGCGCTCGTGCGCCACGTGTTGGTCGATGATCCAGAGCCCTTCACCGTTCACCGCCACGATGAAACTCGCGTTCACCTGACCGAGAGGCTTCAAATCGGCGATCGCCTCAGAGCGCGGAAGAACGGTCCTTGGGGTCTCCGCAGTCGGCAGCGCGCCCGTCTGAGAGGGTATCGCAAAGGGTAGGGCGGCCTCGGAATTCAAACCGAATCGCCCAGCAAATAGCCTGTCGGCTGCACCGCTCAACTCGAGCTCCTCCGCAACGACGCCTCCCGATTGAAACGTCGCTGGCATCCCCGCGCAGGGCGCCGGGAATGCGCGGTCGTCTCGGCTAGGCGGAGAGCTGTGCAGCAAACCTGAAACCGGTTTCGTACTTGGCGCCGAGGCCATAGCGGCCGCGAGGGCACGCACCGCCGGAAAGTCCGGAACGGGTCTCGCGTTCGAAAGTGCCTGACGCAAGGCGTCTCGTGTGAAATCGTGGACTGATTGCGGTTGACGAAAACGCACTTCGATCTTCGCCGGGTGTACATTCACGTCGACCTCTGCGTACGGCACCTCGAGGAACAGCAGCACAACCGGAAACGCGCCTGGGGGCGTCACGTTGCGGTATGCCTCGCCGATTGCGTGGAGCAACAGCCGGTCGCGGACGAGGCGCCGGTTCACAAATAGGTAGATTCCATTGCGATTCGTACGCTGCACTTCTGGCCGGGATGTAAATCCCCGCACGCGAAGTGCAGCGACCGGCTCGCCCGCATCCCCCTCCGCGGCCGTTGAGTTCACCGGCTGCGCGCTTGCGGGAATTTCTACGAGCTCGTCGAGAGCCTGCCGGCCGAAGACCTGATAGACGCGCTCGGAGAGTTTGTCTACTGGCGCGCAATCCAAAAGGAGTTGCGAAGATGTCTTCAGGAGGAACCGGACTTCCGGATGAGCGAGCGCGTAGTGTGTAACCAGTGACGCAATGTGACCAAGCTCGGTTGCCTCAGACTTCAGGAATTTTCGCCGCGCGGGTACGCAATAGAAAATGTCGGAGACGCTAATCGAAGTCCCCGTCGGAATCCCCGCTGGCTGTACGTTGACCAACCTTCCACCGGCGAATTCGACTTGGGTTCCCTGCTCTTCATTCGAGGCGCGCGTCTCAAGCCGTAGCCTTGAGACGGCCGCGATAGACGGCAGCGCCTCGCCACGAAAACCGAGCGTCGCAAGGGAGAGCAGGTCATCAGCGGTCTGCAGCTTGGATGTCGCGTGGCGTTCAAACGCCAACAGGGCGTCATCGTGGTTCATGCCGCAGCCGTCGTCGATCACACGGATCAGGCGTTTACCGCCCGATTCGGCTTCAATTTGAATCGACCGCGCGCCCGCATCGAGCGCGTTTTCAAGCAACTCCTTCACAACCGACGCGGGCCGCCCGATCACTTCGCCCGCCGCGATTCTGTTGGCGACGCTCTCTGGAAGTATTCGTATCCGCGACATCAGAACTCCCCATCCTTCAGGAAGAAAGAGACGCGAAAATGGGTCGCTGGGTTCACTGCCTACCGACGCTGTCGTCATCCAGTTTGATACCCAACTCTTTGAGCTGAGCGGCGTCGACCTCGGACGGTGAGTCAGCCATCAAATCCTGTGCTTTCGCCGTCTTGGGGAACGCGATGACGTCGCGCAAAGATTTCTCTCTCGCCAGAAGCATCACCACCCGATCGATTCCGAGCGCGATGCCGCCGTGCGGTGGTGTGCCGTAGGTCAACGCATCGAGAAAAAATCCAAAACGCTGCCGCGCCTGCTCATCCGTTAAACCAAGCGCCTTGAACATCCGGGCTTGCACGTCTGGCCTGTGAATTCGAATGCTGCCAGAGCCCAGCTCGTTGCCGTTCAGCACCAAATCATAGCCCTTCGAACGGCACTCCCATGGCGCGGTCTCCAGTTTGTTGATATCTTCTTCGATGATTCCTGTGAACGGATGCTGCGCGCTCACCCAGCGGTGTTCGGCTTCGCTCCATTCAAAAAGCGCAAAACCTGTGATCCAGAGAAACTCCCACCTGCTCCGATCGATAAGCCTCAATTTATCACCGAAATACAACCGAATCTGGCCGGCAACGTTCAGAGAGGTATCGCTATGTGGAATTTGCTGTCTTGCCGCCGTGGCGACGATGAGGTCGCCGGGTTTTGCGCCGAGCGCCTCGGCGAGCCTCGTCAGGTTGTCGGTGCCAAGCTGCTTTTCAAGCGCAGACGAAACTCCCTCTCCCGTCACCTTCGCTGTGTAGACTCCGCGTGCGCCGGCCGATTTCGCGAACTCCGCCAGCTCATCCAGCTGCTTGCGCGACCACGCCGCAGCGCCCGGTGCAACGACTGCTTGTACGTTGCCTTCCAATTGCAGCACTCGACGGACCGGCTCGAACCAGTGCGTGACGTTGTGCAATTCCATGCCAAAGCGCAAGTCAGGTTTATCGGAACCAAACCGGCGCATGGCATCCTTGTAGTCGAGGTGAGGGAATGGGCGTCTAACTTTGACGCCGACAACGGCGCACACACGCTCCATCACCCGCTCGATCACCTCGAAGATATCCTGTTGGCGTGGAAACGACATTTCAAGGTCGAGCTGGGTGAACTCCAGCTGACGGTCGGCCCGAAAGTCTTCATCACGGATGCACTTGCAAATCTGAAAGTACCGGTCCATGCCAGAAATCATCAGAATCTGCTTGAAAATCTGGGGCGATTGCGGCAGGGCGTAAAACTGCCCGCGGTGAATGCGGCTCGGCACCAGGCAGTCCCGCGCCCCTTCTGGCGTCGAACGCGTCAGCAGCGGCGTTTCGATCTCGAAAAAACCAAGCTCATCGAGCGTCTTACGGATCTCGAAGACGATATGGTGCCGCAGCTCGATGTTGCTGTGCAGGCGCGGGCGACGCAAATCGAGATAACGGTACCGCAGGCGCGTCTCCTCCGTCGCGGTAACCTCGTCCTCGATTTGAAAGGGCGGTGTCTTCGAGTTGTTCAGGATATGTAGGCGCGTGGCCAGCACTTCGACTTCCCCTGTCGAAAGTTCTGGATTCGCCTTCTGCCGCCGCACAACGCGTCCCTCGACGGCGACGACAAACTCTGACCGCAGCTCTTCAGCTTTCGCGTGCGCTTCGGGCTGCTGCTCTTGGTTGAACACAATCTGCGCAATTCCTGCCCGGTCGCGCAGGTCGATGAAGATGAGCTGGCCCAGATCTCGCCTACGATGCACCCAGCCCATCAGGACCACATCTTGATCGGCGTCCGATGCGCGCAGTGCCCCGCAGGAATGCGTTCGCTTCAGATCTCCCAGCGTCTCAAGCACCTGAGCCTCTTCGTTCCGATTCCAGAAATTCCAACAATTCGTTTTCTCTCAGCCTTTTTTGGTCGGCGTCCGCAAGCCGTTTCAACGTGAAGGTCCCCGAAGCCACTTCGTCTTCGCCGATGATGAGCCCATAGCGTGCGCCGAGCTTGTCGGCCATGCCGAGTGCTTTTTTAAAATTCGTCTCCTCCGGTGGCAGTTCGACGACCAGCCCGCAGGCGCGCAGTTTCTTGGCGATGTCGACGGCCACCGGATATGCATGCGCGCCCATTCGCGCAATAAACACGCTCAGTCCCGGCAGATGCGGCAGATGGCCACCCGCTTGAAGGGAGAGAACCGCTCGGTCGGTGCCGATGGCAAAGCCGATACCCTTGACGCCCTCCCGTCCCCCTAACAGCTCGACGAGGCCATCGTAGCGCCCGCCGCCGCAAACGGCATTCTGCGAACCAAGGCCCGTAGCTGTCACCTCAAACGTGGTGCGCGTGTAGTAATCCAGGCCGCGGACAAGCCGCCAGTTTTCTTCAAAGCAAATCTCACGCAGGTTCAGCTCGTCTTTCAGCTCTGAGAAGTGCTGCCGGCAGGCGCCGCAAAGATGATCCGAGATGCGCGGAAGCTTTTCAATCACCGACTGCTCCTCAGCGAGCTTCGAATCGAGCACACGCAGTGGGTTGGTTTCGATGCGGCGCTGGCTATCTGGGCCGAGCTGGTCCTTTGCTTTGCGCAACTCCTGGCGCAGCAGCTCAACATACTTGGGACGGCATTCCTTACAGCCGACCGAGTTGACGTATAACGAGGTATTCTGAAGCCCCACCTGCCGGAAAAGGACCAGGAGCATTTCGAGAACTTCGGCGTCGATGGCGGGCGCATCGGAGGAACCGAGCACCTCCGCACCGATTTGATAGAACTGCCGGTACCGACCTTTTTGTGGGCGTTCGCGACGAAACATGGGGCCGACATAGAAAAGCTTCTGATTTCCCGGCAGTAGATGCATCCCGTGCTCGATGTAGGCGCGACAAACAGAGGCTGTGGCTTCCGGACGCAGGCTGATCGATGACTCGTCTCGATCTTCGAACGTGTACATCTCTTTCCCCACCACATCCGTGTCCGCCCCAATGGACCGGGCGAATAGCTCCGTCTCCTCAAAAATCGGTAGGCGTATTTCGCGAAAATTGTACGTCTCCAGAACCTCAAGGGCCCTCTGCTCAAACCAGTTCCACAGTGCGGAATCGGGCGGCAGAATATCCCGGGTACCTCGGATGGCCCTGAACTGCTTCTGTGACCCCATGCCTGCGTATTCCCTCTCTGATGAAGAAGGAGTTGGCGACGACGCGCCAGGCCCAAAAATGCTCCCGCCGGATCGTCTACACATCCCCTCGCAATTCTGTGATTTTCTGAGCAGTCCAGAATACATCGAGAGGGCCGCCACACCTAGTCACTAGCCGCTGGCCCCATAGTTTTGGGACACAAACGCGTTTTTAAATCCGATGTAGTGCTCAGCAGAACGTGCGATCGTCGCGCGCTCGGCTTCCGTGACCGCGCGACGCACTTTTCCCGGCACGCCCATGACGAGGCTACCGGGAGGAACCTCCATTTGTTCAGGGATCAACGTGCCGGCGGCCACGATGCTTCCCGATCCAATCCTCGAGCCATTCAGCAAAATCGCACCCATGCCGATCAGGCAGTGCGACTCAACCGTGCATCCATGGAGGATCACACCGTGGCCCACGGTGACACCGTCACCGATCGAGAGTGCGTAGCTTTCCCCCTGGATGTGCAAAACACAGCCGTCCTGAATGCTGGTGCGCGCGCCGATCTCAATCGAGTGGTAGTCTCCGCGCAGGACAGCGCACGGCCAGACGCTCGAATCCTCACCGATGACAACATCTCCGATGACAACGGCTTGCGGATCGACGTATACGCTCGGAGCGATCCGCGGCTGACGACCCTGAAAACTGCGAATCATTTCGCCTCCAGTGCCCGTGGCTGTCACACTTTCGAGCCGCGAGTATATATACGGCAAATGGGTGGATGCTTCTAGCAGGTTGGTTGAATACGGAACGTAAGGATCAGATATCGAAGAGTTTAGGTTTCCCTCCCGCCATTTGAAACGTCTATCTCCCCGATCAAAACGTTGCATTTTACGAAATTCATACTTCTGTATAACCTCCGGTCCTCAGGCTTCACCCCCTTCAAAGGAGAGTCTAAATGGCCGAAAAAACAACGGGTGAGATGCAGGC
>CAYOXF010000056.1:0-32469 GCA_964407845.1 uncultured Acidobacteriaceae bacterium | reverse complement strand
TGATACTGGGCAAGCGCCTCCTGCGTGATCAGCGGGTGCGTCTCGCGGTGCCCCAGGTAACCCGGCGGCGAGCCGATCAGCTTGGCGATCTCGTGCGAGTGCTGGAACTCGGCGCAATCAACCTTGATTACGGCGCGAGGATCGCCGAACAAAACTTCCGCCGTGGCTTCGACAACACGGGTCTTGCCCGCACCGGTCGGCCCGAGAAACAGCAAATTACCCACCGGCCTACCGGGTGCGTTGAGGCCGGCGCGGAACACTTGATAGAGATCCACGACCGCCTGCACCGCTTGGTCCTGCCCCACGATCTTTCGACGCAGTCCCCCCTCAAAATCCCGCGATTCAATGCTTCGAAGCGACGGATCGAGCTGTACCGCATGCGCACCCATGGTCGCGCTCCCCTACCGGTATCCTCTGTCGCCCTGCGCTCTGGGGCGTCCGGAACGCTCGAATTGATCGAGTTTGACGTCGAGCGTCGAACGCAGCAGCCGCAGTTGCGTCACCAGTTCCCGGCTTGAATTGGCTCGATCTGTCAGAAGCAAGAGAGGTGGCGACAGATCGGCCAGGTCAGAATTGAGGTCCCGTACCGAGTGCATCAAGTTGCGCACGTACGGCGACCGGATATCAAACAGTTCGACCCGACTGCTGACTTGCTCTCGCAGACGGGACCAATCGAGTTCGAGGAAAGGATGGTTCCGCGAAACCGCCCGAACCACTTCGTCGGAAATGTGGGGCCTCTCACCGAGGCTTGCCAGGTGCAGTTGCTGCACCTTTCCGCGGCGGCGAACATTGTGCACTAAGAAGTACGTGTTGCCTTTTCGTCGAACGAAAGCCACAACAGTCTCTCTTTCCGGCCGGGCCGAACAACTGGGCGTAGTGTATGGTCTATCCACTACGCCGTCAATGGTACGATTGCAAAAGCAGCAAAAAAGTTGCATCGAATCGGTTAATACTCATGACGAACGAACCAGAGGGCGATCCGCGTGGGAAACAAAGGTCTTGCAGAGCAGATAGGGCCTGGATCGTCCCGCATTCGCTGATCGTTACGATCACAATGTTGAATCGATCAACGACATGCTCCCGCAGGTAGCGAGAAAATGTCCTGGGAAGGCGTGTACCGGCTCGTGAAAAAGATCCCGCGTGGGCGCGTCACCACCTATGGAGAGGTTGCCCGAGCGCTCAGGCTCCCTGGTGGCGCGCGAGCTGTCGGCTACGCCTTGGCGGCCACGCCACGTGGCCGGGGAATTCCCTGGCACCGCGTGCTTGGTGCCGGTGGAAAGATTCGCGTCCCCGAGCGCTATGCCTCACTGCAGCGCAAATTGCTCGAGACCGAAGGCGTCCGGACAGACAGCGCCGCGATCGATCTGAAGCGCTATGGTTGGTCGCCAGCGAGAAAATCCTCCGCGCGGCAAAAGCAGAAGCCCGCCGGCAGGCCGTCGTTGTGATAGAAGTATTGCTCTGGAACCAAAGGGATTGATTCCGTGGGCAAACCCATCATCCGCGTCGAAGACCTTTACAAGAATTATGGGGCCGTCGTAGCGCTCTCGGGCGTGAGCTTTGCGGTCGAGGAAGGCGAGGTCTTCGGCCTGCTCGGGCCCAATGGGGCGGGAAAGACAACCACGGTCGAAATCCTCGAAGGACTCCGAACTCCTGATCGGGGCACGGCCGAAGTCTGCGGCCTCGATCCGGAAGGCGCGGGCGAGAGCCTGAAAGAGCTGGTTGGCGCCGTTCTTCAATCCACTGCTTTGCCCGCTAAGCTGCGCGTCAAGGAAGCATTGGATCTGTTCGCGAACTTCTATCCCCATCGTGCCGATGTGCATAAGCTCTTGCGGCGCTTCCAGCTGGAGGAGAAAGCCAATGCCTTCTACAGCGAGCTTTCCGGTGGGCAAAGGCAGAGGCTCGCGCTGGCCATGTCGCTCGTGAACGATCCCAAGGTCGTCTTCTTAGACGAGCCGACCGCCGGGCTCGATCCACAGGTACGTCGGGAGATCTACGACATTATCGAAGAGTTGCGGCGGGGCAAGAAAACCGTCCTGCTGACCACGCACTACATTGAAGAGGCAGAGCGGTTGTGCGACCGCGTGGCAATCGTGGACCACGGAAGGATCATGGCTCTGGGCACGCCGCGCGAGCTCAAGCGAAAATCGGCCGGGACCACGCGTCTGGAAGTTCGCCTGGCCCGGCCCGCGGCGAACGGGACGCTCTCGCATCTGGAGGGCGTGTCCGATTGCCGGGAATCGGAAGGCACCTATGTGCTCTACTCGGCGCGCCCGCCGCAGACCATCGTCGCTTTGGTAAAGCAACTCGAAGCCGAGAACAACGAACTGCAAAGTCTTGAGATGTTTTCGCCGTCGCTCGAGGATGTGTTCATCGAATTGACCGGACGACGCCTGCGAGATTGACATGACAACGCTAAGCCGCACATGGACCCTGACGAGAATTCGATTGCGCCTGGCCATGCGCAATCGCGCCTTTTTCTTCTTCAGCCTCGTGATGCCGATGATTTTCCTGTTCGGAGCCGCCCTTTTCCTGAGACGAGAATCGGCCGAATGGATCCCTTACATCCTGGGCGCCGTGCTGACGACGACCGTCATGGGAAGCTTCTGGGGATTGAGCGTGCAGCTGGTCAGTTTCCGCGAACAGGGCATCTTGCGACGCTTCCGGCTGGCGCCGGTCGGCGCGGGACCGATCCTGGCGTCCAGCATTCTGTCGAATTACTTTATGGCGCTGCCTGTTGTGGTGTTTGAGTTCCTGGTATGCCGCTGGGCATTTCATATGCACACCTGGGGCAACCTCTGGGCGGTGCTTCTGCTGATTACGGTTGGATCGGCAACCTTTTCCGCTCTCGGACTGATCGTGGCGAGCGTAACGAACACGATGCAGGAAACCCAGATCATCAACAACCTGCTGTGGATGGGTTTTCTGTTTCTGACCGGCGCGACCGTGCCCCTGGCGATCTTTCCGATGTGGCTTCAGCGTGTCGCGCTGTTTATTCCGGGGCAGTATTTGGCGACAGGCCTGGAATCTGCTACAACCAGCATGGCGACGGGCCGGGAGATTTTCGAAGATGTCACGGCCTTGGCTTTGGGCTGCTTCGTCGCCTTTGAGATCTCGCGCCATCTGTTCCGCTGGGAGCCGGAGGCCAAAGCGCCTCGTCGGGCGAAGTTGTGGGCGCTCGCGGCGCTGGTTCCCTTTCTACTGTTTGGCACCTGGGAAAACGTCGCAGGAACCCGCTTGCATCGGGTGAACCGCAACTTCGAAAGGCTCAGCGGAGGCGGGATGGCTGAGCGATCGCCTGGTCCACACTAGCCTCGGAACGCGACATCACGTCTTGCTTGAATCCAGAGCTCGGGGGATTTCATCGAAGGTTACGACATTTCCTAGAGGCCCAGCGAAACGGTTCGGCAATCGCCTGGAGGAGACGATGAAGGCCATTCGTGTCAAGGAATTCGGTGGTCCTGAGGTTTTGAAGCTCGAAGAGGTTCCCGATTTGAAACCGGGCGCCGGCCAGGTGGTGATCAAGGTTCGCGCAGTCGGCGTGAATCCTGTCGACACGTACATGCGCTCCGGCGTATACCCTCGGAAGCCGGCCCTTCCCTACACGCCCGGCACTGACGCCGCCGGAACGGTTCAGTCGGTCGGCCCCGGCGTGACCAGCTTTCAACCCGGCGATCGCGTCTACACGGCTACCACGCTATCGGGCGCCTACGCAGAACAAGCCCTGTGCGACGCGGCCCTGGTCTTTCCGCTCCCGGCCCATGTCTCCTTCGCGCAGGGCGCCGCCATGCACGTCCCCTATGCCACGGCCTTCCGCGCGCTGTTTCATCGAGCACAGGCCCAAGGTGGCGAGACCGTGCTGATTCATGGCGCCAGCGGAGGCGTCGGTGTTGCCGCCGTTCAGCTCGCTCGGGCCGCGGGCCTGCACGTGATTGGCACGGCCGGATCGGATCGTGGCAAGCAACTGGTCGCCGCCGAGGGCGCCCACCAGGTTCTTGACCACAATTCCGCAAACCATTTTGAGCAAGCGCTCGCTGCCACCGGTGGCCGCGGCTACGACATCATCGTGGAAATGCTGGCCAATGTTAACCTGGGCCGCGATTTGGGCATTCTGGCTCCCAAGGGTCGTGTGGTCGTCGTCGGCAATCGAGGGACCGTCGAGATCAACGCGCGCGACATCATGACACGGGACGGCTCGATCCTGGCCATGAGCCTGTGGAATGCCACGCCTCAGGAACTCACGAGCATTCATGCCGCGCTGGTAGCGGGACTCGAGAACAGATCGCTCCGACCCATCGTAGGGCAGGAAATCCCGCTGGCCGAAGGGGCGCGGGCCCATGTCGCCGTAATGGAATCCGGCGCCTACGGCAAGATTGTCCTGGTCCCCTAGGAATCTAGAGAGCAGGTTCGCTTGCTTCTTTCCGCTATTTTCGGCGCTGTGATCGTTGCCGTCATTTTGTGGGAGGCCTTTGAGACGGTCGTCCTGCCTCGCCGCGTGGCACGCCGCTTTCGTCTCACTCGATTGGTCTATCGAGGCACATGGGGTCCTTGGAAGGCGGTCGCAGGGGTCTTCCACAGGCCCAAAGCCCGCGAAACGTTCCTGAGCTTTTACGGCCCCCTTTCCCTGTTGATTCTCTTCGCCGTTTGGGCCGCTTGCATCATTACCGGATTCGCCCTGTTGTACTACAGCAGTTCAACGCAGGACTCAACCCATCCGACGTTTGAAACCTGCCTGTATCTGAGCGGCACCACCATGTTCACACTGGGCCTAGGGGACGTGGTCCCACACACCTGGTCGGAGCGCTTCTTAGCTGTGGTTGAAAGCGGTCTTGGCTTCGGCTTTCTCGCACTGATCCTGAGCTATTTGCCTGTGATTTATCAGGCGTTCTCCAGGCGCGAGGTGAATATCGTGTTGCTGGACGCTCGCGCCGGATCCCCTCCTACGGCGGCGGAGCTGTTGCGAAGGCATGCGGGAACGGCTGGCGCCGAACCCCTCCAGCGGCTGCTTTATGACTGGGAGCACTCCTCGGCTGACATGCTCGAGAGTCACGTCTCCTATCCCGTGGTTAGTTACTTTCGCTCACAGCATACGAATGAATCATGGCTGGCGGCGCTGACGGCGATTCTCGATGTTTGTAGCCTGCTGCTGTCTTGCGTTGAGAATGTGTCTCTCCGACAGCCTCGGCTGACGTTTGCAATGTGCCGGCACACCGTGGTCGATCTGGCCCAGGTGTTCGGCGAAGCACCGCCGGCTCATCCCACCGATCGCCTGCCGTCGCCGGAGTTTGAGCGCTTGCGGGCCACACTGACGGAAGTCGGTTTCGTCATGCGAAATGATCAGGCCTCTCGCGACAAACTGGGCCAACTGCGAGCCATGTACGAGCCCTATTTAGAAGCTCTCGCTGCCTATCTCCATATGGAAGTTCCACCCTGGATTCTCGCGAGCGAAATCACGGACAATTGGCGCACCAGCGCCTGGGGCCGCATTTCAGGGCTGACACTCACCGGCCGCACGGGACCGGACGACCACGCTGACTAGCGATTTCTCGACAGCCAATTTGGCAGCTCGGCACGGACGATCGGTTCCGGCACCTGCCCGGAACGCCAAAAACCATGTGTTATACTTCTCAATGAAACGGCTCGCTGAGCTCTGGAGACCCTGATGAGCCTCCCGAAGACAGAAAAAATTTGGTGTAACGGCAAGTTCATTCCTTGGGACGACGCAAAAATCCACGTACTGTCGCACGTCGTAAGCTATGGCTCGGCAGTTTTTGAAGGCGTGCGCTGTTATGAAACCCAGCGTGGCCCCGCCATTTTTCGTCTTCGCGAGCACATGCAGCGGCTGTTGAATTCGGCGCACATATACAGGATGGACATCTCCTTCACGCTGGATGCCTTATGCCAGGCTGCTCTCGATCTTGTGCGCGAGAACAAGATCGGCGCCTGTTACATCCGGCCGATCGCGCTCCGCGGTTACGGAGATGCAGGAGTGGACCCCCAGAATTGCCCTGTGGATGTCTATCTTGCATGTTGGGAGTGGGGAAAATATCTAGGCGAAGAAGCGCTGCGCACTGGTGTGGACGTCTGTGTCAGCTCCTGGAATCGTCCGGCCCCCAATACCCTTCCCCAAATGGCCAAAGCCGCCGCGAACTACATGAACTCGCAGCTGATTCGCATGGAGGCAAAGGCCAATGGCTATTCGGAAGGCATTGCGCTGGATGTGAACGGGTACGTGAGCGAAGGTTCCGGCGAAAATGTTTTCGTGGTGATGAACGGCACGATTTACACACCCCCCTTCGCCAATTCCGCGCTGCCCGGGATCACCCGTGACTCGATCATGACATTGTGCCGTGAGCTCGGCTTTCCCGTGGTCGAGCAAATGATTCCACGCGAGATGCTTTACGTGGCCGAGGAGGTGTTTTTGTGTGGCACCGCGGCGGAAATCACTCCGATCCGCTCGATCGACCGCGTCAAAATCGGAACCGGCTCGCGCGGCACAGTGGCGAAGAGCATCCAGGAAGAGTTCTTTGCGATCACCAGCGGCACTGTGTCGGACCGACACGGCTGGCTTTCGCCCGTTGGCGTTCCCAGTAGTGCGGCCGTGCTCTGAAAACTCTCCTCTCGTTTGCTTTATTTCCCTCAGGCGTGGGTCTGCCTTGTTTTTGACTGCTGCTTCCGGTTCCAGTAGAATCCGCGCATTTCGAGACGGCCCATGTACAATCTCGCGCAGAAGCTCATCGCCGAATTTCTTGGGACCTTCACCATCGTATTGATCAGCACGGGTGCCATCTGCACAGATCAGTATCTGACGGCCACAGGAAGGCCCGGCCTCGGAGTGCTGGGCATCGCGGTTGCAACCGGTTTAGCGATCGGCGTCATGGTCATGGCGATCGGACACATCTCCGGTGGCCATTTCAATCCCGCCGTCACGATCAGTGTATGGGTAACGAGACGCTTGGGCTCGCTCCATGCGATTCTCTACTGGGCCGCACAGCTTCTCGGGGCGATAGCAGGCGCCTACACGGTGAAGTCGATCGTGTCCGATTCTTTCTGGGAACCGGTGGCCCTCGGTACACCGGCGCTTGCGCCTGACTTCTCCCGCACCCACGCCATGGCTCTGGAAGGTGTGACCACTTTTCTGTGGGTGTTCGCCTTTTTCGCGACCGTGGTAGACACAAAGGGCACCTTTGACAGAATCGCTGTTCTTATCACCGGTCTAGCGGCTGCGATGGGCACGCTAGTGGCGTATCCCTTTACGGGCGCTGCGATGAGTCCGGCCCGAGCATTTGGTCCCGCTCTCGCCTCCGGTCACTGGACCAATCATGGTGTGTACTGGGTCGGACCCTTGTTTGGAGGCGTGCTCGCCGGTTTTATCTATGACCGAATTTTTCTCCGGCGGCAGAACCCCTAAAGCCCCCCATTCCCCTCGCCCCAAAGTACAGGTTGCGCCCTTAGAAACCTTCGGTCCGGCATTCTTGCGACCCCTGGGGCTGCATGTTAGCGTGGCTTCGAGCTTCCTGAACGGGGTCACTTTTACATGGCCGTCAACATCGACGATTTGTTGCGTCGTGCCGTCGAAAGTCGGGCGTCCGACTTGCACCTGAAGGTCGGCAACCATCCCTATCTTCGCGTCGACGGCTTGCTGAGCGCCCTGGCGGATATTCCCCGCGTCACGCCGGAAGAAATGCTGTCGATGGCCTTCAGTATGATGACCAACCGGCAAAAGCAAAAATTCAAAGAAACGGCGGAATTGGACATGGCCTACGGCGTGGCAGGCCTGGGCCGATTTCGCGTCAACGTCTTCCAACAGCGCGGCAACGTGGGTATGGTGCTTCGCGTCATCCCTACGAAGATTCGCACGGTCGAGGAACTGGAGCTTCCCCGAATTCTCGGTCAAGTGTGCGAGGAGCAGCGCGGCCTGATTCTTTGTACCGGGACAACCGGTTCTGGTAAGTCGACCACTCTGGCGGCGATGATCGACCGCATCAACTCGCTGCGCGCTGAGCATATCATCACGATCGAGGACCCGATCGAATATCTGCACCGTGACAAAAAGGGCTTTATCAATCAACGCGAGGTCGAGGTCGACACTTCTTCCTTTTCGACTGCGCTCCGCGCCGCACTCCGCCAGGACCCGGATGTCATCCTCGTCGGTGAAATGCGCGACCTCGAAACGATTGCCACGGCTCTGCTGGCGGCCGAAACCGGACACTTGGTTCTGTCGACTTTGCACACACTCGACGCCACCGAGACCATTCAGCGCATCATTGCCGTGTTTCCGCCGCCGGAACAAAAGCAGATTCGCTTGCAGCTTGCCTCGACGCTGAAGGCCGTCATCAGCCAGCGTCTGGTACGCCGCAGCGACTCCGCAGGCCGCGTTCCCGCCGTCGAAGTGATGATCTCGACCGGCTACATTCGGGATTGCATCATCAACCCGGACAAGACCCGCATGATCCGCGACGCCATCGCCGCCGGCACAAGCCAATACGGCATGCAGACATTCGATCAGTCGCTCTTCGATCTCTACTCGCGAAACCTCATCACGCTGGAAGAAGCTCTCATGCGTGCCTCGAACCCAGACGACTTCCACCTCCGCGTCCAGGGCATCCGCTCCTCGGCCGACGCAGCGCGCGAAGACATGGAGCGCGCCATGAACGAGTTCGAGCGCCTCGGCAAACGCTAGCAAGCAGTCCTTGTCGGCTCACCTGCCGTCATTACCTTGCTTCCCTGTCTGGTTGCCTCTATGCTTCGCTCGTGCGCGTTGGTAGGTCTCCCCGCAAAGTCTCAACCGAGCAGCAGCTTTACAACTCTGCGCTGCGGGCCCTCACGCGCCGCGCGCATTCTGTTCAGGAGATGCGGAAGTATCTGGAGCGCCGTGCCGAAACGAAAGCGCACGTTGCGGCGGTCATCGCGCGGCTGTGCGAACAAGACTACCTCGATGATGCCCGCTACGCGATCGAATACGCCCGCAGCCATGCTCATAGGCGCCGACAAGGACGCTTCCGTATCGCGCGCGATTTGCGCGCCCGAGGCGTCCCGGACGACCATATCGATGCCGCTCTCGATACGGTCTTCGCCGAAACGGACGAGACAGAGCTTGTTCGGGCACGTCTCAAGCGTCATCTCGCCGGGCTTGGCGGTACTGTCAGTCTCGGAAAGGCTCGGTCGCTCTATCACAGCCTCGTCCGCGCAGGCTTTCCCTCCGATCTCATCCAAAGTGAACTGCGCAGAGCCGCCCATATCGATGTTTCCGAGTGGGAAGGCCAATAGGCGATCCGGCTGGCAGCGGGGGGCGTTCAGTTTCGCTTGCTGTTCGCCTATTACGATTGGTGTCACATCCGTTTCTTCCATTGCCTGGCGCCAGCGGGAAGCCGTAACATTCGAGTTCTTCGGCGAAAGGAGCGGATATGGCTGCCACGTGGAAAGGCTCTTTGTCCTTCGGGCTCGTTTCGGTACAAATCCAGTTGTCACCGGCAGCTCGCACCGAACGCATTAGTTTCCATCAGCTCCACAAGGTCTGCCACTCACGGCTGAAGCAGCCTCTGTTCTGTCCGACGTGCAATCGCATGGTCGAACGAAATGAGATCGAAAAAGGTTACGAATACGAAAAGGATCAATATCTTTTGTTCACCGAAGAGGAATTGGACAAGATCGAGCCCGAATCTGCACGCACCATGGAGATTCTGGAGTTCGTCAAGCTTGACGAAATTGACCCGCTCTATTTCGACGCTTCGTATTTCGCGACACCGGAACCTGCCAGCGCCAAAGGCTACCGCTTGCTATTGGAAGCTATGCAGAAGTCCGGCCATGCCGGGATCGCTAAGGTAAGCATGCACAACCGCGAATACATCGTCATCATTCGTGCCCGTGAGGAAGGGCTCACCGTTCACACCATGTTCTATCAGAACGAGATTCGTCAGCCTTTGGAATCTCGCGCTGACAAATTTGAAATCAAAGAGCAGGAGCGCGCTCTGGCTGCACAGCTCGTCGAGAGCCTGGCCGGCCCGTTCCGGCCAGAAAAGTATCATGACGCATACCAAGAAAGCTTACGAACGCTGATCGAAGCGAAGGCCAAAGGGCAGGAGGTCGTTGTCGCTCCCCCTCTGTCGCGGGCCGAACCACCCGACCTTCTGGCCGCGCTCAAGCAAAGTCTCACACAAAAGCGCCCCACCGAGCAAAAGAAGACGCTTCTGCGGGTGGTCCCCAAGGGCGATCAAGTCGCCACCGAAACTGCCAAGAAGTCCCGCCGCAAGGCCGGCTAAGCTTTTCTTCTAACGCGGCCGGCGGCGTCGCGATCACGCACATAACGTTTTCCCCCGTTGCTCGTCCATAAGGCATGGCGCTGAGCGCCTCGGCCGCGTTTCACGCGTTCACGACTTCCAAAGGAGACGACCCGTGCGAAAGCTCTCGATTCCCTTCCTGGCACTCGGTTTGATCACAGCAGGCAGTACCGCCCGTCATATAGACGCCCAAGCCGCTCAAAAGATCGTCGACAAGACCCCACCAAGCTATGACATGAAGCCCCAGTCGCTTTTAGATCTGGAGGATTTACAAAAGAAGTTCACGTCATTGGCCGAGGCCATTCCGGCCGACCAATACACATGGCGGCCCGCTCCCGACGTCCGTTCGATCGCTGAAGTCTTTCTTCATGTTGCGGGAACAAACCTCCAATATGCGTCGGTTCTAGCGACCGTGCCGGCGCCTCCCCAGCTGCCGAAAGGCTACGAACAATCCACTACGGAGAAGGCCAGGATCATTGCTCAGTTAAATCAATCCTTTGATTTCGCTCACGCCGCTATCGAGCAAATGACGAACATCGATTTTAAGAAGCCGATGACCCAGTTCGGCCCGGACGCGAACGCGGGCGACATCGTCTACCTCATCGTTACGCACACACACGAACACCTAGGCCAGGCGATTGCCTATGCACGCATCAAAGGCGTCGTTCCACCCTGGACCGCCGTGGCTCAAGTGCCGCAGCAGAAAACGTCACAGAACTAGCCAAGCGGTTCAAAAACTGTTTTCGCGGAAGAGCGAATGAGAGACAATGAGGCGCGTTTGCGCCTGTGAAGGCGGAGTTCCTTGGGGGCTATTCTATGAACATGCCGCGACCTTCGGTGTTCCTGCTGATCCTGGCTTTGTCAGGCGGCGCTTTTGCGCAGGCTCCTCCATCGGCCGACAAGACGATGTGCTACGCCTTTCGGCCACGCGCCGTCATGGAGCTCAAAGAAGTCCAGCAGGAGATCGTCAGTCTTGCCGAAGCGATGCCACCGGAGAAGTACACCTGGCGGCCGGCCGAAGGTGTGCGCTCGGTAAGCGAAGTCTATCTGCATGTGGCCGCGGGCAATTTCGGCCTTACCGCAATGGCTGGCGCTCCTCCATCGCCCGGTTTCAAGTTCCCAGGTTATGAAAAATCGACCACTGACAAAGCGCAAATCATCGACCAACTGAAGAAGTCATTCGAGTATGCGGAAAATGGCATCGCCAACCTGTCTGACGCCGATTTGCTAAAGCCTCTGAAGTTCCAGCAATTCACGAGCGTCGGAGACATTGTTCTCCACATCGTGGCGCACGCCCACGAACATCTCGGCCAATCCATCGCTTATGCGCGCATGAATGGCGTCGTCCCGCCATGGACTGCTGCGCAGCAACAGCGGCGGGGACAGCCCCCGCCATCGCCACGCCCCCCGCAAGACTGACTCTCTGGAAGAGCCACGCCCGTGACTGTTCCTCGTTCGCTTCTGTTCATCGCTTGGGCATCTCGCTCGACCGCCTAGCGACCGACAGGATCGGCCCCGCCGGATCTTGGCCGTCCGCCCGGACAGATGTTTGCAGGTATAATGATTTGAGCACTTCTGAGGACGACTTGACCGGGAACGAAATCCGAAAGACATTTCTGCGGTTTTTCGACGAGCGCGCTCACCGCGTCGTGCGCAGTTCTTCCCTCGTCCCGACGAATGATCCCACCTTGTTGTTCACCAACGCCGGCATGAACCAGTTCAAGGACGTTTTCTTGGGCGTTGAACAGCGCGACTATCGTCGCGCCGTATCTTGTCAGAAATGCCTCCGCGCCGGCGGCAAGCACAACGATCTTGAAAATGTCGGCTTCACAAACCGCCATCACACGTTTTTCGAGATGCTCGGCAACTTTTCCTTTGGCGATTATTTCAAAGAACAGGCTGTCGCCTATGCGATGGACCTCGTCACCTCGCCCGAGTGGTTTGCCATTCCGCTCGATAGACTCTATTTCACCGTCTTCGGCGGTGCGGAGGTCTCGCCCGGCAGCAAACTCGACGCCGATCACGAAGCCGCCTCCTTCTGGACCCACCTCGGCGTCCGGAAGGACCGTCTCATCGCAGTTCCAGGCCTAAAAGAAAACTTCTGGGCAATGGGCGACACCGGGCCCTGCGGACCCTCGAGCGAAATCCACTACGATATGGGCCCGGCCGCCTCCGATCAGGGCCATAGCGATTGTGCGTTCGGCTGCGGGTGCGGTCGCTACGTCGAAATCTGGAACCTCGTTTTCATGCAGTTCAATCGCGACGCCAGCGGAGAGCTCCACCCCCTGCCGAAACCTTCGGTCGATACGGGCATGGGCCTGGAACGCGTTGCCGCCGTCTTGCAAGGCAAGATCTCAAACTTCGATACAGATCTGTTCATGCCCTTGATTCACAGAGCGGAAGATTTCACGTCGGCGAAATACGGCCACAATCCACAGACGGACCCGTCGTTCCGCATCGTGGCCGATCACGCGCGGGCGACGACCTTCCTGATTGGCGACGGCGTACTTCCCTCGAATGAGGGCCGCGGCTATGTTCTCAGGAAAATCATGCGACGCGCCATGCGCCATATCCAGTTGCTCGAGCCGGAAAAGCCACCCTTTTTTGCGGAACTGGTCCTGGCCGTTCGCGAACTAATGGCCGATACCTATCCCGAGCTAATGGGTTCGGCCGGGGCACATATTCAAAAAGTTGTCGCCCAAGAAGAACGAGCCTTCCAGCGCACCGTCGAGGTCGGACTCAGGAAACTCGATGAAGACATCTCCTCCCTGCTCGCTACGGAGCGGGATCGTCCTCGTGTTCTTGCAGGGGATAAGGCTTTTAAGCTTTATGACACGTTTGGCCTGCCGGTCGACTTCATAGCAGACGTATTACGCGATCAGGGCCTCGGTCTGGATCTTGCAGGTTTCGATCGCGCCATGGAAGAGCAGCGGCTGCGCGCCAAGGCCTCCTGGAAAGGTGTTGGCAAAGATGTCGCGAACCCCGCCTACCTAAGACTCGCGCAGACCTTCCAGACGGAGCCGGACTTCTATTTCGGCACGAAAGCGCACGATGCTTCGATACGAGCCATCCTTACCGAGCATGGTGCGGTAAACAAGATTCCCAAGGGAACTCCAGCCGAAATCGTCCTCGACCGCACTTCGATCTACTCTGAATCCGGTGGGCAAGTCGCAGACACCGGCGGCCTATACGACAATTCGGAATCGCTAGAGGTCGCCGAAGTGCTCGGCGCCTATTATCCGGTGACTGGAGTAATTGCACACCGCATTGTGGCAAGAGAGGATTTGCACATAGGCGATCGTGTCACGACGATCGCGAACGCGGAACGCCGGACGTGCAACATGCGCAACCACACGGCGACGCATCTGATGCACGCCGCGCTCAGAAACATCCTCGGCACGCATGTGAAGCAGGCCGGCTCGCTGGTCGCACCGGATCATTTGCGGTTCGATTTCACTCACTTCGCGGCGGTAGACCTCGGCGAGCTTGCCGAAATCGAGCAGCAAGTCAATGAAGAGATTCGCAAGGATCTTGAGATTCGCACCGACATCATGAATATCGACGATGCGTTGGCATCGGGCGCGCTGGCTTTTTTTGGCGACAAATATCCGGAAGCGAACGTTCGCGTCGTCACCGTTGCCGACGCCGCCTCGCCGCGGGGCTTCTACAGCAAGGAGCTATGTGGAGGGACACACGTTCCGCGCACCGGTGCGATCGGCGTTTTCAAGATCACCTCCGAGCAATCTACCGCCGCGGGGGTTCGCCGCATCGAAGCTATCTCCGGCGACCGTGCCCTCGACGAATACCAGCGCGCGCTCACCACTCTGCGCGCCATCGCCGGCTTGCTGAACGCTTCCGAAGAGCAGCTAATACCCGCTCTCGAGCGACAAATCGACCACATACGAACCCTTGAGAAGGAGCTGGAGACTCAAAAACGTCGGGCCGCGGAGTCGCATGCGCAGCGGCTCATCGATGAAGCGCGCCAAGTCAAGGGGGTCCGCGTGGTTGCTGCCCACTTGGACGGCCTTGACCGCGGTGCCCTTCGCAGCCTTTCCGACTCCTTGCGACAGAAGCTCGGCTCTGGCGTTATCGTCTTGGCCACTGCGGAGGACGGCAAAGTTGCTCTAATTACAGCAGTTACGAAGGATCTGACCCCCAGGCTGCATGCCGGCAGAATCGTACAGGAGCTTGCCAAGCTGGTAGGTGGCTCTGGGGGCGGGAAGCCCGATTTGGCAGAGGCTGGCGGAAAAGACACATCCGGCATAGAAAAGGCCCTCGGTTCCATATACCCCCTGATAGAGCGGTTGTTATAATTCCCTTCGCGCCAGAGTGTTACGCCGCTACAGCTGTCTTCGCGGCGTAATGGGATTCGAGTCCGAACCGCTGTTCGCGAGCGAACCTTGCCTTCCCCAATAGGCCGGAAGTGAGCGGAAACGATTATGACCGAAGCCAAACCTGCACTCGCAGTCTTGGCGGTGGTTAGCTGGCTATCGCTCGCCGCTCCCTCCCAAGCCCAAATCACAACCACTGTCGACCAACAGGGCAGGCTCGTGTTTGTAAACACAGACTCCCGCATTGGCCGGAATGGGAGTACTATTAGTTCCCCCTCCGAGACTGCTCCTGCCGACCGCAGGACGCCGGCCGCGCATCCGGCCTGGCCGCCATTGCCGGCGCCCTCCGCGCCTGCAAGCGAAGCGGGGATAGAGGGAGGGGCAGCATCTCCCTCGCTGAGAGAAGAGCAACCGACCCAGTCGGAGGATCGGTTGGATCGTATCGTGCGTGAGGCGGCCGAGCGGAACAACTTGGACCCGGCGCTGGTCAAAGCCGTGATCAGCACCGAGTCGGGTTGGAATCCGAACGCCGTTTCAACGAAAGGGGCCGTTGGGTTGATGCAGTTGATTCCACAGACGGCGCAGCGCTACGGGGTGAACAACTCTTTCGATCCTGCCCAGAACATCGATGGCGGGACGAAATACCTAAAGTCACTGCTGGACAGATACAACGGCGATCTCACGAAGTCATTGGCGGCATACAACGCTGGCGAACGCACCGTGGACTTAAACGGTGGAGTGCCGGCGATTCCAGAAACGCAAAGGTACGTACAAAAGGTCACCAACGCTTATTTCCAACCCGGCTCGCATCGAAACCGCAATCTCTGGAGCCCGCCGAAACCTCCTGTGCGGCGGGAAATCGATCCGAATGGCCGGGTCGTTTTCACGAACGAATGAAACGTGCTTTGCTGGGGGCGTGGTCTGCTACGAGGTTCGCATTTCTGATCGCCACGGCGGTCGCGTTCGTGGTTTGCCTTACCCCGGCTTCCCGCGCCGATAGAAAATCCGATGCGCGGGAGCAATTCGCACGCGCCGTGAAGATGCGCACGACGCTCGAAGGCCATCTTGAACGGGACCGTACACTCACGGAATACAAACAGACCGTAGCGGCCTACCACAAGGTCTATTTGATCTCTGTGACGGCGGCCGAAGTCACCCCTTCATTTATCGCGGAAGCCGAGCTGTATCAAGAAATGGGTCGCCTGTTCGATCCCAAGTACTTTCAGTCCTCCATCGAGGCCTACAACTTTCTTCTCCAGCAGTATCCCGGCAGCCGTTACCGCGGTTCCGCGATGCTTGCCGTCGCGCGGATTCAAAAGGATGATCTTGCAAATCCTGATGCTGCCGAAGCTACCTACAAGGACTATTTGAAGCTTTTCCCGCATTCCCAAAATGTTGGTGAAGCACGGGAAGGGTTGAAAGAAATTGTGGCCCAGCGCGCCCCCTCCACACCTCCCGTCGCAACGAGTGCGGACGATCAGCCGCCTTTGGAAAACGGGCCACACATCGAACCGCGGGCCGATGATCAGAAAACTGCCGGCTTGATCGACATCCACACCTGGAATGCCCAGGACTCGGCTCGCATCGTCGTCATGCTTGACGACACAATCAAGTACGACGCGGCGCGTATTCAATCCCCTGATCGCATTTACTTCGACATTTACAAGGCGAAGCTGATGCCAAAGGTGTCGACGAAGCCAGTCGATGTAACAGGCGGATTGCTAAAATCCGTCCGCGTTGCACCGAACAAACCGGGCGTCGTCCGCCTCGTGCTAGACGTGGACGGCGCAAAGGACTATTCGGCCTTCCTGCTTTCGAATCCGTACCGGCTGGTGATCGACGTGCGTTCAGAAGGTGGAGCGAAAGCGAAAAATGCTCCGCCTCCGGCGCCGGCGCCGCCAAGTGCGGTCGATCCGACGAGAATGGCCGATTCAACCGAGGCCGACCATCCAACCGTGAGCGCCCATGAGACGGTGGCCGTCGGCGCGTCGGCCGCGAACACCCCTACCCCGTCGTCTGCCCATACCAAGGCGCTCGGGAGTGAGACCCCCCAGTCTGGTTCTGCTCTCCAGAAGGAACTGTCGGCCCCCAATAAAGTCTCGGCCTTGACCTCTCCGACGGAACCAAAACCCACGCGTGACGGAGACCGTTCGCTGACCCGTGCCCTCGGCCTGAAGATCAGCCGCATTGTGATCGATGCCGGCCACGGTGGGCACGACACCGGTACGGTCGGCCCACACGGTTTGATGGAAAAGGATCTTTGCCTCGATGTCGCGTTGCGCCTCGGCGCTCTGATCCGGCAGAAGCTTCCCGGTGCCGAAGTAATCTACACGCGCAAGGACGACACGTTTATTGCGCTCGAGGATCGAACCAGAATCGCGAACGAAGCGAAGGCGGACCTGTTTATTTCCATTCACGCGAACTCGAGCCCGGATCCGTCGGCGCGAGGTGTTGAAACCTACTACCTGAACTTTGCGACGTCTCCTGAATCGCTCGAAGTGGCCGCGCGAGAAAACGCCAACTCGCAGGAGTCCCTGCACGACCTACAGGACATCATTCAAAAAATCGCGCGTAACGAAAAGGTTGAGGAATCGAAGGAACTCGCCGGTGACATCCAGGGCACGCTGGCGCAGCGGCTGCAACTGGTCAGCCTCAACGAAAGAAACCGCGGCGTCAAGAAGGCACCTTTCATTGTGCTGATCGGGGCCAATATGCCATCCGTGCTTTCAGAGATTTCATTCGTCAGCAATCCCTATGACGAACGCCTCCTGCGCAAACCCGAACAGCGCCAACGGATCGCCGAGGGACTCTATCGCGGAATCACAACTTACCTGAGCAATCTGAACAGCCTCTCCAACAACAAACAGAAACTGATTTCGGATAATCATTCCGCAGATGCGCGCCTCGATGTCGGAGCAGTGGCATCGACCGGGAACCCCAAGTAGAATCAAAGCATCCAATTGAGCTAGAAATGAGCCGCGTATGCATCTTCGTGCTGGGCGTCTGGTTGCTCGCTGCCCACCCGCTTTTGGCGCAGCAGATCTTCCCGCATTCCCTGGGAGAATGGAGTGCAACAACAAATCCGGAACCCTACGGATCCTCCCTGAGTTCGGGTGCTTCTCTACCGGCGGTGCTAGCTGAGTACGGCGTAAGCGCCACAGAGTCGGTCATATACGCGTCAGCCACGGCAGGGGGCTCCGAGCCAATACGGGCGACTGTCTTTGAGATGAGGGATCCCAGCGGCGCCTACGGGCTTTATTCCTTTTTGCGAGCGCCGGATATGGCCCGCGCTGACATCAGCGAGCATTCATCCAGGTCGCGAGATCGCGCTCTCGTTCTCACAGGCAATCTTGTATTGGATATCGAAGGGCAGGATCTCGCAAGACTCGATCGCTCGATCCAATCGCTGGTTGCGGCCGTGGCCGGTCATGCGCAAGACGGACCCTTGCCGACGTTGTGGCAGCATCTGCCGCAGCGAGGGCTAATCGAGCGGTCCGATCGTTATGTTCTTGGTCCCCAAACCTTGAATCAACTTTTTCCGGGTAATCTGGGCGATTCGCTCGGATTCTCCAAGGGTGCCGAGGCCGAGCTGGCCCGTTACAAGCTGGCAGGCCATGAGGTCGTGCTCCTGATCGCCGATTTCCCCACGCCCGGCTTCGCGACCGAGCAATTGGCGGAGCTAGAGAAACGATTTAATGTGAACGGCTCAAAGCCGGACAGTAGTTCTCCGCCGCTGTTTGCCAAACGCACCCTCACCTTGCTCGCCATCGTCTCCGGAGCACCCACCGAAGCCGAGGCAAATGCACTGCTCAATCAGGTGCAATCCGGAACACAGCTGACCTGGGATGAACCTACATTTCAATTCAAGGAACCCACGATCGAGATGATGGTGGTGGGAGCAATTCTGGGGACGGGGATCATATGTGGTTTCGCCTTGGTGGCGGGCCTCGCCTTCGGCGGATTCCGCCTTTTCATCAAACGAATGCTACCTGGAAAGGTCTTCGACCGCGGGGCGCAACTCCAGGTTCTGCAGCTTGGCCTTGCCAGTAAGCCCATCAATGCAGAGGACTTCTACGCGACCGTGGGTACGGGCTCAGGGGGGGCTCCGGTGGACAAGAATCTGCCTGATCGGATTGCCTTGCGTATATTTCGCTGAAATCACTGGACTTGGATCAAAACAGATTTTGGCTTTCCCCCTTGACATCCCTGGTACTGCCCACTAGACTGCGATCGAGGAAAGGGTTCTGTGGCCATCCGCGCATTGGCCGTAGGGCTTTCTCCCGCTCGAAGGCCCGCCGCAAGGCGGGCCTTTCGCTTTTAGGCTATCGAGTTTGATCGAGGAAGGCTGTCGGTCTAATTTCTATTTGCCCACGGCCACAGCCGGTCGAGACGCATTCAAGACCTTCTCGTAATACGCTTCATATCGCGGGATGATGTCGTTCGAGCAGTACTGACGCCGGGCATTGACCCGCGCCAGCTCACCCATCATCCGCCCGCGATCGGGGCGGGTCAGAATCTCGAGAGCGTACTTGGCACCCATGGCAACATCACGGGGTTCGAAGAGATATCCGTCGACCCCATGTGTGACCACTTCGGGGATGCCGCCGACGCGGGTCGCGATCACGGGGACTTCGCAAGCCATCGCTTCCAGCGCAGCCAACCCGAACGACTCCTCGTCACTCGGCAGCAAGAAAAGGTCTGCGAGTCCCAGCTTGTCTTGCACCGTCAGCTGCTTGCCTAGAAAAAAAACGTCCTTGGATAGGCGTTTCTTGCGCACCACATATTCCGCGGCGCCACGATCGGGGCCGTCACCGATCATGACCAGTTTTGCAGGCATTTTCTCGCGAACCCGCGCGAAGATTTCCACCACGTCGGTGATCCGCTTGACAGGCCTGAAATTGGAAAGATGCATTAGGATCGGTTCGCCACTGGGAGCCCATTTCGTACGTGCCTTTATATCGTCTGACCGCCGATACAGATCGCAGTTTACGAAATTCGGGATTACTTCGATGGGCCGCTTGATTTCAAATTCCTTCAGAGTTCGGTCGCGCAGGTAACTGGAAATGGCCGTGACACCGTCGCTCTGCTCGATCGAAAAGCGCGTGATAGGCAAATAGCTCCGGTCATTGCCAACCAGTGTGATATCGGTCCCGTGCAGCGTGGTAATGAAGGGTAGCCGCCGCGGCATAGCCATCATTCGTGCCAGGAGTGCGCTCACCGAATGCGGAATCGCGTAATGAACGTGCAACAGGTCCAACAGGGCGCTTTCGGCTACCTCTGTCATTTTCGTGGCGAGGGCTAACGTGTACGGGGGATGGTCGAAAAGCGGATAATTCGTAACTTCCACTTCATGGAACCAGATGCGATCATTTCCGCCGGTCAGCCGGATCGGCATCGCATAGCTGATGAAGTGTACTTCGTGACCGCGCGCCGCCAGTTCGAGCCCCAGCTCGGTAGCCACCACACCCGAACCGCCGTAGGTTGGATAGCAGGTGATCCCAATTCGCATAGTGGTTGGGCGACGGCCCGTTCCAGACCCCGGAGATCGTTCGGTATCTCCTGCTATTGGCCGTTTGTGCCGCCCTGCGCGGCGTCGTCGCCGTCCTTGTACATGTATCGGATGGCGTGCTTGTAAATCAACAAATTCGGGCTACCGTAGCGCGTCAGCTTGATGCAATCCCGGTCATACCACTCCACCGTCCCGTGCAGCACCTCTCCGCCATCCAACACGACGGCCACGGGCGTGCGCGACTGCATCTGCTTGACGTAGTAAAAATTCTCGGCGAACGTCTGGTCTGGTGGAGCGGGCTTCTTGCGTGGCGCCGAGGTTGGTTGGGGAGCAGCGGGCTGGGAGGGCCGGGGAACGTATGCTTCTTTGGGTTCGGCGAGACTGGGACGGAACAACTTGCGGTTTACCATAAGTGCTCCTCAGTTTGCTAATCCTTATGACTACGGAAGAGGCTGCCCGGTTGCAACTTTTTGTCTACAACTTATGGCGAGCTCAGCGCTCAGCGAAGGGACAAGGATGCCACGAGGGCGTCCAGACCCAGCTGGCGCCCTATGTTGCGGCGCAGCCGGCTTTCCAATTGGTCAAGGCCGCGCGTAGCTTGCAGAATCCACTGCCCATCGATCTTCTTACCCAGGATCTCGATTTCCCGCCGCAGGTCGGGGTTGCGAGGGAGGCTGCTCCTTGGACCCTGGGAGGATTCTAGCAGGTCCGTGAGCAAACTATAGATCAGCTCCAAGATATTTTCAAACGATTCTTGTTCCTGCTTGGCAAGCTGAGCCGTTGCCGCGAAAATATCGGCCCAGCTGTGGCCATCGACAGCGTGCTCGAGCAAATGCAAAATGCTCTTTCGAAGGCGAGTGGATTCTTCGATATCAAGCGAAATCGCTGCGCCCGGGCTGCCACCTGAAAGCTGGGCGGCTAACTTCCGCTCGTGGGGCTTTCGACCGTTTCCCTGTTCGGCCAGAAACGATTCGACCTGCTCAGCTGCTACCGGTGCGAAATGAAACTGCAGGCAGCGCGACCGAATCGTAGGCAGCAGCGAGTCTGGTGTCGGAGCTAGCAAGATGAGAGTTACCGACTCGGGAGGTTCTTCGAGGATCTTCAGAAAGATATCGGCGTCGCTCCAGCGCATCGTGTCGGCTCCATCCAGGATGAACACCCGGCGGCGGCCTTGCGGCTTGAAGTAAGCGGCACGCTGCACGGCCCGCAATTGCCCGACGCGGATCATGGGCCGCGCCACGGGCGTGCGCAGACGCACCGGATCAGGAACCAGGACCCAAACGTCGGGATGGGTCTCTAAAACCAGAGGCGCACGCTCGACGGCAGCCGCATCAGCGGTCTCGCCACGTTCCGTGAGACCCGCTTTGATGAGCGAAACAGGATTGGCGAGGAGCTCGATGCGGCGGCAGGAGTTGCAGTCGCCGCAGAAATCATCCTTTAGACGCTCGCAATTTGCGGCCTGGGCGAACATGCGAGCCAGCGTGTACTTCCCAATCCCGCGTGGACCGGTAAAAAGCAAGGCGCTCGGCACCCGCTCGCGGCGCAGCATGCCGCGCAGGGCGCTGACGATACGTTCGTTGCCGACGAACTCACCAAAGCCCACCGTCCTAGCCCTTCCCTCCGACTGCCGAAGACATGCGTGCTTCGATCGCAGCCAAAATCTCTTCGTGAATTTCGGCGGGCGCACGCAGCGCTCCTGCCGCAGTATCAAAGCAATCGATTCTCAGCCAGTGTGGCTGCCGCGCGAGCTCATCATAGACCTCGGCGGCAGCCTCCAGGTGTGCCACATCCGCTTCCTGCAGATCATGGCGCATGTTCGTGTAATCACGGGCCGCCTTCTGGCTGATCAGGCCATGCGCCTGCGCAACCGGCACTCGCAGGTAGATGACGAGGTCCTCGGCGGGCAGTGCATAGACGCCGTATTCAAGCTGTTTGAGCCAGGCGAGAAATGCTTCCCGCTCCCGGCGCGGAACGCGAGCCCCTTGGTGCGCGAGATTGGAGCCGATGTATCGGTCTGCGAGAAGCGTTTTCCCGGCCGCGAGCGCCGCCTCGATCTGCGGTTTCGCTTCCAGGCGATCGCCCGCATACAGCAGCGCGGAAAAGTGTGGATCGACAGCTCCCAGAGGCCCAAACGCGCCGTTCAGATACTGTGCCACCAGTTTGCCGAAGAAGCCACTGTAGTTGGGAAAGCTGATCTGAGAAAAGGCCACTCCGCGGCGCGCCAAGGCCAGTGCGAGGGCGTCGATCTGTGTGCGTTTACCGGATCCATCAATTCCTTCAAGAACGATGAATCTTCCGCGGGCGGGCATCGAAGTGGCGTTCAGTGTAGCACGGGACTGATGGCCAGACTCGGGAGCACGACCTCGCTCGAGGAACTCTAAGCCTTCTCGAGCAGATGCAATTCTGGCGCGTGCTAGAATCTCGCACAATGGCAACTCAGGCGAGTTCGATTGCCGCGAATCTCGAACGGATCACCGAAAGGATTGCAGGAGCAGCAAAACGCGCAGGACGCCGGACTGATGAAGTCACAATCGTAGCCGTTTCAAAGACTTTTCCGGTCGAGATGATCCGCGCGGCCTACGAGGCGGGTCTGCGGCACTTCGGCGAAAACCGGATCCAAGAGTTCGAGGCCAAGCACAGCGCGGTGGCGGGTTTCAGCGATTCCATCTGGCACTTCATCGGTCACCTGCAAAGTAACAAGGTCCATCGCGCGGTCCATCTCTTTGACCGCATCGATTCAGTGGACAGCACGGCACTAGCCCAAAAGCTTGACGCCGCGACGGCGACCGAAGACAGAAAGCTTGCCGTCTTGATCGAGGTACGGCTCAGCGAGGAAGAGACGAAAAGCGGTGTCCGAGAGGGCGAGCTGCCGCCACTGGCGGAAAGCATCAGGAAATTGCCTCACCTGGAGTTGTGCGGTCTGATGACAATTCCGCCCTACACGAGCGATCCCCAAAACGCCCGACCCTATTTCCGTAAGCTGTGCGAGCTGCGCGATGGCCTGTGTCGGCAGCTTGGAATGACATTGCCGGTTCTGTCGATGGGCATGAGCCATGATTTCGAAATTGCCATCGAAGAAGGTGCGACCGAGGTTCGCATGGGCACAGCGTTATTTGGGGAGCGGACCCGAACAAATCCCTGACTAGAAAGGAGCCGGAGGCTAAGAATAGCGCAAGAGCTCTGGCAGCACGCCGAGTCGAGGTGGGAGGTTACACAGTGAGACTAACATCTAGTCCGGCAAAGGCCGACCGGTCGTTTCGAGGCCCAAGGGCGTCAACAGTAGGCCCAATGCGAACGGGATCGCGGTCAGGGCCACGGGAATCCCAATTGTATGAAAGTGAGAAACGGCCGCACCCACGAGGAACGTGAAGCCTGCCCCCACAAACCGGCCAGCGGAGGTCGCAAACGCGAAGGCGCTCCCTCGGCATCTGGTCGGATACTGTTCCGGAAGCCACAGCGTGTACACCGCGAAGTTCGCTCCACCGATGCCGAGGAAAAACAGCCCTATGAAAAACCACTTCACTGCATCTCGCGGAAGATAAAATGCCACCCCGAAGCTGAACGCGATTGAAATAGCCATTACCAGGAAATAGGTGGCCAGGGTCTTTCGGCGGCCGATGCGTTCGGCGACCCATGCAAGGGGCAGGCATCCTAGAATCGTGCCAAACGACAACACCATCGTAGCGTAGGTGCTGAGCCTCGGGCCGAGCGATGCCGGTGAGTGCTGGCGCCCTACGATCTCGGTGACCGCAGTCGGCACGTAGACCGTCCCAGCCCACAGCCCAATGATGGAAATTAACACAAACGTAGAATTGACCAGCGTGCGGCGGCGAAATTCCGGTCGGAAGATGGTGGTGAACGGACTAGAAACCCGCTCCACGTGCGCCTTCCAGCGAGTCGATTCGTTTACGCCGTAAAGGATGAATCCCACCAGCAGTGCAGGTACTCCACCGATCCAGAACATCGGCCGCCAGCCATAGGTCTCGCCCACGAAGTGGTTCGCGAGCGCCGCAAGAAAGAATCCGAAATAGTAGCCCGTATGCATCAAGGCGGCTCCCATTTTGCGGCGCCGCTCGGGCCACTCTTCGGCCACGAAGGTACCGCCCATGGCCCATTCACCGCCGATTCCGACACCGGCGAGCAACCGGCACACGGCGACCTCCCAGACGTTTTGCCCGAAGCCAGCCAGAAAGGTGAAGAGCGAATAACACAAGATCGTCAGCATCAACGTGCGGACGCGGCCGAATTTGTCGGCGAACGGCCCCCAGATGAGTGCCAGTCCCCACCCAACGAGGAACAAAGCGAACAGAAGGCCGCCGTAAAAACCGACGTTGCCCGCCGTTGCGGCTATTCCCGATTTCGGGAGAAGTTCGCGAAGTGCCGGCACGAGAACGAGCGCGTAGATGAAAGAGTCCATCCCGTCAAGCGCCCACCCGCCCCACGAGGCCCAGAAGCCGCGCACCTGATTGGCTGAGAGCCGCACTGCTGCGGGGGTCGCTGCCGATTCGGTTGTCAGCGGAGTGGATGACATCAAGAAAGCCGCAAAGCGCCGCATTTTACGAACATGGCGAAGCCGTTGCAAGCGATTCCCACAATACGAGGCTTGCGAAATTCGCCGGAACTTTGCAATCTTGGGCGAGATGATAGAACTGCACCAAACCACAAACGGGATCGTAGTTTCCGTTCGCGTAATGCCGCGATCGAACCGCAATGCGATTGAAGGCGAACGTCAAAGCGCCCTGACCGTCCGGCTCACGGCGCCACCCATCGAGGACCGCGCCAACGACTCGCTGCGGCACCTTTTGGCCGAGCGTTTGAACGTACCTGTATCGGCTGTTAGAATCGTGTCGGGTAAGAAGAGTCGCACCAAGCGCGTCGAGATTGCAGGCGTCACGCGCACAGAAGTTCTCGCGCTTCTGCACAAAGGGTAGCAGCCGCCAACATGCCCGACATCCAGAAAATCCAGGCCGAATTGCGGGCCAGCCGGATCGACGGATGGCTGTTTTGCGATCACCATCATCGCGATCCGATTGCAAGTCATGTGCTCGGGCTCGGCGAAAATGGGATGGCGACGCGTCGCTGGTTCTATTTCATCCCCTCGCGAGGTGAGCCGCGTAAACTGGTGCACCGGATCGAGCCAGGCACTCTCGATTCGCTGGCGGGCCGCAAGCAGGTGTATACAGGATGGGAAGAGCTTCGCAAGGGCCTCGCAAAACTGCTTTCCGGAAGCCGGACAGTCGCGATGCAGTATTCGCCGGAGAACAACATCCCCTACATCGGCCTGGTCGATGCAGGCACGGTCGAGTTGGTGCGCAAGCTGAAGAAGAAAGTGGTCACTTCGGCCGATCTGGTCCAGAAATTTGAGGCAGCCTGGACGCCTGAGCAGTTCGTTTCACATCTTGAAGCGGGCAAACTCATCGACCAAATCAGGCAATCGGCCTTCGAGCACGCGGCCGCAGGCATTCACAAGAGTCAGCCCATTACGGAATTCGAACTGCAGCAGTGGATTCTGGAGCAATTTCGCATTCATCGTCTCACGACCGCGGAGCCTCCCATCGCCGCAACACAGCCGAATAACGGAAATCCTCACTACGAGCCGACTTCGAGTCGGTCAAGACCCATTCGCGCCGGGGACCTGCTCTTGCTTGACATGTGGGCAAAATTCGATCGTCCGGGCAGCGTGTACTACGACATCACCTGGACGGGCTATTTAGGCGAGCGAGTCCCCGCCGCCTACGCGAAGATCTTCCTCATCGTCCGTGAAGCGAGGGACCGTGCCATCGGATACGTCGGGGAATCGGCGGCGCGTGGCCGTGTCATGCATGGTTGGGAGATCGATCACATCGCGCGCGAGGTCATCCGCAAAGCGGGTTACGCGAAATACTTCGTGCATCGCACCGGACACAGCATCGGACAGGAGGTCCATGGCAACGGCACAAACATCGATGGCCTCGAGACACGCGATAATCGCAAAATCATCCCGCACACGTGCTTTTCGATCGAGCCGGGAATTTATCTTCCCGAGTTCGGCATCCGCAGCGAAGTCAACGTCTATGTCGGGGAGCGGGATGCGCGCGTTACCGGTGCCATCCAGCAGGAAATTCTGCCCTTGCTTGCCTGATGATGGCCACTGAAGGTTCCTTGCCAACATCTGGCGTGAAGCAGAACTCCGCCAATTCCGCTTTCATTGCGATGGCTGCATGGATCGTGCCGGGACTCGGACACTTGCTGTTGCGGCGCTGGGCGCGTGCGC
The DNA here is from genome assembly GCA_964407845.1 of uncultured Acidobacteriaceae bacterium. Lineage (GTDB taxonomy): Bacteria > Acidobacteriota > Terriglobia > Acidiferrales > UBA7541 > Palsa-295. Next base: position 6,099 of record CAYOXF010000056.1, on the reverse strand, counting down.
TGGGATTTTTTCTGGCGTCGGCAGGACTGGCGCTCACTGGACTTGCGCTTCGCGGAGAGGTCTTTTCCTCGCACTCGAATGACCCATTCGGCGCACTCGGATTCCTGGCCGATTTGGGCTCGGGGATTTTCTATTTCGTGGCGCGGATCTTCGAAACAGCGGGTCCGGACATCTCCCACGCTTCGGGCGACTGGGGCACACGCTTCATCGCGGCGTCCGGAATCGTGAATCTGTTGGGCGTGATCGATGCATTCGGTATTGCGCGGGGACGGAGAGGCTGAGTGTTGGCAGCCTCCCTGCACCTCAGCCATTTCGGCGCCATGGTGTTTTTCGCCTTGCTTGTTTCAGTGGCCTTTGCGTGCGCCGGCAGTCGGAACATCCAGACGCGCATTAAGTACGCGCTGTGGTGCTTTCTCTTGTTCCTGGCAATCGGCGTCGGAATCGCCTGGCTGATGTATCCCTTGTCGCGCTAAGGGAGTCGAGCCGAAACACGAGGCGGATCAGCATCTGATCCGCCTCGTCGGAAACGCCGGTGGTTGCGGCTATGTCAGATCGTCGGGACGAACTGGCAACTTGCGAATTCGCTTGCCTGTGGCCGCGAAGATCGCGTTGCAGACGGCCGGTGCAACCGGAGGCACGGCCGGCTCGCCCATGCCCGTAGGGGTTTCGGTGCTGGGGACGATGTAGACCTCCATCTTCGGGCATTCGTTCAGCCGCAACGGCTCGTTCGTATCGAAGTTCGCCTGCACGACGCGGCCCTTATCGATGGTAATTTCGCCCTTGAGCGTCTGGGTCAGCCCAAAGACCATCGCACTCATCGCTTGCTGTTCGATGATGTTCGGGTTGACGACGCGTCCGCAGTCCAGGGCGCAAACGATGCGATGGACCTTGACGTTATTGTCCTTGTCGATCGAAATCTCGGCGACTTCAGCCACGTACGTGGCAAACGCCTCCAGTACCGCAATCCCGCGGTACATACCCTTCGGAAGCGGTTGTCTCCATCCCGCCTTTTCGGCCGCGAGATTCAGTACCCCCAAATGCCGCGGCTTCTTGCCAAGAAGCGCCTTTCTGTATTCGTAGGGATCCTTTTTCGCGGCAGCCGCCAGTTCGTCGATAAACGATTCGCTGAAAAATCCGTTCTGCGATGCGCCGACCGACCGCCAGAAGCCCATCGGAATCGGTCCGGACACCAGCTGATAATCGACCAGGATGTTGGGAATGTCGTAGGCAATATCGGAAACGCCCTCGACACTGCTCGAATCCATCCCATTCTTCACAGAGCCGGGAAAGAACCAATTCATGATGGAGTCGCACGCAACGCGCGCAGTGAATGCAGACGGATTGCCGCTCGCATCCAGCCCCGCCGCCATCTTGATGTACGACGCGGGGCGATAATAGTCGTGCTGCATATCGTCTTCCCGCGTCCAGGTGACCTGCACGGGAGCCTTCATCGCTTTGGAGATTTCGCATGCATCTGTCACGAAGTCGGACCACCCGCGCCGCCCAAATCCCCCGCCGAGATAGGTTGTGTGAACGAAGGACTGCTCCGGCTTCACACCGGCGATGCCCGCTGCAATTCCTTGCGCTGGAGTCTGAAACTGCGTCGGAGCCCAAATGTCCACGCGGTCGGCTTGTACGTCCGCCAAGCAGTTCATCGGCTCCATTGTGGCGTGGGCCTCATACGGAACGCGGTAAACGGCTTCAATCCTCTGAGCCGCGCCCGCCATCGCCGAAGCGGCATCACCTTCCTTGCGCGAAACAACACCCGGCTTTTCCGCCCGCTCTTCGAACGCCTTGAAGATGCTTCCGCTGCTAACCCCTACGTTTGGGCCCTCGTCCCACGTCACGTTGAGTGCCTTCTTCCCTTGGAACGCCGTCCACGTATTATCGGCAACGACAGCTACGCCGCTCGAAATCTGAATGACATCCTTCACGCCTGGCAATGCTTTGGCTTTGGAAGCATCGAAGCTTGCGACCTTTCCTCCAAAAATGGGACAACGCAGCACGGCGGCATGAAGCATGCCGGGACGCCGCGCGTCGATGCCGAACATCGCCTTGCCACACACCTTGTCTGGCGTATCGAGCCGCTTAGTCGGCTTGCCGATGACTTTGAACTCACTGGGATCCTTGAGCTTCACGTTGGCGGGAGGAGTCAGCTTACCCGCCGCTTCGGCGACGCTGCCGTAGGTGAGCCTCCGCTTGCTAGCGGTATGAATCACCGCTCCGTTTTCCGCGTGGCATTCCGAGGCGTCCACGCCCCACTTCTGGGCCGCCGCCGCGATAAGCATCTCACGCGCCGTCGCGCCAGCTGTTCGCATTGGCACCCAGCCCGAATGAACGCTCTGGCTGCCGCCGGTTCCTTGCATGCCGAAGACGGGATCGAAGTATGCTTTTGCGGCTGGAGCAAACTCTGTGCGGATTTGTTTCCAATCGCATTCCAGTTCTTCCGCTGCGAGCATCGAGAGTGATGTCACCACGCCCTGCCCCATCTCTGACTTACTGATGAGAATGGTGATCTTGTTGTTCGGGCTCACGTTGATGAATGCATTCAACACGGTCGGCTCAGCTCCATCGGCAAACACTTCCCGGCGTCCTGGCAAATAGAAGCCGACGATCAAGCCGGTTGCGCCCGCCAGACCTGTCTTCAAGAAACTGCGGCGATCGACCGAAGTTGTCACGGTGCTCATTCCGCACCTCCCGCGAAGACACGGATGGTTTGCTCGGCTGACTGAACCGGTGCGGCATCCGCGTCCGAATTCGCCGACTTATTTCCGCCTCCTTGCAACTGCGCCGCGCGTTGAATGGCCTTGCGAATTTGATTGTACGTGCCGCAACGGCAGATATTGCCGCTCATGGCATCCTCGATCTGAGTGTCCGTGGGGTGCGGGGTCTTGGCAAGCAGCGCTGCGGCGGCCATGATCTGGCCTGACTGGCAGTAGCCGCACTGCGGAACATCGATCTCCATCCAGGCCTTTTGTACGGGGTGGCTCAAATCCGGTGAAAGTCCTTCAATCGTAGTCACCCTCTTTCCGGCCAGACTTGAAACCGGGGTGATGCAGGACCGCGTTGCCTCTCCGTTGATGTGCACCGTGCAGGCGCCGCAGAGTGCCATGCCGCAGCCGAATTTGGTCCCCGTCATGTTCAGGCTGTCGCGCAAAGCCCAGAGCAGCGGCATGTCTGGATTGACGTCCAGCGTCATGGGTTTGCTGTTCAAGGTGAAATGAATCGCCACAACAATCCTCCCCCCAGAAGTTCGGGATTGATTCCAATCAAAGCGCCCGCATTTTAACTCTTTCCTTCTATGGAAACTACGCCCTGTGAGACGGGCTCACTTGCACACAAATGACGCCTCGATTCGTACTGAATCGCTTAAAGAAAAGCGCTTCCGCTGTTTGACACGTTTTTCAACGCGATGCTAGAGTCGTTGCACGGCCGAGGTAGCTCAGTTGGTAGAGCAGCCGATTCGTAATCGGCAGGTCCCCGGTTCAAGTCCGGGCCTCGGCTCCATTTAATTCAACAAGTTACGGGAAGCCTCTGGAGCTGCGGGCGGAACTTGGTTCACGTTTTGGTTCACACCTGTTCCAAAATCGGGCCGCCACGAAGCTGATTGGTCTAGCCAAACAATGCGAGCTTTTTCATGACGTAGCAGGGGAAGGCTACGCCGAGGTCTGCGTAAGCGGTCCAGGGTTAGATCAAGTGGGCTGTGGCGTTGGCTAGATGTCAGGTTGCGCCGTTTACCAGGCAGTTCTTGCAACGAGTAGCCACCTCAAGCGGGGCCTATTCCTACTGCGCCGCTAAAAGTGCAGGGGGTTGCCAAGTGCCTTCGCCCGGCGGAAGAATCGAGGGCGGCTCCGTCTTCGGCCAGTACAACCGCATGACCAAATAGATCGGGCCGTCCGGCGCAGGCAGCCAGTTGGCCTTCTTTTCGGCTGGCGGAGCGTCCTTCTGGATGTACAGCGTCAGCGAGCCGTCTGGGCTCTTCTTCAGCCCCGGTAGCATCGGCGAGTTGATGAGATAGCGGTTGATCGGGTTTTCGATCAAAAGCTGCGTCTTGCCATCATACATCGTGACCGACCAGAATGCGTTCACTGGAGGCAAGTCACCCTTCGCGAAGGTTAACGTGTAGTTGTGCTTGCTGCCGTCTAGCTCCGCCCCGGTACTATCTGTCTTCGCCATCGGGTACATGGCCTCCACTGCGTCATTGCCGTAGATACCGGCATCCGCGGCGGCCGCTCGCCGCAGCCAATCGCCCTTATAGAACGAGCGGTCTCCGAAGGCCGCTGCCACGCGCCAGCCATTGACATCCTTGCCTGCATTAGCGACCGCTTTCTTGATCGCGTCGTAACCATCTTCGACCGCCAAGGCAAGCTCGGCCTTCTGCGCCTCCGAAAGCTTGCTCTCATCCCAAGGCTGTCCCGGAAGGATGCCGACCGCCGCCATTTTCTGCCGAATGTCCTTGTCTTGCGGATTTTCCGGGCACAATTGCATTAGGAAGGCAAGGTATTTCGGGAACTGCAGCTTGAAGGGTTCCTCGCCGTTGAATGCGGGCCAGTCAATGGCCGGAGCCATCGGCGGTGGCGGCTGCTTAAGATAGGCCGAGAGCGGCTGCGCCGTGTACCCTTTCTGGATCTTGATCACATTTGCGATGTCCGCCGGATTGAACAGTTGCGTGCGATAAATCAGTAGGCTGAACTGCGTCTCCGAGTTGAAAACCTTCTTGATGCCTTTGGGCGTTTCCCCCTTCCAGCCCGGTCCCGACACCATGTAGCAACCAGGGTCGTTCCCGGTTGCACGCGAGCCAACATAGCCGTAATTGAACGAGTACATGTCCGTAAGTTGCACTGAGTAGTAGCGGTTCTTTTCGACCTTCGGGACGCAGAATACGATAGGCTCAGCCCGGAGATCGGCCTGCAACATGGAGTATGGCGTGTCGCTATTGGGCGTGACGATGGCCGTGTCCTTCGGAGTAAAGACCTTCGAATCGCTCATGATCTGGTTGAACGGCCCCTTGTACTGCGAGTTCGACTTGTCCACATTGAACTGATACATAGCCTTGTAGGCGGCGATCATGGGAAAGCCGTAGATGTAGGCCTGCTGGTAATCGTCTTTGTGCGAAACCGCCTCTTTGCCAGGGCCACTCTGGCAACCTACAAGGAGCAAGATCATCACGGCCGCGACCGTAAATCTCATAACGATGCCTCTCAGTGTGGGAATACCTGATGATCATGGATTCGCCGAGCTGGATTTTCACACTGTCAGAAATAACAGACTGGGGCCCCAAACGTGGCCTAAGTGGACAGCTAGTTGGGTTACCGGACATCTCTCCGAGTAGGAGAGAGGTTGAGGCGCGGTAGGCCTTCCTTGGCTGTGTCCGCCGTTTCCAGCTTCGTGCCCGTTTAGGGTGACCGTGGCAGCACCAACGCCCTCTCCCCTCACAGACCCCACCGTGCAGATTTCCACGCAGCGGGTTCCTCAGACACGACTCCCCGCACAGTTCCAAGAATGTGTGATCCACGGAAGCAACAAGGGATGGTGACGAAGGAGTTCAGTATATTTCGCCCACGTCATTGCCTTCCCACGCGTTCGGCGATTGAGCCACTTCCGCCAGATTCTGCAGACAACCCTATAGAACTGCCATATGCTTCTGGAGTTCGTGGGTCGTCCGTAGTACTGGTAGTGGCCTCGGAGCTTGGCATTGAGGGTTTTCTGCTGCTGGTCCACTTGCTCATGGCGGTGTTCCCGGCACCATTCGGCTACTGCCTTCAGGCCCCGTCGGAGACGCTTCTTCATCGTCCGTACATTCACCATGAACTTCCCTCTCCGGCTGCGTGAGCAAATGTGCGTGAAGCCGAGGAAATCGAACGTGGCTGGTTTCTTTCCCTGCCGCTTCGCGTGTTCCTCTGCATACCGCCCAAAGTCCACCAGCCGTGTCTTCTCCGGGTGGAGGGCCAGACCGAATCTTGCAAATCGCTTCGGCAAGACCTCCATCACCTTTTCAGCATCCTCCCGATATTGGAAGCACAACACGGCATCATCGGCGAATCGTATCTCGTGTGCTTCCCCCTTCAAGCGGGGCTTCACTTCCTGCTCGAACCATTC
>CAYOXF010000055.1:0-18182 GCA_964407845.1 uncultured Acidobacteriaceae bacterium | reverse complement strand
AAGCCGGACGCCGTGATTGTCATTGCCAGCGATCACCTGGAAACGTTTTTCCTGAGCTCGGTTCCTACCTTTGCCATTTTGTCCGGCGAGTACTCCCACGCGGAGTTTTCAGGACGGAAGTACGAATTGAAAATCCACGAGGCCTTGACCGAAGACTTGCTCGAAAAGCTCATAAAAGTCGGGTTCGATCTCAGCTATTCGCAGGATGCTGTTCTGGGACACGCGTTTGCAGCCGTATACGAGTGGGTGATCGAGCAGCGCAAGATCCCCGTTGTGCCCATTTTCGTAAACGCCTATCTTCCACCGTTGCCGACCGCGCAGCGTTGCGCGGCGTTGGGAAAAGCAATCGCGAAAGTCATCGCCAGTCGTCCGGAAAACGTTGCGATCGTCGCCAGCGGCGGGATGTCGCATTATCCCGGAACGTGGAAGTATCCGAAGCCCGCCTATGACTTCGACTACTGGGCCATCGGGCAGATGGAAAAGGGGCACCTCGATTCGCTCATCAATCTGACCAATGAGCAGTTGGATGAAGTCGGCAACACCGAGATGCTCTCGTGGACCATCATGTTCGGTGCGATCGGGAACGTAAAGGGCGAACTCGTGACTTACCAACCCACCTGGCACCATGGCCACGCGGTGATGCGCTTCATGCCGCTCAAGGGCATCGGACCTTCCAAGGAAGGGATGGGTGCTCCGCCCGACTATAAGTTCGAGGGCGGCTACGAGTTCTACAAACACCCTTCGCCTGCGTCTTACAGGCTGAACAAGGTTCTCTACGACAGCCGGTTCAAGCGCGATCTGCGGCTCCGGCTGATCCATGATCTTCCGTCCGTGGCCAAGGAATACGGGATGACCCCCCAGGAAGCGAAGGTTTTGGAAACGCTGCAGGACGACGATATCGAGAAGTTTCGGGATGGGCAGGTCCACCCGCTGGTGGAGGCCGGTGCGCATCCTTTGGGAATGTGGATGGCGGTGCTCCGAATGCACTCCGAGTTGCGCAAGCTTCGCGCCGAGAAGGGAAATCTGGAGAAGGCGGGCGCAACCCAGTAGTCACGATCGGTGACAGGTCCACCGAGAGGTCATCTCCGGTGGGAATTCCATGCGGCGAGCCAAGCGAGGGAAGAAACATGAAGATTGGCGTGGCGGGGCAGGGCGCATTCGGGGTGAAGCATCTGGAGGCTGTCGGCAATATCCCCGGCATCGAGGTCATCACGCTCACGGGCGGGAATCAGGTTGCCACGGCGGAGGTCGCCAAACGGTTCAAAATTCCTCATTGGACGGGCGATCTCGCACAAAGCCTCGCGCAGCCGGGCCTGGAGGCGATGATCCTTGCCACGCCCACCGGAATGCACGCAAACCAGGGAATCCAGTGCATGCGCGCTGGAAAACACGTCCATATCGAGATCCCCATCGCAGATTCGCTGGCGGACTCCGAGCGTCTCGTGAAAGTTCAGAAGGAGACCGGGGTCGTGTGCATGGGTGGCCACACGCGGCGTTTCAATCCGAGCCATCAGTACGTGCACAGGAAGATCCAGGCTGGCGAGCTGAAGATTCAGCAGATGAATGTGCAGACCTACTTTTTCCGGCGCACGAATATGAACGCGGCAGGTCAGCCTCGAAGCTGGACCGACCATCTCCTGTGGCACCACGCTTGTCACACGGTCGATCTGTTCCAGTATCAGACGGGCGAGCTCGTTTCTGATTGCTACGCTGTCGAAGGGCCGCTTCACCCTGAACTGAAGATCGCCATGGATATGGGGATCGTCATGAAGGTGCCTTCAGGCGCCATCTGCACACTCTCGCTGTCGTTTAATAACAAGGGACCGATTGGGACATTTTTCCGCTATATCGGCGACAACGGCACCTATATCGCGCACTATGATGACTTGATCGACGGCGAGCAGAAAAAGATCGACTTAAGCGGCGTGGCTGTGTCCATGAACGGTATCGAGTTGCAGGACCGCGAGTTTTTTGCCGCCATCAAGGAACATCGCGAGCCAAACGCCAGCGTGCAGCAGTGCTTGACGGCAATGCAGGTGCTGGACCGGCTGGGGAAAATCCTCAACTCGGCGAAAAAGGCTAAGGCAGTCGTTTAACTCTCTGCGGCCTGCCATTTGCCTTCAAGAACCTGCGCGAGTCGGTCTCGATCGAGAGCCTTCTCCCACCTGGCGACCACAATTGTGGCAACGGCATTTCCAACCACATTGGTCGGTGTCAACCCTTCTGACATGAGCCGGTGAATGCCGAGAACCAGCGCGACGCTTTCAAACGGGATCGTTCCTGTCGAAGCGATCGTCGCCGCTAAGACAACGAACGCAGCGCCGGCCACGCCCGCTGCCCCCTTCGATGACAACAGCAGGACAGCCAGAAGGCTCAGCTGCTGCCAGAGGCCTAAGTGCGTGTTCGTGGCCTGCGCGAGAAATACGGTCGTCGTGGCCAGGTACAGGCAGGTTCCGTCGAGATTAAACGAATAGCCGGTCGGGATCACTAGGCCAACGATCGTCTCCTCACAGCCCAGTCCTTCGAGCTTTCTCATCAACTGCGGCAGGACGGTTTCAGAGGATGTGGTTGCCAACACGATGAGGAGCTCTTCGCGAAGGTAGCGGAGGAGCTTGAAGATGCTGAATCCACACCCGTGGGCGACCGGCCACAAAACGCCAAATAGAAAGAGCAAACACGTTACGTAGAAGCCTCCCAGCAGTTTCCCAAGCGATACCAGCGAGCCCGGTCCGAATTTTCCAACCGTAAACGCGATCGCACCAAACGCGCCGAGCGGCGCGGCCCACATGACGATCCCTACCACTCCGAATAGCATCCGCGAGGCAGCTTCGATGAAATCGACAACGGGTTTGCCGCGCTCTCCCACCCGCGTAAGCGCAAAGGCGCAGAGCACAGAGATGAGCAAAACCTGGAGGACATTGCCTTCGGTAAAAGCGCCTACGAATGTGCTGGGAATGATGTTCGTGAGGAACTGTGTGAGGCTCGCGTTCTCCGGGTGCGCAATGTAAGTTTCGATGCCCGACGTGTCCAGGTGCGCGAGATTGACGTTCATGGCGCGACCAGGCTTCCAGAGATTCACCGCGACCAGCCCAATGATGAGAGCGATCGTGGTCAGCACTTCGAAGTAAACAATCGCTTTTAGCGCGACGCGGCCGACGCGGGCGACGTCCACCATGCGTGCGATTCCGTGCACGACGGTGCAGAAAATAATCGGCGCGATGAGCATGCGGATCGCCTTAATGAAGGCGTCTCCGAGCGGCTGCATGCGGACGCCGAGATGGGGAGCAAACCGACCGAGCAAAATGCCCGCGATCATCGCCACAAGGACATGGATCCAGAGATGGCTGTACCAGGACTTCTGGCGATCCGAGACTTCGTTTAGAGGCGTTGCGTCTGAAGTGATCATTCTGATATCTCATTCTAACAGAAGGGCTTCCACGCGCCTCGGCCCTCGACTCTTGTGGCATACCCAAAGGCAGGATGAGCGTGTATGGCTGTGATGGCCATCACGGGAGGGCGTGACCGGCATCAGTGCGGACGTCGCGGTGAGCCCGCTAGGGTAGTAGGGGAGAGTTGGCCGTGAGCGATGACCTAGCGATGCCTACTGTCGTAGTCCGGCAGATGAAGACAGAGGAAGTGGGCGCCGTGGCTGAACTCCAGCGCCGCGTGTACTCGGAAGAGCTAGCCTGGTCGGCCCAGGAGCTCCTTCACCATATTCAGGTTTTCCCTAAAGGCCAGCTCGTTGCCGTCGAGGGGTCTAATCGCATCGTAGGCTCCGCGAGCTCCCTTATCATCGATTGGGATGACTATGCCGAGTCTGCAAGATGGTCTGCTATCACCGGGGAGGGAACCTTCCGTACGCACAATCCTCTTGGCAAGACTCTGTACGGTGCCGACATGTGCGTTGATCCGACAGTGCGCCGTTCGGGCATCGGAACGCTCCTATACGATGCGCGCAAACGGATCGTGCGGGAACGAGGGCTCAAAAGGCTGCTCACCGGCGGGCGCATCCCGGGATATGCTCAGGTGTCACATGATTTGAGCCCGCAAGAGTACGTGGCTGACGTCGTGGCCGGCAGACGGAGCGACCCAACTCTCAGTTTTCAACTCGCGAACGGGCTGGTGGTTCTCGATGTGGTCGCCGAGTACTTGCCGGACCGCGATTCGCGCGATTTCGCGACGCTACTGGAGTGGCTGAATCCGGAGTATGTCACGAGCCTCAGCCTGCAGTCGGGTAACGTAAGCCAGCCATCGGAACCGATCAGCGAAGAGGACATTTCCGAGCGTACCCGGCCGGCTCGCATTCGGATTGCAGCGATGCAGTACCTGTTGCGTCCCATCAACCGCTTCGAGGATTTTGCCACGCAGGTCGAGTTCTTCGTCCGCAGCGCCCGGGAGTATCGGAGCCACTTTGTGGTTTTCCCCGAGTATTTCACCATGCAGCTGCTGAGCTATCTTAGGGAGCCTTCCGGTGCGAAGGCGGTTCGGCGCCTTGCTCAGCTTGCACCGGAATACGAGGGGCTGTTCCGACGGCTGGCCATGGAAAGCGGCATCTACATCATTGCGGGGACACATCCTGTAATTCAGGAGGGGCAGCTATTCAACGCAGCGCATCTTTTCACGCCAAACGGCTCGGTATTTCGTCAGAAAAAAGTGCATCTCACGGAGACAGAAAAGAATTCCTACCAGATGAGCCGAGGTCACGGCTTTTACGTCTACCACACGGATTTTGGCAAGATCGCGATCCTGGTTTGCTACGACGTGGAATTCCCCGAAGCGGCGCGCGTGCTGGCCGCAAGTGGAGCTCAGATCCTCTTCGTTCCATCCTGCACGGACGAACGGCAGGGATTTTGCCGCGTCCGTTATTCCGCGCAGGCACGGGCGAGCGAGAATCAGATTTACGTCGCCATGGCGGGCACGGTTGGCAACTTGCCCGACGTCCCCTCGATGGCCACGCACTATGGACAGGCAGCGATCATGACGCCTTCTGACTACTTTTTCGCAAGGGATGGAATTGCCGCCGAAGGTAGCGTGAACCAAGAGCAGATGGTCGTCGCGGATGTCGATTTGAATCTGCTCGAGGAACAACGCATCAACGGAACCGTACTCCCGCTTAATGATCTGATCAAAGACGCCTACGATCGCGTGATCCACTGCACGGATCGAAAAAAGGAAGCCGCGTCGGTTGGCCCTGGCGACCGCCCTATCCCATAGCACTTTTTATCGGATATCTTCAGCGAATCGTTCGGGAGAGAACTCATAGCGCTGCTCGATCGCTCGTATGAGCAGATCCGGGAGATTTTGCGTATGTCCCTGCTTGAACCTCTGCTCGATTTTGCGAACATCCGAGGCCAGCAAGTGATCGTGAAACACGCTGGCAACCCAGTTCGAGAAATCTCCCCTCCGCGCATGTGCCGCGAGAACGGACAGGGGAAGGACCTTGAGGGGAGCGATGAAGTCCTTAAGAGCTCTTGCGGGAGCTCCGATGGGCCTGCCATCCTGAGTGAATACGAACCCTTGCTCCCGGACGAGTTGGATATCGAGGTATTTGGCTTTATGTCGGACATGCGACGTCAACCGCGGCAAGAGTTCGAAGCGGCGCAGGGCGCCATGAGCTTCCTTCGAGTAGGGGAGAATGGCCGCTTCGCCAATCTTCAACTGTTCGAGAATCACGCGCCAGTCGTTTTCAAGACTCGGATGGCCGGCCATAGCGACAAGTGCGTGCACGTCGGCCGGGTCCGTGATTCGCTTCACCACGATTGCTTCGACCGCCTTGCGGACGTCCGGGTGCAAGTCAGACAAGCGGTAGGTCACCAGCGTATAGGCCCCCAGGTTCAGGTCGAGCAGGTCCTTGACATTCGGTTCGTGCAGAAAGTAATGCGCTTCGTCCAAAACGATCCGGTGCGGCAAGCCTGTGGTTCGCCTCAAAGCGGCCAGCATGGGTAACAGGACATACAGGTATTGGACCTTCTCCTCGTAGGTAATGTGCGAAAGATCGATAATGACGCTCATATCCGGATGCTGGAGCGCGCGGGCCACATCAGGAAGATCGGGGGGTGAGTCCTCTCCGGTGAAAACGACAACTCCTGGTAACGATTCCAATGTTCGGTAATCCCCCTCAGGGTCAATTAGGCAGACCGAATAGCCGAGGAGAATGAGCTGTTCGCAGGCCAGTCCGTTGACCCAAGATTTGCCGGATTGCACCTCGCCGGCGATCAGCACGTTGCGCCCGCGAACGGCCACTGCGACTGGATGGCCATCTTTTTCCGTTCCTAAGGCGAGGCGATACCGCCCCATACGTTCCGGGGGCAGCCGTAACTCCTCTGAAATCGTCCGAATATAGCCAGCCACGGCGCATGGACCTTCTCCTTCCAGGACCTCGTCCGCCCGTTCCTTTAGCGCCTGGCTTCCCCAACCTACCGCCACGCCTATCTCGCAGGTGGCGAGCAGGTCATGATCATTTTCCGCATCACCGATCCCGATCGCGTTGTGGACCGAAAGACGAAGCGTGGCAAGCGCCGCGCGAAGGCCCACGCCTTTGCTGACGCCCTGTGGCAAGACCATGAGGCGATCGCGATTGAAAAGGAGCGATAAAGGCAGTTCGAGCTGTCGAATGGCCGCAAGGACCTGCGGGGCCGAGTTGGCGTCCGACTCGACAACGCACTCGCCGGCGAGGAAATCGATTTTGCGGCGGCGTAGTTCTTCAAGAAAAACGGTAGGAGGACGCTCGCCAATCAGCCGGGAATGCCCGCTCAGGAAGGACAGCACGGCTCCATTCTCGGCAACAACGGCATCGAGGAAGCTAAGATCCCCGGCGACCTTCCTTAATTCCGACAGGATGCGGCCGGTCACAACGACGACGACAACCCCTCGGGCGCGTGCTTCGATGATTGCCGCCTTGACGGCAGGATCGAGCTGGCCTTTCTGAGCAATCGTTCCATCGTAATCGAGTGCTAAGACTCGAAATCTCATGATGTTCTTATCCAACCCGTGCTCTGGGCCCGACTGCGTCCCGGCCCATCTAGTCAACAACACAAACTTGCGAAAAAGCAATAAGTTGCGTCATAGTCGCCATCTCGGGGATCCGCAACAAAGGTCGCGTGACCCGGGTTGATCGTACCGATCGCTGGCAGGAGGATCGTCTGCGAGTCTTATTGGTAGAAGACGAGCGAAGAGTGGCGAGCTTCATCGCGCGGTCACTGAAGGAGAATCTGTATTCGGTGGATGTCGTGGAAACGGGTGAGAAGGCCTTGGGTCTGGTGAGAAACGGGACCTACGACCTTATCTTGTTGGACCTGCGTCTGCCGAAATTGAGCGGGGTCGAAGTCTGCAGGGAAATTCGGCAGGCCGGTATCGAGACCCCTGTGCTGATGCTGACGGCGCGAAGTTTGGTGGAACAGAGAGTCGAGGGCCTCGATGCGGGGGCCGATGATTACCTCACCAAGCCTTTTGCACTGGCTGAACTCCATGCCCGAGTCCGCGCCCTTACGCGCCGCGGATTCCACAAGGGCGGTGCTAAACTCCACGTGGCCGACCTCGAATTGGACCGCCCGCACCGGGTTGTGAAGCGCGGGTCGAACCAGATTCAGCTGACCTTCAAGGAGTTTGCCCTTCTGGAGTTGCTCATGATGCGCTCGCCCGACCCGGTACTGCGATCGGAGATCATCGAGCACGTGTGGTCTCACAGTTTCGATACGGAAACAAATATTGTGGAGGTCTACATCAACCGGCTGCGCCAGAAGATCGACCAAGAACAGAGCTTGAAATTGATCCGAACCGTGCGAGGAACCGGCTACCAGCTGAGCGTGCCGGACGAGGCGCGATGAAGGGGCGATCCCTGCGTTTTCGGATGATGGTCCTGTTCTGCCTGATTGTCGGCGGATTTCTACTCGGCACCAGCGCGATTATCTACTCGATTTTTGCGCGCGAACTTCGCGTGCAGCTCGATCGGCGCCTGAACGAAGCCGGTGTGCCGATGGTGGAAGATCTCGCGGCGAATCCGCCGGATGAGGATGTCTTCCGCCTCGACCTGCCGGACGAGTATCTGGAGTTGCTCGATCCTTCTGGCCAGCCCCTGAATATGTCGAAGAACTGGCGCGCGCACCCTATCGACGTCGGGCCGCTCGGCTTTACAGACGGCAAGCCGGTCTTTCGCACCGTGCAGGGAGCGGTGGGGCCATTGCGCGTGGAATTAATTCCGTTTGTGCTCGTAAACCGCCCCGTCGTGCTGGCCATCGCTGGTCCTACACGAGATGTTGACGCTGTTTTGGGAAACTTCCGCAAGGTGCTGATCGTCTTGGTTCCGCTGGGCCTGTTACTGATGGGTGCGATTTCGGCGTGGTACGTGGGGCGGAGTCTCTCGCCGATTACTGAGCTCACCCGGCAGGCGGCGCAACTGGCGCAATCGATTTCCGGTCCCAGCTCGGCTGAAATCGAGGCTCCTCGTCTGGCAACAGCTTCGCAGGATGAGCTTGGGCGGTTGGCGACCACCTTCAACGAGCTTTTTGCGCGTGTCATTGCGGTTTTGCGACAGCTGAGGCAGTTTGTGTCGGACGCTTCGCACGAGTTGCGGACGCCCCTGTCGGTTCTGCAAGGGGAGACGGAGTTGCTGCTGTCGGACCGCAGAGAGCCCCAGGAGTATCAGAAGGCGCTGACTGTAATTCATGGCCAGTTGCGCCATTTGAGCCGCATCGTCGAAGGCCTGTTTACGCTTTCGGTAGCAGATGCAGGCCAGCTCAAGATTGCAAACGATCCGCTGTACATCAACGAAGTGCTGGAGGAAGCCTGCGAGATCGCCGTGCCGCTGGGCCGCGCAAAAGGAATTCGGATTGAGCAGGCCCTTGAGCAAGACGTTGCCTTGATGGGAGACGAATCCTTTCTGCGCGACCTCTTTTTGGTGTTCCTCGAGAACGCCGTGAAGTACTCACCGCCGAATTCCCGAATCCAAGTGTCCTTGAGCCGGGGCAACGGCTTCATGTCGGTGCGGTTCGCCGATCAGGGCATGGGAATTGCGTCCGAGCACCTGCCACACATCTTCGAGCGCTTTTACCGAGCCTCCGGAACCGATGGCACCGAAGCCCGCAGCGGCGGGCTGGGACTGGCCATCGCACAGGCGATCGTCAAGGCGCACAAAGGCACGATTGAGGTCCAGACCTCACCAGGACACGGCTCGGTCTTTACCGTGATTCTGCCGCTAGCCTCTGAGGGCGTTTCAACACCCCTCCGGCGGCCCGCTCCGATCGCAGCGCGATAAAAGAGGCGACGGAGAACCGCCATCGACTAGTACCTTCTCCCATTACCTTAATAAGAATTAATTCTCAATTCAGCCTTGCGGCTTGTGATTTTGGATATGCTACGCACACTTCGGAGTGGGAAACCGTATCGGGGCGCGGAGGCGGGAGCCGGAGGGACTCCTTAGGTTTTGCGTTTGTGGCGTGGATGGCGGTTGCTCTGACCGCTGGGTCACAGATCCATTTCAGCAGCATTGTCGGGAGGGTCAGCGGTCCTCGGGCGCGGTCATCGCGACGGCCGCCGCCACGATCACGAACACTTAGACCGCCTTCCTAGGCGCTTACCGCGGCAAGCGACGTCGGGTGTGAGGTCGCTGTGCTGCCGCCTGCCGCTCAATGGCCCCAACTTTCAGAATCTGATCACGCTCAGGCCGGGAGTAATGATCCAGCCGGGCGTTCTCGGAGGGTGAGCGGTGAGCTTGAGACATTCGCTTCTCGCGTTGACGCTAACAGGAGCTGCTGTCGCGCATTCGGCCAACGCCCAGCAGCCGGTGCGGCGGCTTACCATCGCCGAGGCGTTGGACATGGCGGAAAAGCAGAATCTGGATCTTTTGGCAGCTAGGGCGCGACAGGCCGTGTCGCAAGCGGGCGTGCGCGCAGCGGGCGAGCGGCCAAATCCTACTGGCAGCGCCTCGGTTTCCAGAGATGCCCCTCACGAGGGAGTCCTGCTGGATCAGCCGGTCGAGATAGGACCGAAACGCAGTCGAAGGATCGAGGTTGCGCAACAGGAGAACGCCC
Source organism: uncultured Acidobacteriaceae bacterium (assembly GCA_964407845.1). GTDB lineage: Bacteria > Acidobacteriota > Terriglobia > Acidiferrales > UBA7541 > Palsa-295. The sequence goes on along the minus strand of CAYOXF010000055.1, from coordinate 8,154 downwards.
TAACCGAGGTGGATATCGGGGGAGTAGAAAAAAAGGTCCGGCATCGCGTGCGCGACGCCTATTTCGGTTTGGTCCATGCCCGGGAAACGACGGCCCTACAGGCCGAGGCGCTCAAACTTGCTGAGCGGCTCCGCGAAATCGCTGAGGCTCGCTTCAACACGGGAGACGCTGCGCAGCTCGAAGTGACGCAAGCGGATCTCGAGATTGCACGCGCCCAGGCCGATTTCGAGGTGGCGCAGCAGGAGGAGAAAGTGGTGCTCAGCGAACTGAATTCAGTGTTGAACGAGCCTGACCAGACGGATTGGGATCTGGAGAATGCTTTGACTTCACCTACATCGACACTACCGCTTCCCGACCTCCTGGCGCATGCGGCAAACGCGAATGCCGAGCTCGCGCGGATTAGCCAGGAAGCCAAGATAGAGCAAGGTCGTACCGCACTTCTTCGCGCCGAACGAGTCCCGGACCTAGGGCTTGAGGTTGGACTGGACTTGAACAACCCTGGCTACACCCCGCACTCCGGGGGATACATCGTCGGATTTCGTGGGGGAGTCTTGATGCAGTTGCCCGTATTCTCGCGCAATCAGGGCGAAATTGCAGAATCGATCGCCAGCGAGCGTGCCGTCGAGGACGAACTCGCCGCCGCGCGCAAAAGTCTAAATTCGACCATTGAATCTGCCTATTTCGATCTTCAGGCGCGGCAGAAACAGGTGCAGCTTTACCGCGACACCATCCTGCCCGCGTCGCACCATCTCGAAGACATGGCGGAAGAAAGTTATCGAGCGGGCAAGGCCAATCTTTTGGTTGTGCTGACTGCACAGCACGATGTGCAGCAGGTCGAGCGCAACTATCTGGACAATCTGCGGGAACTACAAAACGCGTTTGCGCAATTGGAAGAGGCCGTCGGCGGCCCGCTCAACTGAATGCCCTCGATGAACATACTGGTGCGCAATCGAATCGAATTTTTGCTGACTGGGCTGGCGCTCGTCGTCGCTATCGGAGGTTGCTCGAGCAAATCGGCGGAGGAAGGGAGCGAGGTATCCGCGACGGCCCCCGTGACGCTCACACGCGTGGTGCGCGGGGACATTTCTCAGACCTTTTCTTTGACGGGCACCGCCGCGGCCCCGCCAAACCAGGATGTGCGGGTCAGCGCACTCGTGGCGGGACGCATCGCCGAGCTGAAGGTTGCCGAAGGCGATGTCGTCAAGGAGGGGCAAATCGTTGCGAGATTGGATGACCGTACCTATCGAAATCAGCTCCAGCAAGCCGAGGCGGCCCTTGAGCAGGCGCAAGCCAATTTAGAGAATGCGAAACTCTCGCGAACGCGCAACGAAGATCTCTTCCAGCGCGGGATCGCTGCGCGGAAAGATCTTGAAGATTCACGGACACAAGAGAGCGTCGCAGCGGCGGCTCTCAAGCAAGCAGAAGCCGCCGTCGCGCTCGCTCGCCTCGCAGTGACACGTTCGGAAATCGCTGCGCCTTTGAGCGGCATCGTCGCGAAACGATTTGTGAGCGTCGGAGAACAAGTGGACGGCACGGCTGCACAGCCCATCGTGGAAGTCGCCAACCTCCGTGAAGTGGAATTTCTTGGGAACGCTCCCGCTGCGTACCTTGCCAAGATGCGGCCAGGTGAAACTGTCGAGGTGACCACGGAAGCTGTGACGGGGATGGAATTTCCCGGACACGTGATAGCAACATCACCGTCGGTCGATCCAGCGACCGGAGTCGGCTTTGTCCGAATCCGCGTGCCTAATCCGAATGGACTGCTGCGCCTGGGCATGTTTTTGAACGCCCAGATTTCGGTCGAAACGCACCATCACGTGCTGACGGTTCCGTCGGAGGCGATCTATCGAGACGAAATGGGCCAGTCACGAGTCTTCGTCGTGCGTCAGGATCTGGCAACGGCGGTTCCGGTGAAGCTGGGGATTGAAACCAAGGACCGAGTGGAGCTGGCGGAGGCGGGCGGCGTAGAAGAGGGGGATGAAATCATCCTCTCGGGCGGCTACGGCTTGGGCGATAAGACCAAGATCCGCGTCCAGCCGCAATCAAATCAATGAACGTCGTCCGCTTTTGCCGCGAGAATCGTTACGCCGTCTATTTGCTGACAGCATTCCTCACCATTGCCGGGATCGCCGCCGTCTTTCAACTGCCGGCCAACATTTATCCGGAATTGAATTTTCCGCGAGTCGTCGTGCTTGCTCATTCTGGAGATCTGGCACCCGAGATGATGCTGCTCACCGTTACGCGGCCGCTCGAAGAGGCCGTGAGCACTACGCTGGGCGTTCGACGCATCGATTCCAAGACCATTCGCGGCAACAGCGAAATCTATATTCTCTTTCAGCCAAACGTGGACATGCAGTACGCGTTGCAGCTCGTGCAAGCCCGCGTGAGTTCGGCGCGTACCAATCTGCCTCCCGATGCAGATCTGGAGGTCGAGCGCATTACGCCGGAGGTCTTTCCAGTTCTGAGCGTGATCCTCAGCGGCAATGTTCCGGATGCGGACTTGCGCGATGATGCGTACTACATCCTGCGGCCGCTTTTCAGCCGGGTGCCAGGGGTGGGCCTGATCACGGTGCAGGCGACGGATGTGCGCGAAGTTTCTGTGATCGTCGATCCGCAAAAAATGCTCGCGCATCGCCTGACGCTGGTCGAGATCGCGAGCGCGCTGCGGGATACCAATCAGGTCACGTCTGTCGGCCGCCTAGCGAAGGATTACTCGCAGTACTTAATCCTTACGACGAGCCAGTTTGTAAACCTGGAGGATATTCGCAACGCCACGGTGGCGGTTGACAACGGCGGGCCGATTCGACTGCGAGACCTGGCCGAGGTGCGCTACGGGGTGTCGGATCCGCACACGCTCATCACCGGCAACGGCAAACCCGCCGCGCTCGTCAACATTGCTCGCCAAATCGGCAGCAATATTCTTTCCACCACGGCGCAGATCAAAGATCAGATTCGCCATCTCGGTTCGGCGATCCCGAAAACGCTGCACCTTTCCATCGTGTACGACCTTGCCGAATTCGTCTCCGAATCGATCGGGAGTGTCAGGGACGCGATCGTAATCGGCGCGATCCTGGCTGTCTTGATTCTATTCGGGTTTTTGCGAGACGCACGGACTACGCTGGTGGCGGCGACATCCCTCCCACTCTCGGTCATTGGCACGTTCTTTTTTGTTCGACTCTTCGGTGGCACGCTGAATCTCATGTCGCTCGGCGGCTTGGCCATTGCGATCGGCTTGATCATCGACGACGCGGTCGTCATCATCGAGAACATCTACCGTCACCTCGGGCTGGGCGAGCCGCAGGAGATCGCGGCCGAGTGGGCCACCCAGGAACTTCTCGGGGCTGTTGTCGGTTCCACGGCAACCACGCTCGTTGTGTTTTTGCCTCTGGGACTATTGGAGGGCTTTATCGGAGAATTCTTCCGCGCGCTCTCGATGACCCTGGCGGTGTCCGTCTTGCTGTCACTGGTTTTTGCGGTGACGCTGATTCCGCTTTTGTCCCTGCGATGGCTTTCCAGCGGCACTCACCGGGCCGAATCGGCCAAATTGATCGAGCCAGTCAACCGTGCGTATGAGCAAGCGGTGCGCTGGTCGCTAAGCCATCGGGGGACGGTCGCCATCGCCGCCTTGGTTCTGGTGATCGGGACGATCGTTCTATACACGCAGCTTAAGACCGGCTTCCTTCCCGAGATGGATGAAGGGGGATTTGTCCTCGACTATCGCACGCCGGCGGGCACGTCGCTCGATGAGACCAACCGCATTCTAGAGCGCGTGGAAGAGCAAATCGCAGCCATGCCCGAAACGCAGGCTTTCTCGCGGCGCACCGGCGCGGAGATGGGCCTGTACGCGACCGAGCAGAACACGGGCGATATTTTAGTGAAGCTGAAGCCGCGCTCGCAGCGCAGACGCGCCATCGAGGATGTAATCGACGATCTCCGCAGCTGGATCGGACAAAATGTTCCGGGAATCGATGTCGAATTTACACAGGTTCTCCAGGACATGCTCGGAGATCTGGAGGGCTCGCCTGAGCCCGTGCAGCTGAAGATCTTCGGTAGCGACATGGGAACGCTCGAGCGCGTGGCAGAGGACGTAAGCCCCAGACTGCAGAAGATTCCCGGCCTCGTCGACTTTGTTGGCCTTCAGAAAGGCAATCCGGAAATCGTGTTTCATGTGGATCCGGCTCTGGCGGGACGCGCGGGACTCACAACCGATCAAGTGACACAGCAGGTGAGTGCCGGTCTATTGGGCACGACCCAGACGCAGTTGCGGGAGGCCGATCGTACGGTGGATATTCGGGTACGCTTCCCCGATTCTTTCCGCTACAACTACAATGACATTGTCCAGTTTCCTGTTTTGAGTTCTTCCAAACAGATCGTTCCGCTTTCTTCTCTTGCCCAGGTCGGACGAGCCAACAGCGCGAACGCCCTCCAACGGGAGAATCAGCGGTTAATGGTGACGTTGACCGCTCGGCTTGAAAACCGCGATCTCGGCAGCGCCATCCGCGAGGTGCAAAAAATGATGAGTGGAGTTTCGCTTCCTACCGGAACCACCTATGAGATTGGCGGGCAGTACGAGAGTCAGCAAAGCTCCTTCCGCGATCTGCTGATGGTTCTCGGCTTAGCGCTCGGGGCCGTTTTCGTGGTCTTGGTGATTCAGTTTCGGTCCTTTGCCCCGGCTCTGATCATTTTGTCGGCGGCACCGCTGTCGCTGGCCGGAGTATTCGCCATGCTGCTTGTCACCGGCACGGCCCTGAATGTGTCATCGTTCATGGGGGTTATTCTGATGGTCGGGCTGGTCGTAAAAAACGGGATCATTTTGTTCGAATACGTCCACAAGCTTTGGGAAGAAGAGAAGATGCCTTTGGGTGAGGCGTTGGTAATGGCGGGGAAGATTCGCGTGCGCCCGATTTTAATGACCACGCTTGCCACGTTGTTTGGCTTGTTGCCACTGGCGCTAGGCATTGGTTCCGGCGCGGAGCTGCAACGACCGCTGGCTCTAGCCGTGATTGGAGGACTGCTTCTGTCGACTTTCCTGACGCTTCTGGTGATGCCCGTGCTGTATGCGCTCGTCGAGCGCTTTCGAACAGCCGAATAGAAGCGCTTAGGATGCGTCCGACGCGCCTGCCGACGACAGGGAAGGCACTTCGATGCCGAGAAATTTCGCGGCATTGTGCAGAAGAATCTTGGGACGAACGGAATCCTTTAAGGGAAGCTCGGCAAATTCGTCGAGCCAGCGTTCGGGCGTCATCATCGGAAAGTCCGTGCCGAAGAAAGCCTTGTCTTGCACCAGCGTGTTGATATTGTGAACGGTGGATTGCGGAAAATACTTGGGCGCCCAGCCGGAGAGATCCATGTACGTGTTGCCCTTGTGTCGCAGCACTGCCAGCTGGTCGTCGTGCCAAGGCCAGGAAGGATGGGCCATGATGATGCGCATTTCCGGATACCACGCGGCCAGGTTATCGATGTAAGGGATCGGCTTACAATACTCGAGCGTGATTCCTCTACCGCCGGGCGAGCCTGCCGCCACAGCGGTCGTGCCCGTGTGAAAGATCACCGGTAGATTGAGTTTGACGATTTCTTCATACAACGGACGAAAGCGCTCGTCATTGGGATTGAATCCCTGGGCTGCTTGCTGAAATTTCATCCCGCGCAGGCCCAGATCCGCGCAACGCTTCACTTCGTTGACTGCGATTTTACCTTTCCAGGGATCGACGCTGCCGAACCCGATGAAGGTGCGCGGATATTTCTTCATCCAAGCCGCAGTTTCACCGTTGTCCATCTTTACGCCGCTGCGAGTTTCACCGTCTACGTCGAAAATGACCGCCATCATTTCGTGGTGCTGATACATCTCGGCCATACCGTCCGGATCGGGACGCCATCGGCCCGTGCTGATCGGGAGTCCTGCCTTTGCGGCACTTCCCCAGCCTTGCTTTGCGCGATCACCCGTCTGGATGTGCGCGTGCATGTCGATCGCTTTCAGCAAGGGAGCCTCCCGCGAATCAGCGAGTCGGTTGGGCTGCGTGGAATTGGACCGGAACATCCATTTCTTTGCAGTTTTTAGACACGCGAAGCGGCGCTTCGGTGTGAGACTGGACAGCGTGGGGATCTAGTCCCGGAGCGACTTCGCGGAGCACGAGTCCCTCTCTGGTAACGTCAATGACGGCCATGTCGGTGTAAATGAACTTGACGCAGTGCGGGGCTGTGAGGGGAAGTGTGCACTTGTTCAGAATCTTCGGTTTGCCCTTATTGGTGACATGCGTCATTGTGACGATCACGTTCCGAACACCGAAGGCCAAGTCCATCGCGCCTCCTACGCCCGGAACTTTTTCGCCAGGCGTGCGCCAGTTTGCCAGATCGCCCATGGCCGACACCTCGAGCGCTCCCAGGACGGCGTAGTCGATGTGCCCGCCGCGGATCATCGAAAAGGACGTAGGGTGGTCGAACAGAGACGCGCCCGGAAGTAGGGTCACGTACTGCTTGCCAGCGTTGATCAGGTCTGGATCTTCATGACCCGGCTGCGCGAGCGGTCCCATGCCGAGAATTCCATTCTCGCTGTGGAAAAAGATCTCCTTGTGGGGACCGATAAAACCGGAAACCAGCGTCGGGATGCCGATCCCCAAATTGACATAGCTGCCGTCCGGCAGATCGCACGCAACGCGATACGCGATACCTTCTCGTGTGAGAGACATGGCCTACCTTCCTTCCGTAGTGATTTTCAGATACTCAGGGTGACGGACCACTTCCACGACGTGGTCGACAAAGATGCCAGGTGTATGGACATCCTCGGGATCGATCGCTCCGACCGGCACCAGCTCGTCGACTTCGGCCACCACAAACTTGGCCGCGGTCGCCATGGGCACATTAAAGTTGCGCATCGCCATGCGGTAGTTGAGATTCCCCAGCCGGTCGCCCCGGTACGCGCGGATGAAGGCGAAATCGGCATGCAGCGCTTTCTCAAACACCATCTCACGCCCGTCGATGACGCGCATCTCTTTGCCCGTCGCAAGGTCCGTGCCTGCGCCGGTCGGCGTGAAAAACCCACCAAGGCCGGCCCCGGCGGCGCGAATCCGTTCCGCCAGCGTTCCCTGCGGTACGAGCTCGAGCTCGATTTCGCCCTTTAGATACTTCTCCTGAAAGGAGACATTGCCCGGATTGCTCGGGAACGAGGCGATGAGCTTACGCACCTTGCCGTCGTGAATCAGGCCGCCCAGCGAGTGGGTTCCTCCTCCGGAGCCATTGTGTACAACCGTAAGCTCTTTGGCGCCTTGTAACCGCAGTGCTTCTAGGATTTGACCTGGCAGGCCGGGGTCACCGAAACCACCCAGCAAAATCGTCGCGCCGTCAAAAACCCGCGCAACAGCCTCCTGACATGTCCGCAGAGTTTTATCTACCATGAGTCCCTACTTTCAAAACCCATTCTGTATTTTTGGCATGTGAATTTTATCGTGTCTGGCGTCTTTCCCGAAGCACGTTTTCACGGCTCGGTTGTGCGGGCCATGTCGCGCTCCAGGGACCGGGCGGCGAGGAAGAATAGTAGACCGCCCGTCAAAGTGGTCAGCGCCGCCGCAGACATGGAATAGCGGATCACATCCGCGCCCAGCCGCAGGCCGTAATGGTCGTTGAACAGACCGATGAGAAAAGGTCCGAGACCTAGGCCGAGCAGTTCGGAGATCAGGTAGATCACCGAAGTGGCGAAAGCCCGCATGCCCACCTTGACGACCGAGTGCGACACGGCAACAATCGGTCCTACATGAACGGGCGAGGCCGCCGAGACGATCGTGAATCCCACGATGCACCAGAATAGGCTGTGCGAAACGACGAACAGCAGGACCCCGGGACAAGCCAGAATCGAGCAGATCGCGGAAACGTAGATTCTCCAGCGCACGTTACGTCGGCCCGCCCAGTCCGAAAGATATCCGCCGATGAGTGTGCCAACCAAGCCCGCGCCGGCTCTTACGGTGCCGATGTAGGTGCCGATGTCTTTGCTGCTGAGGTGATGGATTCGCCCAAGAAAGGGAGCGGTCCACGTGCCGAACCCGAATTGTGTGAATGTGGTGAAGCAGAACCCGATGAGCAGCACCGTGTAGCATCGCTGGCTGAGCATGAAGCGAAGTGTTTCGCCAAGGTTCTGCTGACTTGCATCGACGCGCTTTTGTT
>CAYOXF010000054.1:0-124789 GCA_964407845.1 uncultured Acidobacteriaceae bacterium | reverse complement strand
TGAAGGACTATGGCGACGACCGCCGCACGCAGATCGTGGATCGTGTCGAAGAGATTAAGCTGGAAGACCTGATCAAAGACGAGGAAATGGCCATCACCGTCAGCCATGCCGGTTACGTCAAGCGCACGTCGGTCGAGACCTACCGCCACCAGTCCCGCGGCGGCAAGGGACGCATCGGCGCGAAGACGCGCGAAGACGACTTTGTCGAGCACTTCTTCATCGCCTCGGCGCACAGCTATATCCTGCTGTTTACCTCTAAAGGCCGCATCTACTGGCTGAAGGTCTACGAAATCCCCGAGGCCGCCGCGGCCACCCGCGGCAAGGCGATCAACACTCTGGTCCGCTTTCAGGAAGGGGAAACTCTGAAGGCCATCGTTCCGGCCCGCAATCTGGAAGAGACGGGTCGCTTCGTCTTCTTCGCTACCAAAAACGGCACGGTGAAAAAGACCGAGCTTGCCGAATTCTCCAACCCGCGTCCCTCCGGGATCATCGCCATCAACCTCGATGCGAACGACGAACTGATCGGGGCAAAGCTCACCGACGGCAAGCAGATGGTGTTCCTGGCCAGCCGCGATGGTCAGGCCATCTTGTTCCGCGAGACCGAAGTACGCTCGATGGGCCGCAACGCCGGCGGCGTCAACGGCCTGGATCTTGCCAAGGACGATTTCGTTGTCTCGATGGATGCTGTCCAACCCGATTTCGGCATCATTGCCAAAGAGTATAAAAAAACCACACAAGATCTCGACGAACTGGAAAGTGACGAGATTCGCGAATCGCTGACCTCGCTGATGCTCACCGTCGCGGAAAAGGGCTACGGCAAGCGCACCCCACTGGCCGAATACCGCGTCACGTCGCGCGGTGGCAAGGGCGTCATCAACCTGAAATCAACGGACCGCAATGGACCGGTGGTGGCCGGGCTGCAAGTACGCGAAGATTCCGACGTCATGATCATTACCGGGCACGGCAAGGTGATTCGGGTCCACGCTGCGGAAATTCGGGAAGCGGGCCGCTCGACGCAGGGCGTCCGCTTGCTCAGGCTGGAGGAAGGCGACCGCATCGCTGCGGCCGCAGCGATTTTTGAGGAAGAAGAGTCCGTCCCCGGACCGGAAAAGAAGTAACCCCCAACCATAGCCAAGCCGGCCCATGACCAGCCATCGACAACAACTCGCAATTCTGCTGCGCGGGAAATCGCTCGTGCGTGGTGACTTTACCTTGTCCTCCGGCAAGAAGAGCCACTACTACTTGGATTGCAAGCTCACCACGCTCGATCCGGAGGGCGCGCTTCTGACGGGCTACTGCCTTCTTGAACTGCTCGATGAAATGGGGCTCAAGCCCGACGCCATCGGCGGCCTCAGCATGGGTGCCGATCCGTTGGTTACAGCCGCCGGAGTGGTCAGCGCCATCGAGAAGAGACCGCTCGCGGGTTTTCTCGTCCGCAAGGAGGCGAAAAAGCACGGCCGGCAGCGCCAGATCGAGGGGCTCGACAACCCCCTCGGCAAGAAAGTCGTCATCGTCGACGAGGTCTGCACCACGGGCGGATCGACGCAAGAGGCTATCGACGCGGCCGAGCGCGCGGGCTGCCAAGTCATCGCCGTGATTAGCCTGGTTGATCGCGAAGAGGGTGGCTCGGACGCGCTCCGCATCAAATACAACTATCGCTCGATCTTTACGGCACGTGAACTGCTCGCCGAATCGCCCAGGCCCGCCGGGAGCGCCCATAGCGCGTTGTAACTCCCCGCCCTTTTCTCCCCATCCCAAACGAAATTGGAATGAGAGAGTGAACCTCCGGTCGACCGCGTTGCGGGATCGCGCATCGGGGCGCGAAGTGAACACACGGGAGCCGATCAGCCACGTTAGAATGTTTCTTTCGCTTGAGGGGGAGTCATGAAGCGTTCCGGCCATCTGCCGATGCCCGACCTGGCCTACCAGGATCCCGTATTCATGGAGAGCCGCCCGGCGAGACCGCTCCGCATCTTGGCCGAGTACATCGATCCGCTGAACCGGCTGCGGCGTGCCGGAGTCGGAGACACGATTGTTATGTTCGGTTCTGCACGCGTTTATGCGCGTGATGTGGCGCTCGCGAATTTACGGAAAGTCCAGCGCGCTGCGCGCGGCCGCCGCACCGGTCCATGGCGCACGAAGCTAGCGTCTGCGCGATCGATGCTCAACATGTCCCGCTATTACGAAGAGGCGCGGGAGTTGTCGCGCCGCATCACCTCGTGGGCCATGACGCTCGGAACGCAGCCCAGACGGTTTGTGGTTTGCTCGGGCGGTGGACCGGGCATCATGGAGGCGGCGAACCGCGGCGCCGCCGAGGCAGGCGGGTCCTCGATCGGCCTGAGCATTCAATTGCCACATGAGCAGCGGCCCAATCCCTACATCAGTCCGGAACTGAATTTTTGTTTCCACTACTTCTTCATGCGCAAACTATGGTTTGCCCAAATGGCCAAAGCGTTGATCGTCTTTCCGGGCGGCTTTGGCACGATGGACGAGCTTTGGGAAATGCTCACGCTGATGCAAACCGGCAAACTTGCCTCGAAACACTTGATTCTGATCTACGGACGGGAATATTGGGACAAGGTCTTGAACTGGCGGCACATGGTTCACACTGGCACGATGAGCGAGGCCGATTGCAAGCTTCTCCAGTTTGCGGACACCGTCGATGACGCTTTCGAACAGGTCCGACGGCAAATGGAGAAATACCACCTCGCGCTCGAAATCGACTAACTAAGCGTGCGGCCAAGGCAGACGATAAAGCAGCTTCCGAGACACCTCTGCTCGGTCAGGGAAGCTAGGGCCCGCTGGATTTAGTTCTTCGAGACTTGCGTATCAGCCTCGAAAACGGCATGGAACCGGCGTTGCTCGTCCCGATCGTGAACCAACACGATGGGCGTCAGCCGCACCGATTGCTTGCAGGTCCGACAGACTCCCGCTTCGCCTTCGAGATCCTGGACGAACCCGTCCGTGAAGTGATATGCCGAGCGAGGCCGCCGAGCAGCCTTGGCGCCGTGAGCCCCACAGTGAGGACAAGTGAATTCTACTTGATCCTCCAGCGGGTCGCGATTTAGTGCCGCCCATCCGGTATAACGAACGCCTACGGTTTCTAGAGTGGTCCGACTCATGATAGCCACCTCGTATGATTCGTGTCGCGAGCCCCCGAGACTTAGGGGAGCTACGCCAGTTTAGACGCGCCACGGGCGCAATTCGATACGGTGTTTTTGTGTAATTACACAACTTATTCTTCGAACGGCACTTAGCCTCGAACGGCCGTAGAGATTGCGGCACCAGGAACCTGAAGCGGCCAGGCCGGTGTCTATTCCTACGAGAGATCGCGACCTCCCAGACGTCGAACGTCCGGTTCTTAGCCCCACGTTCTGCGTGATTCGGTTTTCTGAGAACCGAGGAGGTGTGTATCCGTGAGCGATCTTGTGAATCTCGCGCAGTGCATCGTGTGTGATCGACGGAGCCGCTCAGGCCGTGCGCTGGCAGCGTCGATGCTTTTGGAAGCGGCTGCCGTGGCCTGCCTGCTCCTCTGGCCGCTCCTGAGCACATCCGTACTACCTCTCGAACGCGCGCCAGTTCCCGTGCCGGTATTCCACCGAACTCCACGGTCGAACCCGCTGCCCGTGCGGCAGGCCGAGCGTACTGAACCGAGACAGTCCATCATCCTCCTCCGCCCCGCGCTCTATCAGCCTCCCCGAATCCCAGCTCGCGTCGATGCTGATCAAGAGCTGCCAGCACCAACCGATCTGTCGATATCCATCGAGCCGCTCGGGCTTGGGCCAGAAATCAATGGCGACGGCACAGAGGTAACGAATGTAGTCCGACCGGCGGGGCCTCGCTCGATGGGCCCCATTGCGATGAGTGCCGGTGTGATGGAGGCCCGACTCATCGACCGCGTTCAGCCGGAGTACCCGAAGACCGCAAGGATGATCCATCTCACCGGAACCGTGCAATTGCGAGCGATCATCGGGACCGATGGCTCCATACGCAACCTTGAAGTCATGAGCGGAAACCCGATTCTGGCTGCTGCCGCCGTCGCTGCTGTCCGGCAATGGCGGTATCAACCGACGCGGCTTAGTGGGAAACCGATCGAGGTCAAGACCGTAGTAACTGTACAGTTTCAGATGCAATAGAGTTTGTCAGATATCTCTGACTCATCTTTGCCACATTACTGCAGGACCTCCAACACCAAAGATCTATTCCAATTTGCATATACACGAAATCGTACTGGGGCCAACGTGCCGTATTTCGCTCGACGAGATGTGTGTGAAAAGTGGAGACTTACAGATTCCTAGCATTGGAGCCAGACGTGCGGTGAAGTAGACAGGCGTGTGTCCGTGAACAGGGGCGTTCCCTCAGGGCGGGAAGCTTCTCTTAGACCTTTTGGGAGGGGAACATGAACCGCAAAGCATTGGTTGCGATTATGATTTTGGCAGCTTTGTTTGTGGTCAATGTCGGCGTAGCCTGGTCGGATAATCTCTACGGCACCATTAGGGGTACCATTACTGATGCCTCTGGCGGCACGCTTCCCGACGTTAAGGTTACAGCTACCAACATGGCAACCAACGTTTCCCAGGAGGTGACAACCCAGGCAAACGGCTCATTTATCTTTCTCCAGCTACTCGTCGGGGATTACTCGCTCAAGGCCGAAAAAACCGGCTTCCAGACATATGCAGTCGCGAAGATTCACTTGGATGTCGGCACCAATTTTGTGCAGGACATCACGATGGCGCTTGGCGCCGTGACATCGCAAGTGACCGTGGAAGCAACGGCCGTGCAAGTCGAGACCACGACCACACAGCTGGGCACCGTTGTCGATTCCAACCAGATCGTAAACATGCCTTTGATCGGTCGTAACTGGCTGCAACTACAGCAGATGGAACCCGGGGTGGTGTCGGGATCGGATCGATTTGGCCAAGGCGCACAGGCAGGCAATTTCTCAACCAATGGTACGCAAACGCAATTCGGTAGCTACCTAGTGGACGGCACCGATACAAACGATATCGTGCTGAACACACAGACGTTCAACTTGAGCCCGGACGCTCTCAACGAGTTTCAAGAGGTAACCAGCACAATCAATCCCGAATTTGCCCGCGCTTCGGGCGTCATTGTGAACGGGGTCACCAAGTCAGGAACGAATTCCTTCCACGGAGACGGTTTTTGGTTTTATCGGTCTACGTTTTTGGACGCGCGCAATTTTGTGAGCCAAGAGGTGTCGCCCTATCAGCAAAACGTCTTCGGCGGCACGATCGGCGGACCCATCATCAAGAACCACACCTTCTTTTTCTTCTCCTATGAAGGCCTCCGAGCCACACAGCCGCAGGTCGTTCTCAGCACCAACGTTGGTGTCTATACAAATGCGCAGCGTGGCGGTGCCTTTGGCGCTGGTACCTTCGCGAGTTCTACGAACGTGTCACCCTTCCCATTGTGGGGGGATCCTTGCCCAGCTACAGGAGCGCCCTGCCCAGCCGGCACGCCGTACAGCACACTGTTCGCGAGCGGAAACATACCCACTCAGGATTTTAATGCGGTCTCAACGACTCTGCTGAACAAGTACGTCCCCACCGCGAATTCGGTGTTAAACGGGGGGGGGCCGGGCGGAGCATTGAATTCGTTCACCTTCAATCCCTTCGTCAAGAATAAGTACGGCCAATACATGTTCAAGATCAATCAGAACATTGGGCAGAAGGACACGCTGTGGGGGACGTGGATACAGGAGGGGAACCCCACGACAGAAACAATCCCGTTCGTCGGGACCGGTGCGAACATTCCTGGGTTTGGAGAGGTGGACGACGTTCATTACAAGTTTCTGACCGTTTCCTGGACGCATGTTCTCAATGATCGGATGGTGAATGAACTGCGGGCTGGCTATAATCGCTTCAATTTCAATGCCGTGAATCCGCAGGTTCCCACGCTACCCTCGGCTGTTGGGTTCTCGATTAACCCGCAGGATCCAGCAGGGGCTGGACTGCCTGTTATAGATGTCGCTGGCCTGTTTAACCTCGGTTTTTCGCAAGATGCCCCGCAACCGAGAATTGACCAAACATACGAGGTAGTTGACAACTTTTCATGGACTCACAACGCACATACCCTCAAGTTTGGAATGGATGTACGCTGGTGGCAGGTCTGGAATCCGTTTCTGTTTCAGAACAGCGGATTTTTTAATTTCGCCGGAGCTGGTACGTATAGCACGGGCGTTCCCGGGGCCGATTTCCTTCTCGGCATCCCAGACAGCTATGCGCAGGGCAGCGGCCAAGTCTTGCTCGACACGGCTCAGCAGTATTACAGCTACATCCAGGACGCGTGGAAGATACGCCCGAACTTGACGCTGACCTATGGCCTAGGATGGACGATCGACACTCCCATGCTGGACAAGGCCTACGACGGCCACGGCCAAGTCACCTTCCGAGCAGGACAGCAATCCACCGTGTTTACAAATGCTCCCGTCGGAATACTCTACGGGGGCGACTTCAATGCCAATCCGGCGGGCAAAACCCACTTTTCTGACTTTGGTCCCAGGCTCGGCCTCGCCTACAGTCCCAACTGGGGCGGAATGCTTGGAAAGCTAACGGGCGGCCCTGGTAAGACGAGCATTCGTGCCGGATTCGGCATCTATTACGATCGATCGGAAACCGAACAATCCTCTCAAGTCAGCGCCAGCACGCCGCCTTTTGCGGTCTCTTCGCTGGGCTATGGCTCAGTCGGAAACCCCGGCTTTGCCAATCCCTTCGCTAGCCTGCAAAATCCGGCCGTTACAGTAGTCAATCCGTTCCCGTTCACTTTCGTCGATAATCCCAACATCGACTTTGCGACCACCCCTGGCTTTTTGCCTATTTTCACATTCTGTTGCGGGCGTGTCGATCAGGATACGCGAGATCCTATGGTGCAAAACTGGAACCTAACCATTCAGCGGCAACTGGATCCCAGCACCATCCTGACACTCGGGTACGTTGGGTCCAGTGGCCATAAGCTGAGTGTGGGACTTCCCGTCAATACCGCGAACAACATCACCCCGTGCTTGCTGGATGCCAACTGCAATGTGTTCACGCAGACGAACGCAGGAGGTCCGGGCGCACATCCCAACGATTTCCTGTATGCAGCCAATGAGTACGGGCCCATCGATACGACTTTCAGTATAGGGAAGTCCATCTACAACGCTTTTCAGGCCAACGTGAACAGGAGGCTTTCCAAAGGGTTAGAGCTCATGGTGTCCTACACTTGGGCCCATGGCCTCGACAACGGGTCAGGGTTTGAGAACACCGGTTTCGCGGGAGGCGGAGGAGGGTTCGGCACCTTCGGTTTTGCGCGCGCCTCCAATCCATACTGCTGGCCGGGGTGCGACTATGCGAGTTCTTCCTATGATGCGAGGCAGCGACTCGTCATTAGCTACTTCTATCAGATCCCGGGCACCCACAAGAACTGGTGGGTCGACCGCCTGACGAACGGTTGGACCATTGCTGGTATCACAACTTTCCAGGACGGTTTCCCATTGGACGTCAGGAACGGTGCCGATCCCTCGCTGGGCTGCCAAGCGGCTCAATCGGACTTCGCATGCTGGGATGGGCCCGATCTTGTGGGGAAAGTTCAATACACGAATCCGCGCACGGGCACCTGGTTCTTGCCGAGCGCATTCGCGGTCACACCGGCCTACCCGACACCTGCTGCGGGATCCGTCACGCTCCCACTACTTTATGGCAATACACCTCGAAATTACCTGAAGGGGCCCGGCATAAACAACTGGGACTTTGAACTGTACAAAGACACCCAGATCACTGAGCGCGTAAAATTAGAGCTGCGCGGGGAAGCATACAACGTCTTCAATCATGCGCAGTTCGACCCCAATGGCATCCTTACCGACATCAATTTCGGGCCGGCATTCGGTGCCGAGACCAACAACTTGGCCCCACGTCAGATGCAGTTGGCTGCCAAGATTTACTTCTAGCTTAGGAAAGAACCTCGACAAAGGGCGTCCGCAAAAGCGGGCGCCCTTTGTGTTTGGTGGGTACCGAGCCCCCACTCCTCGTGCGAGCGTCTCTTGCTCCCGGAACTGCCTCTCATCACGTAAGTTATGTGCGCGGTGGGGTGCAACTTCGAGCGCCTTCCGCGCGTATGATAGGATGAGCGCAAATGCCGGGGAAAACATCACAAACGTCGATGGCGCTGGGCGAGGCGGTGCGAATCGCCACGGCCAGCCTCTGGTCGCACAAGCTGCGCAGCGCACTGACGCTGCTCGGCGTCGTGATCGGCGTCATGTCAGTGATTGCCGTGGTCAGCCTGGTGAATGGTCTGAACAAGTACGTTGCCGAAAGAGTTTTCAATCTGGGAGCGGATGTTTTCATGATCAATCGCTCGCCCTCGATCATTACCAACGTTGACCAATGGGAAGCGGCCCAGAAGCGAAAGAAGTTTCATTTCGATGATTACGAAGCGCTTCGCGACGCGTGCCGAAGCTGTGTGGCCGTTGCTGCGAACTTGAACAAGGCCGGCCAGGTGAAATATGGCACCGAATACCTCTCCGACACGGCCGTTATCGGATTCACACACGAAATGCCCGAAGTCTACAGTCGCGAGCTTGCCATGGGGCGCTACTTCACGCGGATCGACGTCGCGCGCGCCGCTCCGGTCTGCGACGTGGGATTCGACATCGTGGATAAGCTGCTTCCCGGCTCGGACCCCATCGGCAAGCAGATCCGTGTGGATACGGGAAGCTGCGAAATCATCGGCGTGGCGAAGAAGCGCGGCTCGGTCATGGGGCAATCGCAGGACAACTGGGTCATCATGCCCATCACGACGTATCAGGCGATGTACGCGAGAGATGACTCGGTCCGCCTGTGGGTCAAGGCGGCTGGCACCGAGGCTCTCAATCCCACGATGGACGAGGTCCGCATGATTCTGCGGGGCCGCCGCCACGTCGCCTACAGGGATCCTGACGATTTTGCGATGGAAACAAACGCATCGTTCCTTTCGCTCTGGGGCAGTATCAGCAGCACATTTTTCGGTGTCATGATCGGGATCGCCTCGATCGCACTCGTTGTAGGCGGCATCGTCATCATGAACATCATGCTCGTTTCCGTCACGGAGCGAACGCGAGAGATCGGGTTGCGGAAGTCGCTCGGAGCCCGGCAGAGCGACATCCGCATGCAATTCTTGATCGAGTCATCGACGCTCGCGGCGATCGGTGGGGCGTTTGGCGTTTTTCTGGGGGTTCTGCTCGCAAAACTGGTGACGCTAACGACGGCCCTACCGAGCTCCGTTCAGCTTTGGTCTGTTGTAGTGGGGTTGATCGTGGCGACGAGCGTGGGTCTATTCTTCGGCGTGTATCCCGCTGCGAAGGCGGCGCGCCTCGACCCCGTGGTGGCGCTGAGGTCCGAGTAGAGGCCATGCGCGTGACGAGAAGATTCGGAGAGATTAAGGAATCCGTCGTCCTTGCACTTGACGTGTTGCGCCGCAATCCGCTGCGCTCGTTTCTGACGGTTCTCGGCATCATGATCGGCGTCACCACGATCATCGTGATCGGCGCGGTGGTCAACGGGCTGAACTCGAACGTACTCGGTCAGATCCAGTCGCTTGGCTCGACCACGATCATCGTGTCCAGGATCTCGTGGGCCACGTTCGGGCGACCATCGATGGAGCTGCTACAACGACGGAATATCGAGGCAGAATGGGCGGATGGCCTCGCGCAGCTGCCTCACGTCGTCGCCGCCACCCCCGCCGGCCAGATTGCAAACTACGAAGTGGGCGCTGGTTCCAGTGAAGTGAGGCGAGCGAATCTGCGCGCCAAGAATGTCATCCTGGAGGGAGACGGCCCGGACGTAGCCCAGATCAGCAACTTCGATATGGAGCGCGGCCGATTCTTCAATGCGACGGACAACGAGCATCATTCCTCGGTTGTCGTTCTGGGCCACACCACCGCCAACACTCTGTTTCCCAACGGAGAGGACCCCGTAGGCCAGGAGGTACTCGTCGAGGGGCATGTCTTCACGGTCGTCGGGGTGCTCGAGGAGCAGAAACAGGCCCTCGGAACGGGCGACAATCCTCAGGACAACATGGCCTGCGTTCCATTTTCTGTACTCAGAAAAATGCACCCGGAATTCAAAGATGTGATTTTGCTGGCGAAGGCGGACAGTACGGCCGACCTTCCTATTGCGGTCGATGAGGTCCGCGAATATATGCGCCGCGTGCGCAGGCTCTCCTCGGAGAAGAAGGACGATTTCGAAATCATGACCACGGACACGTTTGTCCAGACCTGGAATGAGATCTCCAACGGAATCTTCATCGTGATGCTCGCGGTCGGGTCCGTGGCGCTGCTGGTGGGCGGAATCGGCGTGATGAACATCATGCTGGTAAGCGTGACGGAGCGGACCCGTGAGATCGGTGTGCGCAAGGCAATCGGAGCGCGCCGGGCTAATATTCTCTGGCAATTCCTGTTGGAAGCGGTGACGCTTGCGGGCGTCGGCGGAACGATCGGCGTGATCTTCGGGTCTTCGATCGTGCTGGCCGTGCGGCTGGCATTTCCCTCTTTCCCGGCGTCGGTGTCCATGTTTTTGGCGGGATTGGGAGTTTCCGTTGCGAGTCTGATCGGCGTTTTCTTCGGTGTCTATCCGGCGTGGAAAGCTTCGCTGCTCAATCCCGTCGAAGCCCTTCGCTACGAGTGAGCGGACAGCTCACGCAAGGACGTTTCATAGGGTGGGCGCGCGACGCCGCGCTCGGTGATCACGGCCGTGATAAATCGCCCCGGCGTTACGTCAAACGCCGGATGTGCAGCCCGCACTTCCGGTGAAATCGGCAGGCCCGCCAGGTGAGTGACTTCCTCCTGGGATCGTTCTTCGATAGGAATCTGCTCGCCCGAAGGAAGCGAGAGATCCAGGGTCGAAATCGGCGCCGCCACATAAAAGGGAATGTTGTGCTCGCGCGCCAGGACAGCGATTCCGTAGGTGCCGATTTTGTTGGCTGTATCGCCGTTGCGAGCGATCCGATCTGCACCCACCACAACCGCCCCCACGCCGCCCGTCTTCAGGAAGTGCCCGACCATGTTGTCCGTGATCAGGGTCAAAGGAATGTGATCCTGATGGAGCTCCCAAGCGGTAAGCCGCGCTCCTTGCAAGTAGGGACGGGTTTCTGGAACCAGCACTTCAATTTGGTGTCCGGTCTCAACCGCCATGCGGATCACGCCGAGTGCCGTACCGATGCCACCCGTAGCGAGTGCGCCGGCGTTGCACTGCGTCATCACGCGGCCGCTCTTTGGCAGCAGTTTGGCGCCAAAGCGGCCGATCGCAAGATCGGCGTCGCGTCGCTCTTGGTGGACTCGTTGTGCCTCTTCGGCGAGCGCCGCCTGAATGCGGGCCAATCCACCCGCGCCATTGTTCTCACTAGCCTCGGCTAGTTCAGCGAAGCGCCGCCGGAAGCGTTCGATGGCCCAAAACAGGTCTACGGCGGTGGGGCGCGTCTGTGCGAGCGTGTTACAGATGAGGTTAAACTCGGCGCGCAGCTCGTCCAGACTCTCGGCTTTCGAGTGTTTGAGGCCGATCGCCACGCCCATCGCCGCCGCGACACCGATGGCCGGTGCACCACGAATCACCATGTCCTGGATCGCCTTGGCAACGTCGCGGTAATCGGTGTAGGTGTGGTAGATAACCTCGCGTGGCAGTCGCCGCTGGTCGAGCATGACCACACCTTCGGGCGTCCAGCGAATCGGTTCGACCGTATGCAACAAAATTTTCTCCGTTTGTCCGGCGCCGCGATGACCGGAGGGCGCATCCCTTGGTCCTATTCTAGCCGATTCCCCCACAAGAGAAGAAACAGCACAGCTCAAGGGCTTGGCGGAAGGACGCGCAGCCCGTGGGAGCCAATGAGAAACGCAAGCGATACAGCAAAGTTGTAGCTGACGTGGAGCAGATAACTTGCCAGGACGGTTTGCTGGACCGCCCGCGCGTAGGTAAGGACGATTCCAACAAAAACGAGCAGTCCGATTTCTGTCCAGCCGCCCCACAGCTGCGCCGCGTGCAATAGTCCAAAAAGAATTCCCGTAACGACGACCCCCACACTCCGGCCGAACGAGCGAGCGACGACGGGGAAGATGTAGCCGCGAAAGATGGTTTCCTCGACGAAAGGCGCCAGCAAGACGGCGAGCAGCAGGATGAGCAGCGCCGTGAGCCGATCCTGGAAAAGTGCCTCGATCGGCAGATTGGCTTTGGTGCCGAAAACAGCCGCTGCCACCTGCACCACGAAGGCCAGAAGAAATCCTCCCAGGATCCATCCAACATACGTGAGCGGGCGCGGGAAGCGCCGAGCTTTAAGCGGACGCCAGCCGATGGTCCGCCAGAAAGGTGCGCGAAAGCGCAGTCCGATCTGCAAAGCCAGGTAGCCGATCAGTCCAGCGAATAGCAGCACCTCGCAGACGATATTAAAGATGCCCTGTATCCTGCCAGGAAACCGCAGCTCCTGAAGACTCACGCCGAATGCCGCAAATCCGAGAAGTACGATCACGCCTAGGACGACGGTTCCGGCGATGGCGATCAACGCGAATAACAGCAGATCCACCCAGCCCCATGGGGCGCGAAGGTCGTCGGGCACGAATCGAACGGCGGCCGTGCGTCCGGTGGCCGCCCGTCTTGCAAAGAGAGGCTCTTCAGGCCCTGCCTCTACGGGTGAGGACAAGGCCTCAACCTCGTCAGAGGTCGAAGAGGGTTGGGGGTCGTCGTCGAAATGCACGTCTTCCTCAGTTTGACCGATTCCCGTTGAGTGCTCGAGCGAGCACCTGTCCGGTGTGGGATCTCTTGTTGCGCGCCACCTGTTCGGGTGTTCCCTGAGCGATGACGCGCCCACCCGCCTCGCCGCCTTCCGGCCCGAGGTCAATAACCCAATCGGCCTGCTTGATCACATCGAGGTGGTGCTCGATGACGAGAACTGTGTTGCCCAGGGTGACGAGCCGGTTCAGCACGTCGAGCAGCTTTTTCACATCATCGAAATGCAGACCGGTGGTAGGTTCGTCGAGAATGTACAGCGTTCGGCCGGTCTGACGGCGCGACAACTCTCGTGCCAACTTCGTGCGTTGCGCTTCGCCGCCAGAAAGCGTGGTGGCGGACTGACCGAGTTGGACATAGCCGAGCCCCACATCAACCAGCGTTTCAAGCTTCTGTTGGATGGTCGGAATGTTCGCCAGGACCTTTGAGGCCTCTTCGATCGGAAGCTCTAGAACATCCGATATGGAAAGGCCTTTGTAGCGCACTGCAACCGTTTCGGCGTTGTACCGCTTGCCTCGGCAGACTTCGCACGTGACGTAGACATCCGGCAGGAAATTCATTTCGATGCGCCGCTGCCCGTCGCCCTGGCACGCCTCACAGCGCCCGCCCTTAACGTTGAAGCTGAAGCGCCCGGGCTTGTAGCCGCGTTCCCGTGACTCCGGGAGCATGGCGAAGAGTTCGCGGATGGGCGCAAACACGCCCGTATAGGTAGCAGGATTGGAGCGCGGCGTGCGGCCGATCGGCGCCTGGTCAATCTGAATGACCTTGTCGAGATGCTCGACGCCTAAGATGGCGCGATGCGCGCCGGGATTCTCCCGGGAGCGGTAGAGCTTGGCTGCGAGCGCGCGATAGAGAATGTCGTTTACGAGCGTCGATTTTCCTGAGCCGGAAACACCGGTCACGACAGTGAGCAGGCCGAGTGGAATCGACACATCGATATTCTTCAAATTGTTGCCGTGCGCGCCAAGGATCGCGAGCGACTTGCCATTCGGACTGCGGCGCGCCTCCGGTACGGCGATGAACCTTCTCCCCGCGAGATATTGCCCCGTGAGCGAAGCTGGATTTCTGGCGATCTCCTCGGGCGCGCCAGAGGCGACGAGATGGCCTCCTGCCTTTCCCGCTCCCGGGCCGAGATCCACGACGTAGTTGGCACGTCGGATGGTTTCTTCGTCGTGCTCGACAACAAGGACGGTGTTGCCGAGATCGCGCAGCGTCTCGAGTGTGGAGAGCAAGCGGCCGTTGTCGCGTGCGTGCAGGCCAATCGATGGCTCGTCGAGGACATACAACACGCCGCGCGGGCGCGAGCCGATTTGCGTGGCCAGGCGTATGCGTTGCGCCTCGCCGCCGGAAAGCGTGGCTGCCGAGCGCGCCAGTGTCAAATAGCCCAGGCCGACTGCGAGAAGGAAATCGATGCGCTCAGCAACCTCCGTAAGCGGGCGAGCGGCTATTTTTTTCTGGCGCAACGTCAGAGTGGCTCGGATTTCGTCCACAGCGGCGCGTGCGTCGGTGAGCGCGAGGGCCGTGAAGTCCGCGATCGAAAACTCCGCGATTTTTACAGCCAGGCTTTCCGGACGCAGCCGGCGTTCCTTGCAGGCCGTGCAGGGAGTCGGGGACATATACTGCGTGAGCCATTCGCGGTAGGTGTCGGATGTGGATTCTTCGAGGTTTTGTTCCAGAAACGGAAGCACTCCGAGAAAGTTCAGACCCTGGCGCGACCCACCGTTTGATGGATTCCCATACAGAATCAAATTTTGTGTTTTGCGGGAGAATTTTTCAAACGGTGTTCCGAGATCGAAACCGTAGGCCGCAGCGGCGATTTCGAGCGTACGCTGAAGCGATGAGGTCGCTGAACCCGGTCCAAGGCCACCTTCAAACAGAGGCTTGGTCCAGTCCACAATAACCTTGGCAGGGTCGAACTCATACTTCGAGCCAAGGCCATGGCATTCGGGACAGGCCCCGAAGGGCGAGTTGAAACTGAACGAGCGAGGCTCCAGTTGTGGCACCGAGATTCCGCAGCTCGAACACGCCAGCTTGTCTGAATACACGCGCTCTTCGCCCCCCACCACGGCGATCGTCACGAGGCCGCCCGTAAGCCTGAGCGCGGTCTCGACCGATTGTTCCAGCCGCTGAGCGATGCCGGTCTTTAGCAGCAGACGATCGACCACGATTTCAATCGTGTGGTTTTTGCGCCGGTCGAGCGGAACCGGCTCGTCCAGACTGACGAGTGTGCCGTCCACGCGCGCGCGGACGTAACCCTGCTTCGCGTATTTTTCGAGTTCCTTTTTGTATTCGCCTTTGCGGCCTCGAACGACCGGTGCAAGAACCATGATGCGGTCGTCCGGCTTGAGCGCCATTACGGCCTGCACGATCTGTTCGGTGGATTGCCGCGCAATGGGCTTGCCACATCGGGGGCAGTGCGGTGTGCCAATGGCGCTATAGACGACGCGCAGGTAGTCGTAGATTTCCGTGATCGTGCCGACGGTCGAGCGAGGCGAGCGCGTGGTCGTCTTCTGCTCGATGGCAATCGAGGGCGAAAGCCCCTCGACGGAATCCACCTCGGGACGTTCCATCTGGTCAAGGAATTGCCGCGCGTACGCGGAAAGCGACTCGACATAGCGGCGCTGACCCTCGGCATAGAGCGTGTCAAAGGCCAGTGAGGATTTACCCGAACCAGACAGGCCGGTGATGACGGTCAACGTATTGCGCGGGATTTCCAGGCTAATGTTTTTGAGATTGTGCTGCCGCGCTCCGCGGATGATGATTTTGTTCAGACCCATGGCTGGAGCGCTCCCAGACAGGCGAGGCCCTTCGACACTGGGCAGAATGAGCCCAGCGTAATCTACGAACATAGCAAGAGAAATCAAGAAGGGTCAAGGAGGCCGGTCCTACTTCGCTTTCCTTTTGTCAGGGAAATACTGTAGGAGTCGGGATCTCGGAAAAACCGGCCGGAATTTTTACTAGCGCCGGGGACTTTTTACCCGAAACCCAGACACTAACTCATTGCGATTCACAGCCTTGAGTTTGGTTTTTCGCGTGCCACACCTAGCCGTGTCAGGGGGAGGAAAGCCGAGGATCCCTTTAGGGGATTGAGGGCTGGGCCGGCTTCCTTCCCCCGGCCACTTCCTGCCGCCGTGGAGACCAGATTGCCCCCTCTCGAAGCAGCGGCATAGGTGCATGGCCTTCTTCCACCCGAAGAAAACACAAAGACCGCTCTTGGTTTGACTCGGAAAAGTTCGCTCCGGTATTCGAACAATCTTGGTTAGAATGAGTTCCAATCGGTTGGGGCGTGGTCCAATCGGTAGGACACCTCACTGTTAATGAGGATGGTGTTGGTTCGAGTCCAACCGCCCCAGCCAATTCTCTTAGCCCTTGGCGGCTCTCCAGGGTCTGCGAATCACCCTCTTCAGCGCCCCTTTGGGCAGCAACTGCTTCACTTCCTCGGAAAACGCACCATCCACCAGCACAAATGCCATACGCGCGAGCCTGTCAGAGCGATTTTCCCAGGCGTGGTCGGTGCCCCGTTGAATGACAACATCTCCAGCCCCGAGCTGCACCTCGGAGTCATCCAAAAGAAGGAAGATTTCCCCCTCCAGCACGAGTCCGTAATCAACGGTTTCGGTGCGGTGCATGAAAGGTTGGGTGCCAGCTTTCTGTGAAAAGCCCGGCAAGAAATCCAAGATTCGAATCACTGTCCCGTTCGGTTTCGGCACCAACTCGACCGGCCCGGCGGTGGGCTCGACCTCGGCGGTCGAGATGGGGGCTGGGCTGGCGTGGGTGTTCCAGATTTCGAAGAAGGAGATACCGCGTTCCGGTATCCTTAGCTCATTGGGTGGCTGCCCATCGGAAACAATGATCGATTTTCCGTTCTTGTCATGGCCTGTCACGATGCGGCGCGGCATGTCGACTTCCTTCTCAAGAGCGAACGATGTCCTAGATGCGATTACTCCCGGATGACTGGAAAGCCTGCGTCGGTCCAACCACGCCAGCCACCATCCATCGAAATCACGTTGCGATATCCCATTTTTTGCAGGTTGTCGGCAGCGAGCGCCGAACGATAGCCGCCGCCACAATACAGAACGATGCGCGTATTCTTGTCAGGGATAGTTTTTTCGATGTCCCGCTCGATCGTCCCTCGGCTGAGGTGAATCGCGCCGGGAATGTGGCCCCGCACCCATTCCGAGTCTTCGCGCGTATCGACGAGAACGAACTTCTCACCAGCGTCGAGCCGCTTCTTGGTCTCGCGAAACCCTTCTTCCTGAACGCGTGTCTTGGCGTCCTTCACAAGATTCAAGAATCCTTCCGAGTGATCTTGTGCCATCGTTTCACCTCATCCGGAAAAAACAGTACCATACGGGGCATAGAGCGACGATAGGGTTCTCACCTTATTCCCTGCTCGATTCACTTTTGGCGGCACGTCACTTCATGTCCCTCCAGTTCGCCCCGACCTTTGTATCCACCACCAGAGGAACGCGCAACTCGTGCACTCCCTCCATCACTTCTTTTGCCAGGTTCATCAGCTGCGGAAGCTCGTCTTCGGGCGCTTCGAAAAGCAGCTCGTCATGAACCTGCAGGATCATGCGTGCGCGAAAATCATCCGCGAGACGGTGATCCAGCTCAATCATGGCGAGTTTGATCAGATCGGCTGCGGTGCCCTGCATCGGCGTATTCATGGCCGTGCGTTCGGCGAAACTGCGCAGGCTCGGCTGCGGCGAATTGATTTCCGGGATCGGCCGCGTGCGTCCGAACAGTGTCCGGGTGAATCCCGTTTTCCGGACCTCCGCGATTTGCTGGTCGAGATACCTTTTCACGCCACGGTACCGCTCGAAGTAGGCGCCAATGAACTTTGCCGCCTCCCGGGTATCGATTCCCAATTGCTGCGCCAGGCCAAACGCGGAAAGCCCGTAGATGACCCCGAAATTGATGACCTTGGCGATGCGGCGGTGCTCCGGTGTCTGGGCAAAAGGTGCAACGCCAAAAACCTCTTGCGCGGTGCGGGAGTGAATGTCTTCTCCGCGGCGGAATGCCTCGACAAGCACCGGATCCTCCGAAAGATGCGCAAGAATACGCAGTTCAATCTGCGAATAGTCGGCGGAGAGTAGCAGACGACCTGGCCCAGCGACGAAGGCTGCGCGGATTTCGCGGCCGAGCTCGGTTCGCACGGGAATGTTCTGTAGATTCGGATTCGAGGAACTGAGACGGCCGGTCGCGGCGCCCGTCTGACTGAAATGCGTATGAAGTCGGCCCGTCGATGAATGAATGAGCCGCGGCAGCGCGTCGGCGTAGGTCGATTTCACCTTTGCGAGCTCACGATATTCGAGGACCTTCTTGGGCAGGTCGTGGAGCAGGGCCAGCTCTTCGAGCACCTCGGCGGCCGTTGAGCGCACCTTCATCCGGCTTTTTCGCGGCCGCTCCAGATTCAACTTGTCAAAGAGCACTTCGGCGAGCTGCTGCGGTGAATTGATTTTGAACTCGAAACCAGCCAGCTGGTAGATTTGTTTTTCCAACCGCGTGATCTCTTCCTGCGCATTTGCCGAAACCGTTTCCAGCGCCGACAAATCGACCCGAACACCGTCTGCCTCCATGTGGGCCAGCACGGGCGCAAGCGGAAGGTCAATCTTCTCGTAGACAGTGAGGAGCCCCTGCTTTTCGACCTCCGCCCGGAGCGCCGGCGAGAGCTGCAACAGGAAGTCCGCACGCTCTCCCGGGGCATTTGACAGTGTGCGATTCAGTTGTCGAAGGACGACATCCGCAAATGCGTGATTGGCGGTCGTGGGCCTGAGGAGATAGGAATACAGCATCGTGGCGTGGCGAATACCACGCACGGGCGTCTGGGGGACGGAGGATCTGGGAGAGGCCAGCAGGTGAAATAACTTCGGATCGTGTACCACCTTGGGCCGTTTCGGATCAGCGAGCCAGTCACGGATCGTCTCGAGCGCCTCGCTCTCGACATCGTTTAAAACGATACGGGCAGAATCTGGCTTCGCCGATATCTCCATCGCAAGTACGTGCGTCCCAAACCCCTCTTCCTCTGGGCCTTCGGAATCCAGCGAGAGCCATACCGATACCTCGCGGTCTGCCGGCAGTGAATTAAGAAATTCTCGAAGCGCGCCGGCCGAATCAAGCATTCGATAGTCGGTCGTGCGATCGTTCACAAGTGGCGCCAGATCTTTCAGCAGAGACGTGAACCCCAGCTCGGCATAGAGCTCGCGCAAAGCGGCGCTATCGGGTTCCCGCAGTTTCAATGCATCGAGTGCTAGCGTCACGGGTGCGTCGGTGGGAATCTTCGCGAGCTGCTTGCTCAGGCGCACGAACTCGGCATATTTCTCGAGGGCCTCGCGATAGCTCGCCCGCTTGACCTCGCCGGCGCGCGCGATGGCCTCCTCGGCGCTACCGAACTGCTGGATCAGTTGGCGCGCTCCCACTTCGCCAATCCCCGCCTTTCGTCGCTCGCCGGGAGCGGGCTTTTCATTCGGGTCGCGCGCGCCCGGGATATTGTCAATCGAATCGCCCATCAGTGCCATGACATCGGCCACTTTTTCGGGGGGAACGCCCATGATCTCTTCGACCTTCTTGCCGTCGATGACGAGGTCGTTTTTGGCTGGGTTGAGAACGCGCACGCGGCCACTGACCAACTGGAGCAAGTCCTTATCGCTTGTCACAATCACCACGTCGAGATCCCGCTCCGCCGCTTGGTGTGCCAGAGAACCAATCACGTCGTCGGCCTCGTAACCGGGATACTCTAAAATGGGCAGGTGCATGGCCGCGCAGTAGCGCCGAACGAACGGTACCTGAACCGAGAGATCTTCCGGCATCGGCGGGCGCTTTGCCTTGTAATCGGCAAAAAGCTTGTCTCGAAAGGTCGGTGCGGCGGCATCAAACACCACCGCCACATAATCCGGACGTAAGTCCTTGTTTTGGAGTAACCTGCGCATCATTGTGGCAAAGAGATAGGGGACTTTGGTGGGAGTGCCGGCCGAGGTTTGCAGCCGGTCCATGGGGGCAAAGAAGGCGCGGAAGATGTACCCCATCGCATCGATCAGGAACAGCCGTTTTGCCCTTTTCACTGCCATCGCTCAGTTCGATCTTAAGCGGAGGCATCAAGCTCCGCGCAATCCCGCGAGTATAGCAGACGGCTCACCGTGCCGATCGGTGACACAAACACCAGACAAGTGCGGTTCTTTGTGATAGTTGTGAAATATCGAGGGGTCGTCCAGCGTAGTAACCCATGGACAGACAGAAGACGACCGGGGCGATGAGCGAAGCCGATCTGGCGCAAATGCTGTCCCAGGTTCGGGCGGGCGATACGGAAGCCTGGGGCGAGCTGTATCGGCAATACGCTCCGGCCATCTTCCGCTTCTGCCGGCGCATTTTGCCGGCGCATGAGGATGCAGAAGACGCGACCACGGAGATCTTCGTGAAAGTGCGGCAGAAAATAGGTACCTACGATTCGTCGAGGCCGTTCACGGCATGGCTCTATAAAGTCGCGAGCAACCACTGCTGGGACATGCTCAGGCGTCGCCGTATTCGGCAGGACCTCGAGACCGGCGATCTGGAGACGCTTCCGCTCGAGCACCCCGATCCGGACCAGCTGGAGCGCCTGCAGAAGGAACACACGGGCAAGGAAGTGCGCGCGGGCCTGGCGCGTCTGCCCGATCGCGCCCGCATGGCCCTGGTGCTGCGCTATTTCGCCGAGATGAGCTATGAGGAGATCGCCGACACGCTGGGGGTGCGCCGCGCGTTTGTAGGAGTTCTGTTATTGCGCGCCCGGCACCAGTTGCGCGACCAACTGGCTGGGAGCGCGCGAAGCGTCGCGGCCAAACCCGGCGGTGGGAGAAAATAATGAGTGCTTCTGACGATTTGCTTACAAGCCATTTTGACGAGGTGACCGGCCTGCTGTATCTCGAAGGGCAGCTGGATGAAAGCCGCGCGCGGGAGGTTCGAGCTCATATCGCTTCTTGCGTGGCGTGCAGCCAACTGCTCAAGCTGATGGAAAGTGAGAGCGTGTGGCTAAAGGACGCGCTGACGGCAGAGGATGAATCGATTCCAGCACGCGTGATCGCAGTTCCGCAGCGGAGGGGGATGCACTGGGGATGGATCACGGCGTTCGGGCTGTGTGCCGCGGGCCTTTACACGGTGTGGAACGGGCTGGTGGCGCCTGCATTTGCTCAGGCTTCAGAGGCTGGCTTTTCTCAGGGAAACCTGTTCACGATGCTCTTCTTTCAGGGCGCATTCTGGCGAGGATGGGACACCATGCGAAACATGACAGAACTCTTGGCGGCTGCGACACTGACCGGCGTCGCCATCTGGCTGCTGAGGAAACACTGGCAGCGGTTCACGGCGATCTCGTTTGTGATGGGCGTGCTGGTTTGTGCCCTCGGTCTCACTCCCGCAGCTCGGGCGGCCGATTTGGAACATGGAAATCCCAGCTACACGCTGCCGGCTGGACAAGAGGTCAAAACAGACCTGATCGTCATTGCGGATCGAGTTCGAATTGACGGCGACGTGGACGGCGACCTGATCGTCATGTCCCAATCAGTTGTCGTCGACGGCCACGTCAAGGGGGATATTCTCGGATTCGGGCAGGAGCTTCGCGTCAACGGCCCGGTCGATGGCAACGTGCGGACTTGGTCCCAGACAGTTTCTCTCAATTCGACGGTGGGTCGAAACGTGATGGCATTTGGGGGCGCATTAGAGCTCGCCGATAAAGCCACCGTCGGCGGCACGATGACGCTGGCGGCCGGAACGACGAACCTCGATGGCCGGGTCGCGGGTGACCTGCTCGTTTTTTCGGGAGATATCGATATCAACGGTTTCCTGGGTCATGACGCCACGATCCGGGCCGACCGACTGACCATTGGTTCAAATGCCGAAATTGTGGGTCAGACAAAATATGAAGGGCGTCGGCAGCCGGATATTGCCCCGAGTGCGAAACTCGGCAGTCCGATTCAAATCACCATACCGAAAAGAGGCCCTGACTACACGCGTGTGTCCTACTACTGGCACCGACTGCTGCTTTGGGGAGCCAGTTTTCTATTCGGTCTTCTGTTGCTCCTGCTGCTGCCTGGGTTCTTTTCCGATGCCGTACAGGCGACGAAGAGAGTCGGTCCGGCCATGGGATTCGGGGTACTGTTTCTGTTCGCAACACCCATTGTGGCAATTATTGCGTGCATGACCATCGTAGGCTTGGGAATCGGCATCACAACCTTCCTGCTGTATGGGATTGCTCTATACTCGGCGCCGGTTTTTGTGGGCTCCTGGCTCGGTGAACAGTTGCTGGGCGCCCAAGTGGGGCTCGGCCCGGCGATCGGGCGGCTCGCTCTTGGGTTGGCCATCCTCCGGGCTCTGACGATGGTGCCGTTTGCCGGGGCGCTGATTGCTGTCATCGTTGTTGTCTGGGGCCTCGGCGCACTCGTTCTAACGCTGCATAGGAAAATGGGCCCGCACGTTGCCAGCGCTGCTTGACATTAGGTAATCAGCAGACCAGCCAGAAGGCCCCCGTCGAACGACGGCAAAATGGGCGCGCGGATTCTACGCCTATCCGCTACAATCACGCCCGCCCGCTTCTTCATGCGGCACGAGGTCTTTCTTGGCACTGGCCGAACGGCTCAAGGAAATCCGCTCCGGCTTCGAGAGTCCCTTCTGGGTTGCCAATTTCACCGAGATTTTCGAGCGGCTGGCCTACTATGCGATGAGCGCGGTTCTGGCCATCTACTTGAGTGAACAGCTGCATTTTTCAAGTCGACTGACCGGGACGCTGCTCGGCATCGCCGGCTTCGTTGTCTACGGGCTGTCGATTGTGGCGGGCGCACTGGCTGATCGCTTCGGCTTTCGACGCACGCTGATCTGCGCGTATCTGATCCTAACGATCGGCTATTTTCTGCTGGGCTCGATCGAATCCACCTGGATGGCGCCCGTGCGCAGGGCGATCGGCGATACCTGGCTGGTCTCGATCGTCTTGCTCGTTCCCGCGCTGGGGCCAGGCATGGTAAAGCCCTGCGTAGCAGGTACCACGGCGCGTGCCTCGCACGAGAGCGTACGCTCGCTCGGCTATTCTATTTACTACACGCTCGTCAACATCGGCGGCGCCCTCGGCCCGCTCTTGGCCTGGCTGGTTCGCGAGCCCTTGCACCTCGGAATGAGAAACGTATTTCGGGTTTCCGCCGCGAGCGTCTTCGGGATGTTTTGGGTAACGCTGCTGTTTTACCGTGAACCAGGCAGCGGTGAAGATGCGAAGGTTCAAAGCGCGTGGACCGCACTCACGAACATCTTCATCGTGCTCGGGAATGTTCGCTACGTCGTTTTCCTTTTGATTTCCTCGGGCTTCTACGTGGTGTACTGGCAGATGTGGATCTCGCTGCCGATCTTCATGCGACGCTACGTGGACCCCCACGCCGCCGTCGACCGACTGCTCAGCATCGAAGCCATCACCGTGATCACCTGCCAGATCGTTGTGACCTACCTGACGCGGAAAATTCCGCCCGTACAGACGATCGCCCTGGGCTTCCTCGTTTCGGCACTGTCCTGGATTTTGCTGGCGTTGCGCCCCACGATGGAGACACTGGGCCTCGTGCTAATCATCCTGGCGCTCGGCGAATTAACCCAGGCCTCCCGCTATTACGAGTATTGTTCTCGTCTAGCACCCGCGGATCAGCAGGGTCTCTACATGGGCTACGCCTTTCTGCCGATTGCCATCGGGTATGCGATTGCAGGGCCGCTGGGGGGCTATCTGCTCGGTCGATTCGGAGAGGTGCTCGGCCGGCCTGACGAGATGTGGTGGGTCATTGTCACGATCGGGGTAGGGACGGCGCTGCTGATGTGGGTGTACGGCTGGATCTCTCGGCCGAAAACTGCCGGAGCCTTCGCTAGCGACTAGGTCACTGCAATCCTCGCGAACGGATTTCCTGCAAAGCCTCTTGGGTGGTGATGAGCCGCGCGCCCAAACCTGCTAATTCGTCGAGTACGCGTTCACCTTCTTCTGGCTCGAGCGACCGAACGGCATCTCGGACGATCGCGACCTTCCGCCCCCGTTCAAGCAAGCCCTTGGCCGCGTACTTGACGCAATAGTCGGTGGCCACGCCGAAGACCAGATATTCCGCTTGACGGCCGAGCCGCTCCACAAGTTCGCTCGTGTGCGGATTATCAAAGTCGTCGAGCGTTTGCTTTTCCAGTACCACCTGAGAATGTCGGAAGATATCTCTCGGCAATTCGACCGATGGATCGTTTGGCACCGTAAGCGGATTTTTCGCGAGACCCTCGGGAATGATGCGCGCTCCCGCCGAGCCTCGCAAGCAGTGCGGTGGAAATCTCTGAAATTCCGGATCGTTCTCTCGATGTGCGTCGACAGTCGAGACCAGCCAAGCGCCGGTCCCTTGAGCCGCCTCGACGAGGCGGCGGATATTGGGGATGATTGTCTCGGCGCCCGGAACATAGAGTTTTCCGCCCGGCAGCATGAAGTCGGCCTGCGCGTCCACTTCCCAGAAAACGATCTTCGGCGGAGCAATCGGCATGGATCCAGATTATTTTAGCGCAAAGCTGCGAATGCGCTGGCGAACCTCGTCGCGCATCGCGGTCAGCCGTTTGCTGTACCGCACCGGATAAACGGCGTTCCGATGAATTTGGCGGTAGCGCTCGGGAAGCCGGTCCAGATTCTGAAGACACCGATCGCGCAGCCGATGGATCGGCTCACTGGCGAGAATCCGCCGACCGCCGCGCATGAATTGGGCGAGCAGCACTTCGCCTCCCTCTGCGGATTCGTCCTCGAGCCCGATTTTGTCCGCTCGGAATTCCCCGCGCGTGTTCACGTAGCGGAAGACCTGCTTGCGACCTGGATAGGTGGCCTTGGCATGGGTGAATTTCGCGGCTTCGCGCACCTGGCCGCCTCGCTCCACTTCCGTCAATTTGTAGATCAGGTTTAGATGCGGTGCGTCGCCCGGAGTGCCCAGCGCCGTTCCCACGCCGAACGCATCAATGGCAGCGCCACCGTCGAGTATTTCCGCGATCTTGTACTCGTCCAGATCGCCGGAGGCGAAGATTCTGACGTCCTGCCAGCCGTTCCGGTCGAGCACGCGCCGGGCCCAGAGACTGTCTGCCGTCAAATCGCCGCTGTCCAAGCGAATCCCAGCGGGCTTCCGGCCGATATCCAGGATGGTTTTTACCGCGTTGCGCACGTCGTACGTATCCACCAGCAAAACCGATCCCTCCGGGAAAGCGTCGAGGAAGCGGCGAAATGCTTCCGCCTCGTCCTCGTAGGCCATCACCCAGGAATGCGCCTGGGTTCCGTACGTTTCAATCCCGAACCGTTCTCCGGCCAGCGTATTTGAGGTGCCCTGGCACCCGCCGATCTCCGCAGCACGGGCCGAAAGCAGGCTGGCAGGACCTCCGTGCGCCCGGCGCGCACTGAAATCCACCACCTGTCGGCCCTGGGCCGCCGTGGCGATGCGTGCCGCCTTGCTGGCGATCATGGTTTGGTAGCTGAGAGTCGCCAGTAGGTAGGTCTCCATGATTTGCGCTTCGATGATGGGAGCCGTCACACGCATCAGTGGCTCACCCGGAAAGACGAGCGTGCCTTCCGGCATCGCCCAGACGTCTCCAGTAAAGTGAAACTGACCGAGGTAATCGAAGAATTCCTTCTGGATATGGCCGAAGGAGGGGTGGTGCCGGATGTAGTCAATCTCCTCGGGACTGAATCGGACGTTTTCCAGATATTCGAGTGCCTGTTCGAGGCCGGCAGCCACCAAGTAATTCCGGTGGGGAGGGAGATGTCGGACGAACAGCTCAAACGTGGCGCGTCCGTGGAAGCGGGTCTGGAAATAGCCAGCCGCCATCGTCAATTCATACAGATCGGTCAGAAGCCCCGAGTGTTCACGCATGGTGTCGCGCTCGGTACGGCGCCCGCTCGAAAAGACAAAACCCCCGAGCCGCCTCCCGCCGTGCGGGACCGACGGACCGGGGGTTTTGCCGCAGAACTTTGCGCCAGGATGGACTACTTCAAAACGGCGTCTTTGAACGCCTTGGCTGCGCGCAGGCGCACCACCGTCTTGGCCTTGATCTTGATCGCTTCGCCTGTGGCCGGATTACGGCCCATGCGCGCCTTGCGGTGTGCCTTCACGGCGCGTCCCAGTCCAGGTATCACGAACTTCCCCGAGCCCTTGGCTTCTTTGACAGCAAGGTTGAACAGTTCGTCGAAAAACGACGCGACCTGTTTCTTGGACACCGGCTTGTCTTTCGTGCTCACTTTCTCAGCCAGGTGCGCAATGATCTTAGACTTGCTCATCGGCGTTGCCATCGAATGTGTCTTTCCTCCTCAGAATGAGTTGCTCATTGGCTCCCGGCGTTCCGGATGCCGCGTGCGACTATAGCCGCCCAGCCAGTCGAACGCAAGCACAAATGTGCAAAAATGCCCGCAAAATTGGGCATTTTCCGTCTGGGGACTGCGGAGGCTGACTAGAGCGTCGCGAGTTGCTCGTAGAACAATGCCACCGACTTGATGCCGGCAAAGTAGTTTTCAAGCGCGATGTGTTCGTCCGGTGCGTGCGCGTTCTCGTCCGGAAGTCCGAAGCCGAGCAGGACGCAGGGAACCTTGAAGGTGTCGTACATCTGCGTCACGAAGGGGATCGACCCGCCTTCGCGGATAAAAACCGCCTTCTTGCCGAATCCCGCCTCAAGGGCGTGAATCGCTTTCTGGAAAATCGAGTGGGTGTAGGGCGCGACCCACGGCTTGCCCGTGCTGAGCACTTCGAACTTGTGGGTCACCGTCTTCGGCAGCAGTTTCTGGATGTGCCGTCCGACCAGCTTTGCGATCTTCGCCGGGTCCTGCTGCGGAACCAGCCGCGTCGAAAGCTTCGCGAACGCCTTCGAGGGGATTACGGTCTTTGCGCCTTCGCCGCTGTAGCCGCCCCAGATGCCGTTCACTTCAAGCGTCGGACGCGTCCAGAGCTGCTCGACGATCGTGAATCCTTTTTCCCCACAGAGCGCAGGCGCCCCAACCATCCTGCGAAAGTCCTTCTCTTTCCATGGCAGGGAATGGAGAGCCTTGCGTTCCTCGCGCGACACGGAAGCGACGTCGTCGTAAAAGCCAGGAATCGCGACACGGAAATTCCGATCATGCAGCTTGGCAATCGTTTCAGCGAGAATCGTGATCGGGTTGGGAACCGCGCCTCCAAAAACACCCGAGTGCAGATCTTGGGCCGGGCCGATGATTTCCAGCTGGTAGTAGTTCAGCCCTCGCAGCCCGTAGGTAATCGAAGGAACGCCCTTGGCGAGCATCGCCGTGTCGGAGACGACCAGAGCGTCGGCCTTCAGTCGCTCGCGGTTCTGCTGGACGAAGTCCCACAGGTTCACGCTGCCGATCTCTTCTTCCCCCTCGATCATGGCCTTTACGTTGATCGGCAGTTTTCCCGAACAGTTGCGGAGCGCTTGGAGCGCTTTCAAATGGATGTGTACTTGGCCCTTGTCGTCCGCCGTCCCGCGGCCGTACAGATTGCCGTCGCGCACCGTGGGTTCGAAAGCGGGGCTGGTCCAAAGATCGAGCGGCTCAGCGGGCTGCACGTCATAGTGGCCATACAGTAGGACGGTCGGCTTGCCCGGTGCCCTCAGGGACTCGCCGTAGACGATCGGATGCATCTTGGTGGGCGCGATTTCGACGTTTTCAAGCCCGGCAGCGTGAAGTTTTTCCGCTATCCAGCGTGCCGCACGTTCGATATCCGCTTTGTGCTCGCTTTTGGTGCTGACGCTTGGGATCCGCAGCAGCTCTTTGAGTTCGTTCAGGTGCTCTTCTTGCTTCGAGTTGACGTACCCGATCAGATCCATGGTTCCCCATACTACTGAAGGCTCATTGATTTCAACAAGCCTTTGCGAACTGCTTTTTTGGGCACGATGCCCGCCTGTGCAATTGACTCGAAAGAAGTCACGTTGCACGATATCTATGACGATGCCAGAAACACAAATCACGAAGGAACGCCGCAGCTCCCGCGTCTTCACGCGTATTCCGGTGCACGCGACAGGCAAGAACACGGAAGGCCGGAAATTTCGCGCCAAAAGCCAGACCATCGTGATCAACGCCCACGGCGGCCTGCTCTATCTGAACGAGCTCCTCGAGCTGGGCTCAGAGTTGATCCTCATCAATCCCGCCACCGAGGAAGAGCAGGAGTGCCGCATCGTCTACTTGGGCGATACGTCGGAAAAAGGTACCCGCGTCGGCGTGGAGTTTCTCTCGCCGAGTCCCCATTTCTGGGGTGTTGAATTCGCCCAGCAGGATTGGCCCTCGAGCGCCCCGTCCACGTCATCGGATTGACCTGTCAGCGGCCGGCTCCGACGTTACGGTTCCTCCCAATTGGGGTGTCTGCTTCTCCTAATCCCGAAGCCTTCAATCAAAGCGTTTTCTGATCCGAAGGCGGCCCGCCTGAAAGGACTCTTTCCATTTGCCCCTCGCCGTGCCTCTGATGTATTTTCGCCCGCGCGTTAGCCGTAGCGCCTTGCTAGGCGGGAGCCATACGCAGGGGGATATCACCATGAAGATCATTCCAGAAGCGGCGGTCCTGACCGTTTTGTCTGTATGGGTGTGGGGCGCCGCGCCTTTGTCCTATGGACAGGCGGAGCAGGCCATCGCACCCTCGGGGAAATGTGCTGACCTCGTGAATCTGGAGGTTCCCGGATCGGAGATGGTGATCACGAAGGCGGAAGAGATCCCCACGGCGCCTCCGGGAACTGTGCGTATTTCGATGCTGTCGCCCGACATGGTTCCTGTCGCGATCGGGTCGTATTGCCGCGCGGAGGGCATAATCAGCCCACGCACGGGAGTCGACAACAAATCCTATGCGATTGGCTTTGCCATCGCCTTGCCGGATCACTGGAACGGCCGGTTTCTTTTCCAGGGAGGCGGAGGCCTGAATGGCTCGATCACGCCGCCCCTGGGAGCGCAGGCGGCTGGGGATTCACCGGCGCTGGCCCGAGGTTTCGCCATCGTTTCCACCGATACCGGACACAAGGGTGCGGTCTTCGATCCTTACTTTATGAAAGACCAGCTGGCGAGCCTTAATTTCGCCTATATCGCCGTGGGACGCGTGGCTGTGCTTTCCAAGCAGATCATCGCTCACTACTACGGGCAGCCGGCCAGGCACTCTTACTACGATGGTTGTTCGACCGGAGGACGCGAAGGCATGCTGATGTCGCAGCGCTATCCCACCTACTTTGACGGGATCATCGTAGGCGATCCTGCCATGCGCACGGGATATTCCAACATCGGACTCACCTACGCCCGGGTTGCATTTCAGCAGATCGCGCCCAAAGATGCATCCGGCAAACCCGTGCCCAGCCAGGATTTCTCGGCCAGCGACAAAAAGCTTCTCGCCGAGGCCATTCTGAAGTCGTGCGACGAAAAAGATGGGCTAAAGGATGGAATGATCTTCAATGTGAAAGCGTGCGGCTTTGATCCTGCCGTCCTAAAATGCAAAGGCGCGAAGACGGCCGCTTGTCTCAGTGATCCGCAGGTTGGCGCGCTCCAAAAGGCGTTTGGCGGCCCAAAGGATTCCCGCGGGCGTCCCGTGTACGCGGCATTTCCTTACGACCCAGGCTACATTGTTGGAGCCGGCACCGTCTTTTCAAGCTTCCTTCCCAGCGAGGGCCCGAACCCTATCGCCTCGGTCCAACCGCCGGCCGACCTGACAATCGATCAACTCGTCGCCAACGTCGAGGCAAACGAAAATCAGACTCTCACCGACACGACGTGGACAAATCTCAGCACATTCTCTGGAAACGGCGGCAAGCTCATCTTTTACCACGGCACGAGCGACCCCGTTTTTTCCTCCTTTGACACACTCGCCTATTACGAACGCATGGCCACAAACAATGGCGGCCTCGATCAAGTGGAGACCTGGAGTCGCTTCTTCTTCGTCCCGGGCATGAACCACTGCGCGGGCGGGCCGGCCGCGCTGGATAACTTCGACATGCTAGGGGCCGTCGTCAACTGGGTCGAAAAGGGAGTCGCTCCGGATTTCGTCCTCGCCAAGGGAAAATCATTGCCCGGCCGCACGCGCCCGCTTTGCCCTTATCCGAAGTATGCCCACTACAAGGGTCAGGGCAACCCCGAGGACGGCAGCAATTTTGAGTGCCGCCAGTAACAGAAGTCGGTCACAAACCGAGGAGGTCGCTTCATGAAAACGACAACTTTGCCGGAGTCTAAAATCGATCGGCGGGGGATGCTCGAACGAGGTGCTCGACTGGCCGGAGGCCTCTGGGCGGCGATGGCCCTTCCGCTCCCTGCCGCGGAACGCCGCCCGCCTCAGAACCCTGATCGCTCTCCGGCGGGGTCAGAACAAACGCACCTCGACGTGATCGAGCCGATCAAACTCGAGTATGTGTTTCAAATTCGCATCGATTTCCAGGAGCGCGTCTCGTTCCAGACGCCCAACGGCCGTCGAGCCTACGTGCCGGCAATCTCAGGGGTAATCGAAGGCCCCCGGCTGCAGGGCATCGTCGTGCCGCATAGCGGCGCAGACTATGCAGGAAACGGTCGACTCAATGCGCACTACATGCTCAAGGCCTCCGACGGGACTATGATCTACATCAATAACACGGGGTATCTCTACCCAATTGACGGCAAGCCCATCGACCGAAACGATCCGAGTTGGGGCGGGGACCGCGAGTTCTACTTCCGCTGCACTCCGGTATTTGACACTCCAGTGGGTCCGCATGATTGGCTTACCCGTACGGTCATCGTCGGCACTGGAAAGCGTCACGCCAAGCCCGACTACACGATCTTCACCTACTACGCCGTGCTCTAGTCTGTTGAAGGGGCCCGATTGGCGGATAACGTCACCGCGGCGACCACACCAGCCGATGAGCGCCCGCTCAGCGCGTCTCGGCAAGCGAACTATGTGCTGGTGATTCTTACCGTGATCAACGTACTGAACTATGCCGACCGCGGCGTTTTCAGCCTCCTGCTTGATTCCATAAAAAAGGAATTTCGCCTCACCGACACGGTGATGGGTCTCATCAGCGGTTTCGGGTTCGTTCTGTTTTACTCCTTGCTCGGCTTGCCGATCGCCCGCTGGGCCGATCGCTTCAATCGCAGACGGATCCTAACGGCCGGCCTCGCAATTTGGAGCACGATGACGTGTCTGTGCGGGCTCGCGCGCGGGGCGTGGCAGCTCGCGTTTGCGCGGTTCGGTGTCGGCGCGGGCGAAGCGTGCGGAGTAGCGCCTTCTCACTCCCTGTTGTCCGACCTTTTTTCGAAGCAAAGGCTCCCCTATGCACTTTCTGTTTTGACGGCGGGAAGCAGTGTCGGAGTCTTCCTCGGATCCGTCGTGGGCGGTGTCGTGAATCAGTATCAAGGATGGCGTGCAGCCTTTTTCGTCGCAGGACTCCCCGGACTCGCCGTGGCGCTCCTGTTTCGGCTCAGCGTGAAAGAGCCCCAGCGCGGCGCGATGGAGGAGCCGGGGAGTGGCACGAGTATTCTGACCGTCGCACAGACCTTGTTCTTCTTGCTACGCCAGCGCTCGTACGTTCTGATGGTCATAGGCGGCAGCTTCATTGCTGTTGCGCTGTTCGGATTCGAGGTCTGGACGCCGCCTTTTCTTCACCGCGTTCACCATCTGAGTAGCGCGAGAATTGGGACCTATCAGGGTGTGGTCGCACTCGTCTTTGGAGTCACCGGGATTTTGCTTGGTGGTTATCTGGCGGAAAAGCTCGGTCAACGCGATATTCGCTGGCGGCTGAAGGTTCCCGCCCTGGCCTGTCTGCTCGGCTGTCCGATGGATCTGCTGTTTATCTTCATGCCGTCTCGAGCTGCGGCGATCCTTTTTTGGATTCTGGCAAGGGTTTGCATTTCTGCGTATACCGGTCCGATCTACGCCGTTTACCAGACGGTGTCAAAAGTGCGCATGCGGGCGTTGGCTTCGGCCCTGTTCTTGTTTTCTGGCAATGTGATCGGTCTCGGTGTCGGTTCGTGGCTGATCGGGCTCGCCAGCACGATTCTAAGCCGCCGATACGGCGATCTTTCCCTTCGTTATGCGCTCATCCTGCCCAGTCTATGTGCGGCGTTCGCGGGTGTGCTCTTCTGGATCGGTTCCCACTCCCTGGAAAGCGACATCGAGCGGGCCTCGAGGCCCGATGCCGACCCAGCTGGCAGCACATAACCACACGGTCTTGGGTTCCCTCATGATTTGCGCGGGGCATCAGGCATCCCGATTGCCCGCCGGAGCCATCTTTAGTAGTCTCTACGATTACGTACAGCCGGCCTGCGGGCGTAAAGGTGCGAAAGGTTGCGGGGCAAATCTCGTCATTTCTGGCGTTGGTTCGTGCTCTTGGGTTTCGTGTTTACCGGCTGTACCACGGAGCTTAACTACCCCACTCCCTTTCTCACGGCGCTTTCCCCCCCTAGTATCCTTGCGGGCCAGCCCGGCTTTAATTTGACGGTTTCCGGCTCGGGTTTCACCCCGCAATCAACTGTTTTGTGGAACGGCGCCCCGCGTATCACCATTTTTTCGAGCACTACCAGCATGACGGCGCAGATTTTTGCGACCGACATCGCGAACGCCGGTCAGGCGAGGATAGAGGTTACGACTCCTACGCCCGGCGGCGGAACGACCCAGCCGCTGACGTTCATGATCAATGCCGGCCCCAGTCCTGTGCCACAAGTCAGTTCGCTTTCCCCGTCCGGCGCTCCGACCGGCACCTCTAGCCTCAGTCTCACGGTGATGGGCACCAATTTCGTATCACTGGCGGTCGTGACAGTGAATGGGAACGGTCGCAGAACGAGCTTTGTCAATTCGACTTCTCTCGTGGCGACTCTCCTTGACTCCGATCTCGCGCAAGCGGGCACGCTTCAGGTCGCGGTCGTGAACCCACAGCCGAACGGCGGAAGCTCGAACACCGTTTCGTTCACGGTCAGCAACCCCACGCCGGGCGTTACTTCGGTGAGCCCTACGGCTTTTGCCGCGGGCGGCACAAGGACAGCTCTCACTGTGACCGGGACCGGATACGTCTCTACCTCGGTCGTTACCGTCAATGGCTCGCCGCGAGCCACGGCGTTCGCGAGCGCCACTCAATTGCAAGCCATAATTACGCAAGGAGACTTGTCAGCCGCGGGAATCTATACGCTCGGGGTGACCAACCCTGCTCCGGGCGGCGGCAACTCCAACACCGTGACGTTTGCCGTGAACGGGACGCCCATCACGGGTCTGCCGGTCATCTTGGATCTCGCCCCGGATGGCACGCAAGCAAACAACGGCGTCTGCGCCGGGGGTTGTACATCTGTGCCCACGCTGACAACCGCCGGACCCTCGGTGAGTAACAACGGTCAGTTCGTCGCTTTTGCTTCCGACTCGACCAATCTCGTGCTGAATCAAGCCAACGCCGTCAGCAACATTTTTGTCCGCAATACGTGTCTGATTGGGATTAGCACCACGACTTCCACCACCAACTGTTCGCCCAAGACGCTCAAGCTTACGCAAGCGACCAATGCCACCGACGCCAACGGTTCGAGCTCCCAGCCAACGATTGACAGTACGGGCGCACATGTGGCCTACACATCCACCGCCACTAACCTAGTGAGCTATGTGCCAGTTTCCGGAAGCGGGCGCCAAGTCTACTGGCAGACGACCTGCGCTTCGGGTACTACGAACACCGGCTGCACCGGCTCGAGCGCTTTGCCCGCGCTCGTTTCGGTTTCTGCTGATGGCATGAGCCCGGGCAACGGTGACAGTTACGATCCTGTGATAAGCCCCGATGGACAATACGTGGCGTTTGTTTCGCTGGCTACAAATCTTGTGAGCAACGTGCTCGTCGATGGCATTACGCCCCAGGTCTACATAAGCAATACGTGCAACCTCGTGCCGCCTGCGACAAGTACTTGCGTCCCCACGACCTTTCTCGTCTCGACGAGCGACGGAACGACGCCCGCAAACGCGGCGAGCTCCCAGCCAGCCATTGCCAATACGGGCCTGTTCGTTGCCTTTGTCTCCAGGGCGACCAATCTGGGCGCCACGGCTCCCAATCCCACGGGCGCTAGCGAGGTCTTTGTCCGCTCCACGTGCGTGACCACGATCGCCACAGTGGGTAACACTTGCGTTCCCGCCACGACCCTCGGCTCGACTCCCGATGGTACTACGCCGGCGGATGGCGCGAGCATCGAGCCGGCCATCTCGGGCGATGGCCGCTTCATTGCCTTTGCCTCAACCGGCACGAACCTTCTGGCTGGCGTCGGCCCTACGCAGCAGGTGTATGTGCGTGACACCTGTACCGGAACGACCACCACGGTTCCCTCCTCCTGCGCTCCTTCGACCCAACTCATCTCTACGCCGGACGGCACGACGCCTGCGAATGGATTGAGCGAAAGCCCGAGCATCAACACCTCGTGCTCTACCTCTTCGACGATTCCTTGCGCGACCGGTCAGTTCATCGCCTTTGCCTCTGTTGCGACGAATTTGGGCGCGAATGTCCAGAACGGCATCGAGAACATCTTCACCCGCAACACTTGTAACGGAGTCTCTACCGTTGTCTCAACCGTGGAGACACTTTGCGTGTCGTATACCTTTCTGAGCAGCCAGCCCGGCGGCACCAGTCCCCCGCCGGCCGACGGCAGCAGCGTAGCGCCTGCGCTCAGTGGAGATGGTCTTTCGGTGAGTTTCATTTCTTCGGCAGACAATCTAGTCGCCAATGACACGAACGGTTTGCCAGACGTCTTCCTTGCCGGAACCAATCAAGTGTTTAATCTCACTGTCAGTTTGCTGGGCACCGGCTCAGGAACTGTGACCGACGGTACAGGTCAAATCACCTGCACGCAGACAGCCGCCACTTCGACCACACCACTTACCGAATCGGGGAGCTGCGTCGCGAGCTACGTCAGTGGCACCACGGTGACTCTCACGGCCAACCCGGCATCGGGCTTCAGCTTCACGGCTTGGGGAGGCACGGCTCCGGCGGTGACCAACGCGAGTTGCTTGGTCACGACAGCGACAACCACCGCGCAATCCTGCACGTTCTCCATGATTCAAAACAATACCGCCACCGCGAAATTCCAGTAGCGTTCAACTCCAATCAATTCTAGGGAGCGATTTGCCCTGCGCGGGGAGCAATTCGTTTGCCCAGCGCATTGCGGGTCGTGGCCAGAGTGAAGGTGAGAGACTCGCGCGGCACAGTGGTTAGGTAGGGTTCGATCAGCCAGCCCAGACCGGTAGGAATATCCCGCGTCAGCGATATCGACTGGCACTCGACGTAGGTTCCGCCGTGGCTTTCCTCAAAGCGCCAATAGGTATTCATCCGCCAGAGAAACCCGCGATCATGCCCCACCGGTTCCAGCCTCTCGTCGGCCTCTCCGACGTGGTCCACTTCCTGAATCCGCGTGGCCCGCGACTGACTCCGCGCCCGCGCACGA
This sequence comes from uncultured Acidobacteriaceae bacterium, assembly GCA_964407845.1. Lineage (GTDB taxonomy): Bacteria > Acidobacteriota > Terriglobia > Acidiferrales > UBA7541 > Palsa-295. The sequence continues at coordinate 89,671 of CAYOXF010000054.1, read as the reverse complement.
TCCAAGATCTGGTAGTGGATTTCCTGGTCTGTATCGATCACGGTCGTGATCACTTTTTTCTCCCACAGGCGCAACTGAACGGTGAAGTCGTTCCCTTCATGGCGCAGGATCTTCGATCGCGTCACGTTCGGACGAAAATAGTCCTGGTGATGGTCATAGTCCTGCTCAAAGGCAATGGTTTCGGCCAGAGTTGCCCCGGGGATGAACACAGTGCCGACCCAGTGGTGGATCAATCCACCTGGAACCAAAATGGGTTTGGTCGGGTCGTCTTCCCCGTCCGGCGCGTTCGCGTCGAGACGTTCGATCACCACGTGACCTGCCCGCAGCTGGCTTTGGGCGACCGCCCGACGCTCCGTGGGTAGACGGTCGACCCAGAGAAAGGGTTCGCGGCTTCGGGGGTCCATACGCCCCTCCACAAGCTGAATGTAGTGATCGAATTGTTGAACTGTCTTGGCCTCAAGATCGGCGGCCAGCGCTGGCTGGACAAACGCGCAGAGTCCCGCGACTAGAAAGGCAACCGCTTGCTCTACGATCCTGTCAGATCTTCCTATCACTTGACGCAGTTGGCTGCGGCCCGCGTTGTCGCGCCACGACACATAGCAAGCGACTTATCCAGCCGCACAACAGAGCCCCAGAGCTTAGAAGCACAGCGCTTGCCATGTAGAGAGGGGGCTAATCGAAAAGCCCTCCCGCTAACGAGGGGTCAGGAGGGTCGCGTCGGCAGGAGGGCTGGGACGGGTTGGTCAGCGTGCTACGGTCCTTCTCAGGACCGTCGTCCCCGCAACGCAGCTCCCAACCCGCATGGTCAGCTTAGGAAACCAAGCAAGGCCCGCCAATGGTTCGAAACGTACGATATTCAAGTACCCGAGTACTATAGCTGGCGAGCCACCGGCCACGTTGTGAGCCGCCCAACGACTGTTACTTCGAAACGACTACCGATTCATCTGCTACCGGCGGCATGCGCAGGGTCACTTCAGTCGTCTTTCCCGACCGTATGGAAATGCGCTTGGTCCAATCAGAGAACATCCCTTTCGCATATGCCCGCAGATCATACTGCCCTGTCCTATAGCGTGCGAACTCAAAACGGCCTTCGGCGTCGGTGTGCGTTGCATAGGGACGTGTGCCATCCGACGTTTGCATGGTCACGGTTGCACCGGCCACGGGCCGGCCGTGCGCGTCGAGTACGGTTCCCGCCATCGTCCCGGTAGGAGGGCTCGGTGGCAGCGCCGCCGACAAACACAGCGTTGCCATCAGCAGGCCGACAAACATCGATTGCTTCCTCATATGGCACCTCGCCTTCTTGCAGCTTTATTCTAGTGATCGCCCTTACCTGTGGCGCGAGTTTCAAGGGCACGTTTTCCGCTCCATCACCTGTCCGCTCGTTCAGTCGCACGGCGGATCTCTGAGGCGCTCGTTTGCTTTTTCCGCAGCTCCGTTGTATTCGATTCCTTCCGTCGCGAGCTGCGATGGGAAGCCGAGGAGATCCGATGCCTCGTTACATCTCACAACACAGTTTGGCCTGCATGACGCGCCAGGGAGCCGAGGAACTTTCCAAGCGCTTGCATCGGGAAGGCCTGGTTTCGGCCCGTCGTGTCCTGGTCAACATGCACGAGGGCAAGATGCTTGTGGAGTTTGAAGCGCCAGGGCGGGAGGAGCTGGAAAACTGGCTCGGGGCTGAGAAATTCCACTTTGACTGGTTGCTACGGATCGAACTGGAATCGGCCGCCAGCGGCTCATTACAAGCCGTTTAGGGGGAACTCGCTCCGCCGCAGTTGCCGTCTAAGGGAGTTCCGATGTATCCTCGGTGAGTGAGGACCTGCTGCCAGAAGTCGGTCGCCTGCAGTTGTCGTCCGTGTTGTACGGGCGTGGGCTCTGGCGCGGGCACGCGAGGCACCTGAGATAGTTGGAGCTCAGGATCACTTGGACCCACCGCCAGAAGGGAACTGGTCGGTGGGTTTTTCTTTTCAGGCAAGAGCTTGTGGTCTTCAAGGAGGGAAATCATATGTCTGAATACGCGCATCCGGAGGTGCTGGTCTCTACAGAATGGGTAGCGGAACATTTGCACGACCCCAAGGTTCGGCTGGTCGAAGTGGATGTGGATACCTCAGCCTACGATCAAGGCCACATTGCCGAAGCCGCAGGCTGGAATTGGCAGTCACAGCTTCAGGACAACGTCCGCCGCGACCTGATTAGCAAGTCCGAGCTGGAGAAGCTGCTCGGTCAATCGGGCGTCTCCAACGACACCACGATCATTCTCTACGGCGACAACAACAATTGGTTCGCAGCGTACGCCTTTTGGCAACTGAAGTATTACGGCCACCGGGACGTGCGCCTGATGAATGGCGGGCGCAAGAAATGGATCGAGGAAAAACGCGCACTCACGACCGCGAAACCACAAGTCACGCCGGCGACGTATCGGGCCACGGGTCCTGATGAGTCCCTCCGCGCCCGCAAGGAACAGGTGATGCGATGGATCGAAAAGCGGGGGTCGGGCCAGCTGGTGGACGTACGCTCAGTCGATGAGTTCACCGGCAAAATTATCGCGCCCCCCGGTATGAACGAGACGGCGCAGCGCGCCGGACATATTCCCACGGCAGCGAACATTCCTTGGTCGCAGGCTGCCAATGAAGACGGCACGTTTAAGTCCGCCGATCAGCTGAAGCAGCTGTACGGGAGCAAGGGTGTGACGGGCCAGGGTGAAGTGATTGCCTATTGCCGCATCGGCGAGCGCAGCTCGCACACCTGGTTCGTGCTGAAATACCTTCTCGGCTACGATAATGTGAAGAATTACGACGGCTCGTGGACCGAGTGGGGCAATCTCATCGGCGCACCGATCGAGAAGGAAGTGGCCGCCGCGGCACGCTAACCCACAACTAGCCGGCTCTTACGGCAGTGCGTTCGGCGGGATTCCTTGGCGGCGCGCCTGATCGCGAAGCGCGTCGATGCGGGACTGGATGTCGTCGCGCTGTTTTTGAAGCTGAGCGAGCTCGATTTGCCAGTTACCGAAGGTTGCAGACTTCGGTCGCGTGGAGGACTGCGAGTCTCCCGTAAACTTCCCGTCGATGCCCGCCTGAAGTTGCGCGATCTTGCCGTTGATTGCTGGGAGCTGGGCCTGGAGTTTCGTGATCTGATCAGAGTACCACTTCGCGTCCTGGCGGCTGGATGCAGCCTTGTGCACAGTTCCCGAGGCGGGTCGCGTGCCAATCGTGGAGATCGTCGAGTCCTCGCGCAGCGTCGGCACGTCCTCGTTCGTCCAAACTTTTCGTGGTGCAGGGTCCGTCGTCGGAGGCGTCACGTTGCCGGCCGGTGTGGCCGAAGCTTGCTGTGCATGTAGAATTGGAGGACACAGCGCTGCGAGGCATACCAGGCCGAGCGAGAGAAATGGCGAACGGCTCATCAGGTCTCCTTGTCATTAAGCTGACACTTCTATTGAACACCAAGATGGGTCGAGAAGTTACGGATCTAGGAGGAAGGATTTCGGATTCGCCAACTCGCTCTGAACCACGAGCAGAGCCTCGGCGGGCGGGCCAACTCGGTGGTACCGGCTGGCGTCGATGCTCTGGTGCTGCTCAAAGTAGAACAGGAACCTTCGGCCGGAATAGTCATATTGATAATGCGTCGGCAGCCAGATCCCTGGCGCCACTTCGACTTGCTCCATCGAGACCACCCCGCCGCGATAGAGCTTTCCCAAAATTCCTCCGCCAAACGAAACGTCGCTCATCACCCGCGCTTCTCCGTAGACCATTTGAGTCGTTTCGCGATCCACCCACATCCGGGCCACGACATGGGCGAAGGCTTCCTGAAACAACCCATGGGGGCGGAAGTCTGGATTTGGATCGAGTTCGAAAACGTCACAGGCATGTCCGCGCACGGTGGAGGTGCCCAGCCACCGAATCGTGAAAGCCTCTTTGGCGGCGTCCACGAATTCGGCGCGATCACTGTCGTGCTTCTGCCGCTTGGCATAGGCCGCCTTCGCCCTTGAGTCGGTGGGATTCGCCATCTCCTTCAACAGATCTTCTAAGCTTTGCATTTCCCGTTTGTAGGTGGCTGGGTCGACGGGTTTGTTTCCGTCGCGAAGCAGGATTTTTGCGGTTCCCGCACCGGTCGGGACGATGCGGTAGACCCTATCTTCGATCGTGCGCGGCATCGAGCCAGCAGTGCGGTCGACGTGACGCTCCACGCGTTCGTACTGCTCAAGGGCCTGGTCGTCTCGGTGCTGGTTTGCTACGAACTTGTCGGTGCGGGTGTGGACCTCTTGGGGGGAGGGCGCCGGGCCTTGTGGATTGATCGGAAAGGTGTCGCTCGGGGTTGACTGGTTTTCGTCTGATGCCGCGAAGGCCAGAAAAGTTGGCGCTGGCACCATGAAGCTGGCCACAGCCAAGGTCGCGGCCAAAACGGCAAACGGCTTGAGGGTCCTCATCACCTTCACCGAAAACTCTTCGGGGCTACCTCTATTTTAACCATGTTTCGACCAACTGGCGTCGAATGGATCGGTCGAGCTTCCCGGTTGGGTTAACGGTTTTTTTTGGGCGGGTCTTTGATTTCTTTGGGAATGACCACAGGACTCGTCGGATCGAGCGCCGCTTTCCCGTCCGGTCCGAAGACGTAGGGGTAGCCGGCCGGATCAACCGGAAGCCCTTGGAGGAGGCCAGCCGAGCGCAATTCGGTCGGCGAGGCGGGATGGTGCCTGAAGCGTTTTTGATATTCCTCGGCCAGCTGGTTGAGTTCGATCTCATCTTCCAAGGCCTTGAGTCCACGCAGAGTATCCAGGGCGCGCTCGCGTATTTTCGGATCCTTGTTCGATTCATAAATCTCTGACCAGATCATACGTGCCGTTTCAAGTGATCCGCCCTTCTGTGCCACGCGCGCGGCCATCACCTCCATCCAGGGTGGGGCATTCGGCTTCTTACTCCCGTCCAGGAATGCGGATGCCGATGATTGGTAATCCCTCAATCTCCAGTAATAGAGAAATCCCAGGTCCATATTGAGGCGCCACTCGTCCGGATTCGAGGCGATTCCCCGCCTGACGAGCTCGACGGCGAGGTCGGGACGCCCGGGTCCGCCGGTGCCCGACTCGGCGAGAAAAAAGGCGCCGAATCGGTAGGCGATGATCAGGTGAGGATCGAGCGTGGTGGTGATCTCAAGCAACGGCCAGAGCAGCGGAAACGTCGCACCTTTGGTGGCGAATCGCGCACCGTAATACTGCACGGCGCGCGTCCAATAGATATCGGCGAGCAAGGAATCATACCCGAGACTCATTTTCTTGATTGCCGAAGGCGAGCGCAGAAGCAAATCATCGTTCTGTGGAGCGAAGGAATCCATTGCGGGATCGATGCGCGTCTGCAAGCTTGCAATCGCCGCAAAAAGTAGAGGCACGGCGACGAGAGCGGTCCATCGCAGGTGAGTTCGGGTCGGGCGGTTCATTTCAGATTGCGGCTTGAAAATACCGCCGACGCGGCAACCAGTAGCAGCGCAATGTAGAGCGCAGCGTAGAGCGTGTTGTATCCGACGAGCGAAACGGGGATTCTCTGGCTGTGAGCGGCTGCCGCGATCACGTTGAAATTGTGAAAGTTGGGGACGAGGTAGTAGATGACGCGCGTGATGATCTTCAGGGTCGGATTCTTCGTCAGCTCCCCGAACGCACGAATATCGCTCGCAAAGCAGCCGGTGATGTAAGTTCCCAAGGTAAACAGCGTCGAGAGCATCGGGCTCGTAAAGCAAGAAAAGAATAGCGCCAGAGCTGTAACCACAGCCAGTTCTAGCAAGATGAAATAGACGGCGATGAGAATCAGCGCATCGCTTTCGACAAGCGGTCGACCTACAGAAAACAGCGCGGCGGCCAGCCCGAGCGTCATGAAGGAGGTGTTTACCGCCAGCGTCAGCACCAGGCCGGCGTATTTGCCGAGCAGAAACTCCCAGCGCCGGATGGGCCTCGCGAGCAAGCTATAGAGCGTGCGCTTCTCCATCTCCTTCGATACCAGCCCCACGCCAATGAAGATCGCCATCACCAGTCCGATGAGGGAAATGGCCGACAGGCCCAGATTGATGATCACCAGCCGGTCGATTCCAATCGAAATCTGCCCCACCAGAATGGCTGCGCCCATCATCAGGAGCGCAAAAAAAATCAAGTTGTAGAGCACACGATCGCGCACTGCCTCACGGAAGGTATTGAGCGCCACCGGTACGGGTGCCGTGCTCATCTGAGTGTCACCTCGACGCCGTGCGAGACGGCTTGTTCGCTGCCCACGAGTCGCAAGAAATACTCCTCGAGCGTGGGTCTGACGGGCGTCACGGAAAGAATGCGGGCTTCCGAGCGCCGCAGTTGGTCCAGGGCGGAGTAGAGCTCTGCCTCCGGGACTTCCAAGCGGCAGCGCGCGCCAAGCCGCGTGATGTTCCGAGCCAACCCGGGGGGAAGATCCTGGCCCGGACGCAACTCGAACAGAATGTCCATGGCGTGCACTTCGAGCGACACGATCTCTCCTGGCGCTCCGACCCCTTGCAGTTTGCCTGCGGCCAGCACGGCGACGCGGTCGCAGAGCATTTCGGCGTCCGACAGAATGTGTGTGGAAAAGAATACGGTTCGCCCCTGCTTCTTGAGCTCAAGAATGATGTCGCGGACCTCATACCTGCCGACCGGGTCGAGGCCTGACATCGGCTCGTCCAAAAACACCACGTGAGGCTCGTGCAGGATCGCCTGCGCGATCCCAGCACGCTGCAACATGCCCTTGGAGTATTTTCGCAATTGTATGTCCGCAGCAGCTGCCAGACCGACGCGTTCGAGGAGCCGATTGACGCGCTCCCGCCGCTCGAGGGAGGTGTAGTTTGAAAACCGCGCGTAGTAATCGAGTAGCTCGCGCGCGGTCAGATAATCGTAGAAATACGGCTGCTCGGGGAGGTATCCAATTTCGCGATGCATGCCGATGTCGTCAATAAAGCGGCCGCGGACGCGCGCCGTGCCGGAGGTCGGAAAAATCAACCCGGTTAGAAGCTTCAGCGTCGTGGTTTTCCCGGCGCCGTTCGGACCGAGGAAGCCGAAGATTTCACCCTCCTCTACCTCGAGTGTGAGAGCATCGAGCGAACGGCGCATCCGCTTCGGCCAGAAGCCGATCGGATAGTCCTTGGTGAGCCCCAGAATCTCGATGGCCGGTGTGCTCATAGAAGTACGTCATCCATTTTTTTTCACTTGGTTCTTGCTGTCAATTCCCTGGTGTTGGGAGCGACAACAGACAGCTAACCATCGCGAGCGAGCATCGGATGTAATCGGAGCAAGACCTTCGAAAGCCGCTAGTGGTCGTCGGCAGGGAGACTACTACGAATAGACATTCTGGGCACAGCATGCCAAATATTTTGTGGTTTGAGCGAGAATTTCTCTTGACAACTTTTTCGCAACCCACGATACTTCGCACCCAGATTCGGGCAGCGCGTCGAGGCCGTTCTTCGATGGCGGCCACAAGGCGATCAACGGTCCGAGTCCCAGCGAATAACTAGAGAGAGCGCTTTGAATTGAGACCGCGCTTTTCTGCTGCGCGGCTTAGCAGCGCTTTTCTCATTTTTAGGTTTCAAGCGGTCGCTTTCGGGAGGCGGACGCGCCGCGTTTCCAGTAATCACTCTTCAATTTCGTGTGTCGCTCGACACACGCGGACGACATTCCGGGTTCCGGCTGGGGGTAAAATAGAACTTGCTCCCGCTTGGCACCCCGGCCAACCATTCGGCGGCCCAGTTGCCGGCGCGGAGGCACAGATGGCAGAGACGAGGACAGCCCTGAACCCAAGTTCACAAATCGAGCAAACCACACGGCGCACCACGGGCCTGGAATTCGAGCGCCGTTTCACGAACGGAATCATGTCGCCATACGACGCGGTAGCCTGGGAGCGGCGCACGGCCGCGATCGGCAACGACAAAGGCCAGGTGATCTTCAAGCAGGAAAATGTGGAGGTCCCCAAGAGCTGGTCGCAGACGGCAACGAACATCGTGGCCTCGAAATACTTCCACGGGAAGGTGAATACGCCGGAGCGCGAGACTTCCGCGCGTCAGCTGATTGGACGCGTGGTGGACACCATCGTGCACTGGGGGCAGGACGGCGGCTACTTCGCCTCGGCGGAATCGAGAAATGCGTTTCGCGACGAACTGGCGCATCTGCTCATCGAGCAGAAAATGGCCTTTAATTCGCCGGTGTGGTTCAACGTCGGCGTACAACCCAAGCCGCAGTGCTCGGCCTGCTTCATCAACTCGGTCCAGGACAACATGGACTCGATCATGAACCTGGCGAAAACGGAAGGCATGCTGTTTAAGTGGGGCTCTGGCACAGGCACAAATTTCTCGACTCTCCGCGGCAGCCACGAAACGCTTTCTGGTGGCGGAATTGCCTCCGGGCCCGTCAGCTTCATGAAGGGTTTCGATGCCTTCGCCGGCGTCATCAAAAGCGGCGGCAAGACGCGCCGGGCAGCCAAGATGGTGATTCTCAACGTGGACCATCCGGACATCGTCGGGTTCATCGAATCGAAAGTGAAGGAGGAGCGTAAGGCGCACGTGCTGATCGAGCAGGGCTATGACTCTTCGATCGATGGCGAAGCCTATGGATCGGTGTTCTTCCAAAACGCCAACCATTCAGTGCGCGTTACAGACGAATTCATGCGTGCTGTCGAGGAGGACCGTGATTGGTGGACGCGCCAGATTACCGATGGAAAGCCCGTCGAGAAGTTCCGCGCGCGCGATCTGCTCAAGAAGATGGGCGAATCCGCATGGCACTGTGGTGATCCCGGCATGCAGTACGATACGACGATCAATCGCTGGCACACCTGCAAAGCCACGGATCGGATTTACGCCTCGAATCCATGCTCGGAATACATGTTTCTGGATGATACGGCCTGCAATTTGGCTTCGCTCAACCTGCTGAAGTTCCTCGGTCCCAATGGCCAGTTCGATACCGAAGCGTTCCGCCACGCCGTCAACATCACCATTACCGCGCAGGAAATCTTGGTCGACAACGCGAGCTATCCGACCGAAAAAATAGCGCGAAATTCGCACGATTACCGCCCGCTAGGCATCGGCTACGCAAACCTCGGGGCGCTGCTGATGTCGCTCGCTCTGCCATATGATTCTGACGGCGGCCGGGATTTTTGTAGCGCCGTTACGGCCCTGATGACAGGCGAATCCTACGCGCAATCGGCGCGCATTGCCGAGCGCCTGGGACCGTTCGGCGGCTATCCGCGCAACCGTGAGCCTATGCTTGAAGTGATTCGCATGCACCGAGATGCGCTGCGCCCGCTCAAGGATGAGAACGTGCAACCGTCGCTGTTGCGGACTGCGCGGGAGTCATGGGACACGGCGCTCGAGCTCGGCGAGAAGTTCGGCTACAGGAATTCGCAGGTTTCCGTTCTTGCGCCCACTGGCACGATCGGTTTCATGATGGACTGCGACACGACAGGCATCGAGCCCGATCTCGCGCTCATCAAGCAGAAGCGGCTGGTCGGGGGCGGCGTGATCAAGATCGTCAACAATACCGTGCCACAGGCGCTGATGCGGCTCGGCTATACCCCGGAGAGCGTGGCCAGGATCGTCGATGCCATCGACGCGCAAGGCACGATCGAAGGTGCCCCAGGGCTGAAGCCGGAGCATCTCGCTGTCTTCGATTGCTCGCTCGCACCGATGGGCGGCGGCCGCTCTATTTCCTGGCGCGGGCATCTTCGGATGATGGCAGCGGCGCAGCCGTTCCTTTCTGGTGCGATCAGCAAGACCATCAACATGCCGGAGGAGTCCATGGTGGAAGACATCATGGAGGCTTACACCGAGTCGTGGAAGCTCGGACTCAAGGCCGTAGCGATCTATCGCGACAATTCGAAGCGGGTGCAACCTCTCTCGGCAGCCGGCAAGAAGGAAGAGGAAAAGGCTGGCGCTCCTCCCGCCTCCACCCCGATCGTTACTCCCGTGACGCTCTCCTCCGGGGCTCAGGCTCCGCAGCAGCAGGATCTTTTTCCTGGCACGAAGCGCCGCAAGCTCCCGGCCGAGCGCAACTCCATCACGCACAAGTTCTCCGTCGGTGGCCACGAGGGCTATATCACCGTCGGAATGTACGAAGACGGACAGCCCGGCGAAATCTTTATCAAGATGGCGAAGGAAGGCTCCACCCTCTCCGGTATCATGGATGCCTTCGCGTTGTCCGTGTCGATTTCGCTGCAGTACGGCGTGCCGCTTCGCGCGCTGGTCGACAAGTTCGTGAACTCGCGCTTTGAACCGTCCGGCTACACGGGGAACCCGAGAATCCGCTACGCCAAGTCCGTGGTTGACTACATCGGAAGATGGCTTGGCGGGAAGTTTATCTCTCCGGATTATCTGGATCACGAAGGCGGGACCATCGAGGAAGCCGGAGAAACCGCAAAGGCTTCCGCTCGCAGTGCCGCTGCCGCAAAGTTAGCCGAGGTCGAAGCCACACGGCCTCGCCCGCTCAGCGACGACGCGCCTTATTGCTCAGAATGTGGCATGCTGATGACGCCCAACGGCAGTTGCTACAAATGCTCAAACTGCGGATCAACCTCTGGCTGCAGCTGAGATAGGCAAAAAAATAGGGGGCCCACCCGGACCCCCTGTTTGCTCTACCCCCAGAATTCCGGTTTCGGCGCGACGAAACCGGCCCACCCCGGGATAAGAGACAGCCACAGAATTAATTGCACGCGCAGGGCCACCCGTACCTACATTTCCAGGGATGTTATCTCCTTATCGAGCAGTCGGTTAGCTTGACACTCTCTCAGCCGTTTCGCAATGAATCCAGTTTCTGAAAACTCAGGCTATGGTTTTCTATGTTGTTTGGAAGAATCCGATGGCCCTAGGCGCCAATCGAAGCGCGGAGCGCCGAGGCGAGCGCATCGGTCCAGCGACCAACATCCTCTTCGCGTTCGGCTTCTACCATCACGCGTGCCAGCGGTTCGGTTCCGGAATAGCGCAGGACCACGCGGCCGGAACTGCCCAGTGCCCGCGTGGCCTCTCCGAGCAGGCGGCTGATTTCGGGCAGGGAATCGATGGGCGGCTTCGACTTCACGCGCACGTTGACGATCTTCTGCGGATAAATCTCCAGGTCTGCGACCAATTGATCGAGGGGACCTCGGATCGAAACCAGCGAGGCCATCTTAACGGCGGTCAGCATGCCGTCGCCGGTGGTCGCATCGTCCAGGAACAGAATGTGTCCGGACTGCTCTCCGCCCAGGTTCGCGCCGATTTGCTGCATGTGTTCGAGAACGTAGCGGTCACCCACGGCCGTGCGTGCCAGCCGAAGCCCGGACTTCTCCAGTGCCCGTTCCAAACCCAGGTTCGCCATCGTCGTGCCAACAATCACGTTGCCCTTTAGCCGGCCAGCGGATTTCAAATACCGCCCGAGGGCGAGAAGCACGCCGTCGCCGTCCACAAGCCGGCCTGAGCGACTCGCAAAAATCGCGCGGTCGGCATCCCCGTCAAACGACACACCCAACTCGGCCCTGGTCTCCACCACGCGCTTCTGCATGCCTTCGGGATAAAGGGATCCTCCGCCCGCGTTGATGTTCCGCCCGTCGGGTCGATCGTTCATGGCCACGACGCTTGCCCCGAGAGAGCGGAAAAGCTCCGGAGCGAGTTGGCTCGCCGCACCATTGGCGCAATCGAGCACGATCTTCATGCCCGCGATGCTTGCTCCGGGAAGTGCGGCGTTGCGCAGCCCGCCCAGGTAGTCCTCCCAAAGTTTGGGGTCGCCGTTGCGACCGATCGCACCTGCCGAGCCCGTCGCGGGTGGCAGGCCGTTGGGCGAAAGAATCACACGCTCGAGGTCGGCTTCCACAGCGTCCGGAAACTTCATTCCGGATGAGGAGATTAGCTTGACGCCATTGTCGTGATAGGGATTATGCGACGCAGAGATCACCACACCCGCGGAAAAGCCCTCGCGATTCACTAGCCAGGCCACGCCTGGCGTGGTCAGGACGCCGGCACCAATGGCCTCCGCCCCGGCGGCGCTCAAACCTTTCGCAATCCGCTCTGCCAGGTGCGGCCCAGATTCCCGCGTATCCCTACCGATCAGAACGCGCGGCACGGTCTGGCCTGGTTTTTCCGAGAGCAGGTACTTGCCGAGCGCGAAGCCGACACGGTCTAGCGTTTCATCATCGAGTGGATACTCGCCGGGGACGCCGCGGATGCCGTCGGTCCCGAATAGTTGTTTCGGCATGGGAATAGGATCCTATGCTGCCGTCGCGCAATCCCTTGATTTTATCATCGCGCTGAAGGTCGAGCCGCCGGGGTCGGTTGAAAGGCACCGGAGTGTTACCTGCGAGGGAACGCGCGGCCGCTCCCTGTCGTGCCACCGAAAGGCGTGTGCTATCTTAGGCCCATGCCAGTAGACGAATCCCAGGTCTCTGCCCGGAGTACGGCAAGTGCGCGCATCATTGCAGCTGGAATTGTGATCGGGTTCTGCTATTGGGCGTCGACGGTGATTGTGACGGTGCTCGCCGCCGTTTTGATGGCCTATTTCCTCGACCCGGTCGTCGGTTGGCTCGAACGAGTTCGGATCTCTCGCGCACTTGGTTCTCTGCTCGTTGTCTTGTTTACCTTGGCTGTGTTTGCTGTCTTTGGCTGGATGCTCGTGGAACGTGCCGACCAGTTCGGCCAGGACTGGCCGAAGTACCGTGCACCTTTGCGCGCGGCTACCGCCGCGATTGAATCCAAAATGGCGGCCCTCGAACAGCATGTCTCGGAAATCGAGCCGACCGAGAAGCCAGGCGAGCAGATCGTGACCGTCACCGAATCGCATCCCTTTCGCAGCGTCCTGGTCGGCAGGCTCGGTTCACTCTCTGAGTTTGTGCTAGCCGCCACGTTCATGCCGTTTCTCGTTTTCTTCATGCTGGCAGCCAAGCGCCAGGTCTGGCACGCCACAATGCAGCTGTTTCCGGCCAACCAGCGCACGCAGGTTCGTGACACGCTGGCTGACGTTACGCAGGTGCTGCGCAGCTATCTGATGGGCACCGCACTGGTGGGATTGGTTCTGGTGGTAGCCAGCTGGCTATTTTTCTGGTTTCTCGGACTGGACTTCCCGTTTCTCACGGGGCTTGTTTCTGGCCTGTGCAACCTGGTGCCGTACCTGGGTGCCGTCATGGCCTGGGTTCCGCCGTTGCTGATGGGCCTGAAGCAATATCATTCGGTGGGACCCTTTGTGGGCATCTTCGCCATGCTCACGTTCTTTCACATCGTCACGGCCAATCTGCTGATCCCGGCACTGGTTGGATGGCGAGTGCGACTGAATGCGATGGCTCTTACCGTCGCGTTGCTTTTCTGGGGATGGATCTGGGGGCCGATGGGGCTGATCTTAGCCATTCCCGTGACGGCGGTGATCAAGGTGATTTGCGACCACGTAGAAAGACTACAACCCGTCGGCCGCTGGCTCAGCGCCTAACCTCTCCTCCGTTCACCGAATGCAAGGTTTCGATCGTTCGCGCCAATTCCTCGAGCGCGCCGGGTTGCTGAAACAAACGAATTGCTGCGACTCCCGCCGCACCTGCCCGGAGGCAGTCTTCAGCATTTCGCCCGTCCACTCCTCCAATTGCGAGCACGGGGATTTCGATCGCTTGGCACACTTCCGCGAGCTTCCCGACGCCTTGCGGCGGCCCAAAGTGCCTTTTCGAAGGAGTATCGAACACAGGCCCGAAGAAAATATAGTTCGCGCCGGCGCTCTCCGCCTCGCGCGCCCGCTCTAGACGATGGCACGAAACTCCGATCAGCCAATTCGGAGGAGCCTGGCCCGCGCGGCACCAGCGGACAACTTCGGGCGCAGGCAAGGACTCTTCTCCCAGGTGAACGCCGGCCGCACCGGCAGCGAGCGCCACATCGGCCCGATCATTTATGATAACCCGCACGTCCGCCGGGCGGGCCTCCGCAGCTGTGCGGACGGCTCGACACGCTAAAAAGAGTAGATCTCGCGCCGAAAGATCCCGTTCCCGGATCTGCACCCAGTCAACGCCGGCCGTAATGGCTCGCTCGATTTTCGATACCACGCCAGCGTTTTGAGCAGCGGCAACATTGTCGGAGCCGAGCGATTTCCTGTCTGTTACGTAGCAGACGATCGGCTTTCTTTTTTTTTCAGCTGCGTTTGGCAACGGAGGATGTCCCGTGACGGAACGTTTCGAGCGACAGCAAAACATTCATGAATCCCAGTCCCGAAACAGCGCCACGCAAATAGGCGTTCCTTAAAAAAATCCCGAGCGAAGGATATTGGTACAAATAGTAGTTGGAGTCCCAAAAATTCGACCATGGCACCAAAATCAGCGCCAGTCCGAATCCAATCCAGAGCAGGAGGAGCGGCACACGCAGAATACGCCTCATCGTGGACCTAGGATTATGGGAGATTCTTTTAGGTGAGGCAACTGTCAGAAAACCTAGTGTTTCTGAAGCGTGGCGATGCGGTCGGCCACGTCGCGATAGTCGATATTCATGGCGTAGACTTGGCGGAAACTGTCGAGAGCCGCATCGGCTTCTCCGGCCAGATCGAAGGCGACGCCCAGATCGTAGCGCAGCGCCAGAACCGTGTCGTGGTCGAGCCTCGGCAACTCGAGCGCCCGCTGATACCACAGCGCAGCGATTTTTGGCTCGCTCTTGTCCATGAACGACAGCGCGAGGAGCGTCGCGCAATTCATGGCATACGGGAACGGCCTGCCCTTTTGAACCGCCTTGGCCACCTTCTGGAACTCGCCGATGGCTTCGTCCAGCAGGCCCATCTCGCGATAGGCGATGCCCAGATTGTAATGAGTTTCAAGGTCTTCTTCTTCATCTTCGTTCATCTCGCCCAGTTCGCTTCGGAATTCCTGGAAGACCTCGGCCAATTCGTTCAGGCTGGCCTCCGACAACTCGGGAACGGCTTCCTCCACAGGCGGACCGGCCTCGGTGGCCACAACCTCCACTACATGGGGCGGCGGCAGAGGTGGCGTCGGCTCTGGAACGTTGTGCTCCGCCCCAGGCGACTCCATGCCTTCAATCTCCGCGGCTAGCTGACTGAGGAAGTCTTCCGTCGTGGCTGGGCCGCTGTGACCTTCCGCCGCGGCCGGCTCAGGGCCCAATTCGAGCTCAAATTCCGGACCTTCTGCAGCAACGGGCTCCTCCGCCGGCATAGCCAGCTCGAGCTCTTCGTCAAATTCTAACGTAGGCTCGGTCGCCACTGGCTCGGGGACTTCGGCGGACTCCTCTACGGGCACGGCTGTCTCTTCGCTTTTTGCGGGCTCGGCAGCGACGGCCTCCGCCACGTGCGTTTCCGGCTCGGCTACTTCGGGTTGCTGTGCCTCTGCGGGAGAAACGGGCGCGGGTTCCTCGAGCCCAGCCGTAGGAACAGGCTCCGCAACTTCCTGAACCATCGCTTCCCACTCGTCGGAGAGATCCACTTCGGTCGGGGCCCCAGGGGGAGCTGCAATCGGTGCAGGCGGCGCCGTCGGCACGGGCACCGCCTCCGAGGTTTGTGAAGCGGCTGGCGCAGGCTCAAGCGGCGTCGACGGAATTTCGAACTCGATCGATCCGGCCGAGGTTGTCTCGGCAGCCGGTGTGACTTCTGCCTCCACGGCCGGTGCTGCCGAAACAGGCTCCGTCGTCGGCGCTGCCACCGCTGTGGGAGGAGGCGGCGCCGCAGGAGCTGCCGCCAGTTCCTCCTCCGTCAGTCCGGCCGCTTTCTGGAACCTCTGGCGAAGTTCTGCGAAGCGCTCCGCGTTGACCGTGTCCGAACGTTTTAGGTAAATCTGTTCGAGTTGCGCGGCGAGTTCCGCTGTGCGCCGCTCGTTGCCGGATCCCAGGCATAGATCGAGTAGGCGTTCGAGCGTCGGCGTGTGGCGCGGTGCTCGCTGCAGAACGCTTTCCAAAAGCTGCGTGGCTTTCTGCGTCAGCCCGTAGCTGGAGAACAGATCCACGTCGGTGAGCGCTTGCGCGATATAGCGCTGCGTCTCTTCATCCAGCGGATCTTCCACCACCGCTGCCGGTGGCGCCGCCTCCAGGGGCGCGCTGGGTTCGGCCGCGGGGGGCTCTTCTCGCGAGAACACATCGGCTACAGTCGGTTCTGGCTCGGGTGGCGTGGGTGGCGCGGGCTGTCCGGTGCTTCGCGCGCGCAATTGTTCGAGCTTCGCGAGCAGGCGCTCGTCGCCTTTGTTTCTCTCGACCAGCTCCTGCATCAGCTCTTCGGCGCGTGAAAAATTGCCGGCTCCGGTATAGAGATCGACGAGCTTGGTGAGCGCCGTGGTGAGCTGAAAAGGATCGCTGGTGTGCCGCGCGAAGTCGGCTAGCATTTCAAGGGGCTCGGTGTCTTCGGGAAGCTTTTCAATGACGCTGGAAAGCAGCTTCACAAATTTGTCGTGCTCGCTTGTCTCGATCAGGGGTTCGCGCAGCTCGCGCAGCAGCGCCAGGGCCTCCTTCGCACGGCCCGTTTCGATCGCCGATTCCGACACTTTTTGGAGCAGCGGGGAGTGAGAAGCCCCGCGGACCAGCTGATTTCGCCCGCGGTCCGCAGCCTTGTCAAATTGGCCCGCCGTGAGCTGCAGATCGACGAGCAGGTGGGTCACTTCTCCGCCCGCATCGGCCTCAGGGTGGCCTTCCAGGAGGGAGATCGCAGCGGTAGTCTTGTTCATCCGAGCGAGGATTCTGGCCTTTAGCAGCGTCGCCGCCGCATGGCTGGTGTCCACGGCGAGCGCGCGTTCGATCAACTTGTGGGCCTCGTCGTCCTCGCCGCGCTCGTAGAGACGGTGTGCGTAATTGTAATAAACCTGGGCCGCTTCCTTCTTCTGGCCCATGACGTTGTATAGCTCCGCAAGGCGCATCTGCACGCGCGGATTATCCGGCTCGACATCGAGCAGCCGCTGCAGCACCTCAACCGCCTTGGGAGCGCGGTTGGCCTTCAGGTGGGCTTCGGCAATCTGCAGGAACAGCGGCCGCGCTTCGCTCAGCACGCCCTGCTGGACGTAGAGGTCGGCCAGTCGCTCGAGCGGCGCAAGTTCTGCGGGTGCCAGCTTGGCGATCTTCTTGTAAATCGCAATGGCCTTGCTGTTGAAACCGTCACTGAGGTAGACCTGGGCAAGCCGCTCGAAATATTCAACCGCTGGCCCCATGTCTCCCTGGCGGGCGAAAAGGTCGCCCACCGTCATCAGTGTGGCTTGGTCCTTGGGATCATGGCGCAGGATTTGCTGGTATTCACCGATGGCCTGAGCGACCTTGCCCTGGTTGAGGAACTTCAGAGCGCTCTCAAGTGCCTTCGTTTTGTTAAAGGCCATGGATGCTTTTCTAGGTGGTCCCGGTATCGGCTGGCGTGAGCAGCATCTACGGACCACTCCCGCGACTCGAACTGGAAGGTTAGCACGCGCGGAAAACGGGGGTCTATCAAGCGCAGCCCAGGTGGTGACGAACGGGATAACAGGGCGGTTTGGCTAAAGAATCGCTTGCCGCCTAGACCGGACGCGTCTCGCTACAGCTTCACTTCGCTGATCTGCACGATCGACTGGATATTGGTGTAATTGGGGATATCAGCCATGATCTCTGGCGCGTGCGCCGTGAAAGCTGTCTGGAACCCCTCTACCGAGTCAAACAGGAGTCGTCCCATGCGATATAGGTCATCAGCATACCCGGCGCCGCTCCTGAAAGCCCCTGCTCGACGGCAACACCTTTGACGGCAGAGCCCATCTTTTGTCCGACCATCGGAATGTGTTTCTCGAGGCAGTAAGCCATGTCGAATTTCGAGCCGCCTTGCTAAGGAAGGAGATGCTGACCTTGACCACGGTAGTCTCCTTGTCAGTTCGTGGGAATACGCGGGTTGAAACCAGGGTCTATTCCGCCCTGCCGGAAAATCCCTCCAAAGGGAATGCGGTCTGTTCCGCCGTAATGGACCAGCAGCGTGACTCGCGCACCGGAGCGTAGGAAAATCGGTGCAGCGGGCTTGGCCCCCATCGCCGCAACGCCTCGAGATGATCCGGGGTGCTGTAGCCTTTGTTGTGTGCCAGGCCGTATTGCGGATAGAGCTCGTCGAGTTCCTCCATGCGCCGGTCGCGCTCGACCTTCGCCAGAATCGAAGCCGCGGCGATCGAAACGGACCGAGCGTCTCCGTGAACAAGCGCCTTCTGCTCAATCGGCAAATCCAACTCCAGGGCGTCCAGAAGAAGGAAGTCGGGCAGGGGCTGAAGTTGCGAAATGGCCGCCACCATCGCTTGCCGGCTTGCCTGGTAAATGTTCCAGGCGTCGATACGGCTCGCGTCGATTTCCGCCACGGCCCACGCCAGGGAGTGTTCGCGGATGCGTTCGGAGAGCTCGCTGCGGCGCTCGGCCGTCAGTTTCTTCGAATCATCGAGACCTACAATTCGCCGGCGCGGGTTTAGCACCACTGCTCCCGCTACCACGGGCCCGAACAAGGCACCGCGCCCCGCCTCGTTGAGTCCGGCGATGCGCAGCCAGCCGCGGCGGCGCGCCTCGCGCTCGTGCCTTGCCGAGCAGAGCCGTCCCATCGGCCACGGATTCTAGCACATGGTTTAGGCAGTCAGTTGGATGGAATCAACACCAGTCGCGAGGACCACGACAGGTTCTACGAAAAAAGGCCGCACCGGGCTTACTCTTTGGCGGCCCCTGCACCCACCACCTCAGGTGTTTCGGCACGCTTGATGCGTGCGGCCTTGCCTTTGCGCGTGCGCAGATAGTTGAGTTTCGCGCGGCGCACGCGGCCCTGGCGAACTACCTCGATAGAGCTAATCATCGGCGAATGCACTGGAAAAATTCGCTCCACACCGATGCCGAAGCTGACGCGCCGCACCGTGAAGCTTTCGCCCAGCAGTTCTCCGCGCCGCCCCATCACCACGCCCTCAAACGGCTGGATGCGTTCTTTGTCGCCCTCGCCTTCCTTTAAACGCACGTGAACACGAACCGTGTCGCCGGGACGAAATTGGGGAAGGTCCTTGCGCAGCTGTGACTCCTGCACCTTTGCGATGATCGGTTTCATGGCTCTTTTTCCAGGCAGACCCGCTTAGGTGGGGCCAGCACACCGCGTATAACTTAGCAAGTATAGCGAATTTGCCGCCTTCTGCCTACGGGAAACTGCACTCGAACTCGTTCTGACGAGTGTTTTCTGTTAGTTCCCCCAGGCCGAACGCATCCCAAAAGGCACCGGCCAGGAGAGTCCTTCGATGACCCGAATTTTGCCATTCTCGATCTTGAACACTTGCGGTGCCAGGAACGTGATCGGCCGCCGAAATTCAACTGGCACCTCCACTCGACCGATTCCCCGAACCGCGACCGACTTTGCGTCGCCTTCGTTGTCCAAAAAAGCGAGATTCAGCACCAAGCCCTGCTTCTCATCGACCACCAGCGGTCGCACCTCCCGAACCTTCCAGAGCGCGTTGAAAAATCCCCGATCCATCTCTTCGATGCAACTGCCGCTGAAAAGATGAAACTGCGGCTGTGCTCGATCGACGACAGGCCCGTCGGGATTGTTCGTGGCCATCATGCCGTTTTCTCTTCGTGAGCACTGCGCGTCGACGGGCGCAAGCGAGCCTTGGCTTTGGCGAAACGCATCGAAGTATCCGTTGGTTGCGCCCACCAACTGTTCGCGACTTTCCGCTGACCGAATGGGCCCGAGCAGCACGGGACTCGGCACCGTGAATTTTCCGGCATCCAGCTCATCGATCAATCGGGGCGTCATGACTCCCGCCGTGTTCAAGCCGAGCCCGCCCTGTGGTCGCTTTTCCTCTCGTACGGTGATGAGCTCAATTTCGCTGATACGGTGCTCCTTGACCTTGATCCGCAGCGCCACCACACCCTCTAACAGACCGGCGTCTTCGTTGATGTCTCCGTAATACCCGGCCTGTCCCGTTGCCGGATCGGCAAGATAAACGCGGTAGGTCCCTCGCCCGGAGAACGTCTTCCAGATGCCTTCGCCCGGCTTCACGATTTGCTCGTTTTCGGTGTATCTCACATCCGGTGCCAGGGCGATGTTGGAGGGATAGCGCGAAAGCATCGCGTCAAAATACTTGTCAAGAAAAGCGTACAAACAATCGCGGTCGCATTCGCCGGGCGAGCTGGGTGCCGGAGGAGCCGGTCGAAGCACGAGCGATTTTCCTTCGTCGGCGGCAGCCCTGAACCTGGCCGCAGCAAAAAGGGTCACGAACGCCACTGCAAAAACTGAACCCCACAGGTGTGTTCGCACGTTCATCTTTTCGCCGCCTTTCAAAACGCGGGCTCCATATCAAAGGGGATCTCATACATAGTCATTTCGATGAGCCGGATGCTTCCCTTCTCGATCCGATACGCTTCATTGGACTGGTTTGTGCGCGGCGTCATGAAATACGCCGGTACCTTCCAAACGCGACCATCCGTCAAATGCACTTCCGTCACGGTCCCATCGAAGTCGAGGTATGCGGACGCCAGCACCGCGCCTCGCTCCACATCCGTCACCAGAAAACGGCGATGGCGGCATCCCGTTGTGAAGCCGAGAAACCCCAACTGGTACTGCGCCGTGCAGTTCAACAGGGTGAAGTCACTGATATCCGTATCCGAGTGACCGTAGTTCTGTGGGCGCGGCTGGTTGGTGGTTCGCACACCGTCCTCGGTACGATTGCAGTCGTCGGTAAACGCATAAATCCCCTGGCCGTCATTGCGCTCGAGCCCTTCGTAATACATGTACGCCGCTTGATCGAGCGCCGCCCGCGACTCGCGCTGGTCCAACGGAATCGGAGTGAGCCAGAGGGGATCGGGGGCGCCCAGTTTTTCGTAGGCTGCGGCCCCATGAGGATCGTGGGCCACGAACTGCTCGGCCTCGGTGATCAGCCGGCCTTCCACTTTGAGCCGCACGATCAAAATCACACCCACGCCGTTTTCGTACGCGACCGTGATCAGTCCCAAATCGCCTCGCTCCGGATCAGCGAAGTAGTGCCGATATTTGCCGAGCCCGCTTGCCGTCGCCCACAAAGCCTCGCCGAGCTTCAGGGGCACGTTGTCCTGCGCGTATTTCACACCGGGAGCAAAGGGTGCTCGCGAAGGATCATGCGCCACCATCGCGTCGAGATAGGCGTTCCCAATTTCTTCCAGACAAGTCCGGTCACATGGCTTCGTAGGGACCTTTTCCCTTTGGGCCGGCAGAGGCGGGACGACTCCGAGCAGAAGTAGGGCTGTCACCAACCAGACCTTCCTGGACCCCGTAAAACCTTGCTTGATCAATTCCGTCTCTCCTTTCAAAAATCCAGCCCTGGCGGATGGCTCAGTTTGGCTCGGACGAACCCGCACTCGTTCCCGATGCCCCTACAATGAGATCGGGCCGATTGCGTCGTGTCTTTTCGAGCGCCTTGTCGCGTCGCCAACGGCGAATCTGTTCGTGGTCCCCACTGATCAGCACGTTTGGCACGTCCCACCCGCGATACGATGGCGGTCGTGTGTAGTGCGGATAGTCAAGAATCGAACGCAAGGTCGCTTGTTTCTCCCGGCTGGCAATAAGAACTGCGCCGTTTCCAATATCCGCCTCGCTTTGACTGAACGACTCGTTTCGAGCCGAATCTTCATTTCCGAGCGCGCCAGGAAGCAACCTCGTCACCGTGTCGAGGATCATGGCGGCCGGAAGCTCTCCCCCGGAAAGCACGAAATCCCCGATCGATATTTCATCGGTCGCGAGATGCTCGGCCACCCGTTCATCCACTCCTTCGTAGCGCCCGCAGATCAGCACGATTCGATCGAGTTTTGCGAATTGCTGCGCCGTCTGCTGGCGAAACAATCGTCCCGCTGCCGATAACAGCACAATGGCGGTCCCTTGATCGCTCGTTCTCGCGGTTTCTCCGACGAGCGATTCCACGGCTTCAAAGATCGGCTCCGGCTTCATCACCATTCCCTCGCCGCCTCCAAAGGGTCGGTCATCGACGCTGCGGTGGCGGTCATGCGTGAAGCGACGCAAGTCATGGACATGGGTTTCGATAAGCCGCGCTTGACGAGCGCGTCGCACGATCCCGTAATCAAGCGGTCCGCTGAAAAATTCGGGGAAGATCGTGACTATATCAAATCGCATGAATCGACTGTCTTAAAATCCATCGATGGACTTCCTCGTTCTTCCGACCATCCCATGTCGTTGTGCGAGACAGAAAGGCCGACCGTAACCACGGCGGCACTCCGAATCGCGGTTCAGTCTACGCTACTAGCGGGGGCTTAGGAACCAACGTTCAGATCGCGGAGGCCGTCGGGGAGGACGACTTCAATCTGATGCGCCACCGTATCGATGCGCACGCAAATCTCTTGAGCGAGCGGGATGAGCACTTCACCCTGCGGCGCGTCGACTACCAGAATGGGTGTTCCCGCCACATCCTCTCCGGTTGACTGAACGTCGCGCACCCGTCCGAGGACGGTGCCTTTCTCCCATACTTCACAACCAATCAGATCTGTGACGTAGTAGCTGCCGCCGGGAAGGGGCATCCGATCGGAGAGGGGAATTTGTACTTCGAGCCCCGCCAGCTTTTTGGCGTCTGAGATTGAGTTGGAACCCTCGAAATGAAAAATGGCCTGGCCCCCACGGCTTCGGCTCAACCAGCAGGAACGCACTCCCACCGGTCGGGGCGCCGAGTGACCGTCCCACAAAGCCGCTGCCGTCAGTGTGGTAACCCGCTTGGGAAAGTCGGTGAGGATCTCAGCGGCCACCTCGCCGTGCCGCCCGTGCGGGCGCAGAACGCGCGCGATGGTGACTCCTAAGGGCTCTTCCGTGGTCACTTATTCAAGAATTTCCAGGGTGTAACGCTTCTTGAGTTTCATCCCTGCAGCGCCGAGTAGGGTTCGAATTGACTTCGCTGTACGCCCTTGTCGTCCGATAACCTTCCCGAGGTCTTCGGGATGAACCCTTAATTCCAGAACAGTAACCTGCTCGCCATCCACTGACCTGACCAGAACTTGGTCCGGATGATCTACGAGAGCTTTCGCAATGGCCTCCACTAGGTCCTTCATCTGATTCCCCCCACTTGAGCTTGCTCAGCGGAAAAAAACGGCACGAGCGTGTATCGGAGCTATGAGCTGGGGGCCCTCCGACTAGGACGCGTCAGGCGGGCTTAGGGTTGCGTATCAGGCTGCGGACCGTTTCGCTGGGCTGAGCGCCTTTGCCGATCCAATACTCGACCCGCTCGCTATTCAGCTGAACGACCGCCGGTTTCTTCTGGGGATTGTACGTTCCTACAATTTCGACAAAACGGCCATTCCGCGGCCGCGTCTTTTCGGTGACCACGACGCGGTAGAACGGATGCTTCTTCTTGCCAATTCGGGCAAGCCGTATCATTAACACTCCTGATTCCTCCTCATTTCCATCATTCAGTATAGCGGACCCACCCGCGATTCACCAATCGCAAACTGCTCCAGGTTGAAGCTATCATGTGGCTGGAGACGGCATGCCCGAACTCTTGATCCATCCAGCGGTGCGCAGCCATCTGCCTAGGCTCACGGAAATCTATAATTATTACGTCATCTACACGCCGGTCACCTTCGACATCGAGCCGTATTCCGTCGAGCAACGCGAGGTTTGGTTCAGCCAATTCGCGGTGTCGGGGCGCTATCGGCTGCTGGTGGCCGAGCGAAACGGCTCAGTTCTTGGCTATGCGGGCACGACTCGCTTCCGCCCGAAGGCGGCTTACGAGACGACCGTGGAGACGACCATCTACTGCGCGCCGGAAGCCGTGGGCCAGGGAACGGGCTCGCACCTCTATGCGGCGCTATTCGACTTGCTGAAAGGGGAAGACATCCGCCGGTTCGTTGCAGGATATACGCTGCCGAATCCTCAGAGCGCCGCGCTGCACGAACGCTTTGGTTTCAAACGTGTGGGAGTCTTTACCGAGAACGGCCGGAAATTCGGCCGCTATTGGGACGTCGTCTGGAACGAGCGTTCTGCGCTTGGAAAGTGACTACGGTTGCCGCGATCAGCGAAGCAGCCAGAGTGGCAGAGCGGACTCGGCGCACTGCTCGATCATCTGCTGGTCACGGGCCGAGAATTGATGGGCCTGCTCGCTTTCGACGTCTAACGTTCCGATGACGCGTGTTTCACCGGGTGCAAACACCGGCACGATGATTTCCGAAAGCGTGCTGGCAAACGCGGTGAGATATCGCGGATCGTTTCGCACGTCGTCCACGACGATGGTTCGTTTTTCGCGAATCGCCGCGCCGGTCAGCCCTTTACTTACCGGGAACGTCGGATGTTGGGGCGCGCCCGGACCGCTCCACGCTACGATCGACACGCTCTCCGGGCCCACGTCGTAAACGCCCACCCAGCGGTAGTCGCCTAGCCTTCTGATCAACTCCGCGAGCCGTCGGGCTCGCTCGGCGCGGTCCCCGCCGCTCGCGGCCGTCGAGCGAATCTGATTGAGCGTGTTGTCCATCACAATCGGCATGATTTTCTCCTACTTGAGTCCGGCGAACTTGCCGAGGCCGCGCATCTTCATTTTTGCCATGCTGCCATACTGCTTCATCATGCGACGCATGTCCGCGTACTGCTTCAGGACTTGGTTGACCTCTTGCACCGAAGTGCCGCTGCCACGGGCGATACGTTTGCGGCGCTTGCCGTCGATGATACGGTTGTTGGCACGCTCGGCGGCGGTCATAGAGTTGATGATCGCTTCGGTCCTCTTCAATTGGCTCTCGTCGATTTGCGCATCTTTGGGGACGTTCGCAAATGGCCCGATTTTCGGGAGCATCCCCATCAATTGCTCGACCGAACCCATCTTGCGGATCTGCCCGAGCTGGTCGCGGAAATCCTCGAGCGTGAAGTCGTTTTCACGCAGCTTGCGTTCGAGCTCGCGCGCCTTTTTCTCGTCGACGGTCTTCTGTGCCCTCTCGATGAGCCCGAGGACATCGCCCATGCCGAGAATTCTTCCGACAATGCGGTCGGGCAGGAATGGCTCCAGCGCATCGTATTTCTCCCCCACGCCCACGAACTTCACCGGCGCACCCGTCACCTTACGGATCGAAAGCGCCGCGCCTCCGCGCGCATCCCCGTCCATTTTCGTCAGGATGATGCCGGTCACGCCGAGCCGTTTGTGAAATTCACCCGCCGAGCGCACCGCGTCCTGTCCGATCATCGCGTCGGCCACGAACAGGATCTCCGCAGGATTCAGTTCGCGCTTCAGCATCTGCAGCTCGTTCATCAATTCGTCATCGATGTGTAGGCGCCCGGCCGTATCCACCAGAATCACGTCATACGCCGAAAGCTTGGCTTCGCGCGTCGCACCGCGCACGATTTCAACGGGCTTGTCTGTGCCAGCGCCGGGCCAGATCGGTGTGCCGATGGCCCGCGCCACTTGCGCGAGTTGCTCGCGGGCCGCAGGACGATACACATCGGTGGAAACCACGATGGGTCGGTGTCCGTGCTCGCCGAGCCATTTCGCAAGCTTTCCGGTGGAGGTGGTCTTGCCCGATCCTTGCAGGCCGACAATCAGCCACACCGAGGGTGGCCGTGACCCAAACTGTGGACGTGCCTCGCGGCCTAGCAGTTCGGCCAGCTCGTCGCGCACAATCTTGACCACCTGCTGATCGGGTGAAAGCTGCAGTAGGACTTCCGACCCAAGGGCCTTTTGACGGATGTGCGCGATGAACTCTTCCGCCACGCCGAGGTTGACGTCACCTTCAACGAGCGCTTCGCGGATCTCCCCGAGTGCGCTGTCCAGATGTTCCTCGGTCAGCTTGCCCTGTCCGCGCAGATTCTTAAACGCGCGCTGCAGTTTTTCCGTTAGGGTCTCAAACATGGTAAGAGCTCGTACTCAAGCGCGATTAACCCCTTCAACGTCGATTCGCATCGTCGTATCGCGATCCCTACCGAGCGCTAGCGCGATCGCTCTTCGCCATCATGAACCTGTCGAGCTCGGCCATGGACACGGCATCGTCCACGAAGGTGAACGTTCCCTTGTCGCGCATTTCACGGCCCGCCGCAATCAAAGCGCCGAACGCCACTCGTGACAAGCACCCTCCGAGGCTGATCCGGCGAACGCCCGCAGTGGCGAGCTGGTTCACGGAAAAAGCCAGACCCCTGATGCCCGCCAGGGCATTTACAGGACAGGGCGCGACGGCCGCGCACACAGCCCGGATGGCCTCGAGACTGGGCAGCCCTGGAGCGTAGAGCACGCTCGCGCCGGCTTCCGCAAATGCTTGTAAGCGTCGAATCGTGTCGCCGAGATCGGCACGGCCGTGCAGGAAATTTTCCGCGCGCGCCGTTAAAGTAAATGGA
Organism: uncultured Acidobacteriaceae bacterium; assembly: GCA_964407845.1. Taxonomy (GTDB): domain Bacteria; phylum Acidobacteriota; class Terriglobia; order Acidiferrales; family UBA7541; genus Palsa-295. The sequence continues at coordinate 63,489 of CAYOXF010000054.1, read as the reverse complement.
AACGGCAGCGCCCGTGCCGCCTCAGCCGCCGCCGCTACGCGCTCGACTGCCAGAGCGTGATCGTAGATCGGGCGACGCTCATCGCCACTGGCATCTTCCACTGAGCCACCCACGATTCCGGTGGCGGCCGCGAGACGAATCGTGTCCGCGACGGTCTGCGGATCGTCGCCAAAACAGTTCTCCAGGTCGGCGGCTACGGGTAGATCGGTTGCCTCGACAATCGAACGGCAGTGCGCGAGCGCTTCGTCACGATTCACCGTGCCGTCGCGCCGGCCGAGAGAGAACGCTAAACCCGCGCTCGTCGTCGCGAGGGCTTCGAAGCCCAGGCCCGCGAGAATCCTCGCGCTTCCTGCGTCCCACGGATTCGGGAAGATAAAAGCGCCCGCGCGGGCCGGTTCGGGCAGTGCGCCCAGTGTCAACGGCAGCCTGTGAAGGGCCCGGAATTTGTTTGCTTTTTCAGCCTGCGTCAGGCTCATGGCCAGACTCTTCGTAACCTTTTGATTCTAGGTGACCACGCGAGGCCGGTCAAACCTCCACCGGCCGCTTACAACACTTTCGTCGGCGTGCTAGAATCACTCGCGCTTCTCTCGCGCGCCCGTCTGTAGGGTCGGGTGCTCGCGCCGATCTGGGACAGAATCCTGGCTGTGAGTAGACGGACGTAAAGCATTCTCTCAGATGAATCTGCCAGTCTCTTGAGCCGGCATCTCGTCGAGTATGGGGACGACGACAAAAGGAACAACATCTCCGGGCCTGTTTCCCAACGCGGCGCGGCTGGAGCCGCGCAAGACGGGTATCCTGCCATCCCAGGAGATCCGCGAGCTGATTCACAACGGCAAGATTCGCTCGCCTGTTGAGATCGCCGATGCACAAATACAGCCCGCTTCGATCGATCTGCGCCTCGCCAACGTGGCCTATCGCGTACAGGCCAGCTTTCTTCCCGGCCGCGCCTCCACCATCACGACCAAGATCAACGATTTGAAACTTGCCGAGCTCGATCTCTCCAAGCCGCAGCTCCTTGAAAGGGGCGCGGTGTTCGTGATTCCTGTGGTTGAGAACCTCGCGTTGCCCGCCGATATCGGCGGTGCGGCCAATCCCAAGAGCACGACGGGCCGATTGGACATTTTCACAAGGCTCGTCACCGACGGCGGCGACGAATTCGAGCAGGTGCCGAAGGGGTATGCCGGCGATCTGTACGTCGAGGTCGTCTCACGCACCTTTCCGATCATTCTCGCCGCGGGCGCCAAGCTCACGCAGCTCCGCTTTGTGCGTGGCAGGCCCCCGGTCGCCACCGACGGCGTCCTTGAGCGATTCGAGCAGCAGGAAGGGCTCGTCTACTACGAAAACGGCGATGCACCCGCCAAAGCTGTCCTCGATCAGGGCGTACGGATGTCGATTGACCTCCAGGGCAGCGGAGGGTCCAGCGTCGTGGCGTACAAAGGGAAAAGGAACTGCCCGCCCGTTGATTTAAGCAAAGTTGGCGCGTACGACGCGACGCATTTTTGGGATGCCATTTCGACTCCGAACTCGCGGCGGCTCGTGCTGGACCCGGGCGATTTCTATATTCTGGCTTCGAAGGAAAGAATCAGCGTTCCGCCGAGCTGGGCTGCTGAAATGACGCAATTCGATCCTTCGATCGGCGAGTTTAGCGTTCACTACGCCGGCTTTTTCGATCCGGGATTTGGTTTCGGCGCAGGCGGGGAGATCAAAGGCACAAAAGCCGTACTCGAAGTCCGCGCCCATGAGGTTCCTATCCTGCTGGAGGACAGCCAAGTCGTGGGGCGACTGATGTATCACAAGATGGCGAGCGTTCCAGACAAGCTCTACGGGCAAGCCATCGGGTCGTCTTATCAACAGCAGGGACTGGCGCTCAGCAAGCAATTCCGAGTCGCATCGGTCGGCCATCGAGCGGTCCCTCGCTAGGGGCTGACACGCCGGCCCGTTGGGTTGGGCCCACTCGGCTTGACTCCGCCTACACCGAGAGACAGAATGGCAATTTCCCAGTGGCGCCCCCGGCCGCACTGCCACATCGTTCAGCGGTCAACCGAATCGATTTTTTCCGACAGGGCCGGACCAGCACGGGACCCACACAGATCGAACACCCCAAGAGAAAAAGGAGAGAGCCATGTACGTTGTAACGGGAGCGAGCGGAAACACCGGCCGGGTGGTCGCCGAGCGACTGCTGGCGAAACAAAAAAGCGTGCGCCTGATCGGGCGAAGCGCTGAGCATCTTCGGCCACTTACCCGTCAAGGAGCCGAAGCGTTCATCTCGGATCTCACCGACGAGCGAAGCCTCGCCGATGCTTTTGTTGGAGCCGAAGCGGCTTATGTGATGCTTCCTCCTAATTTCGAAGCCAAAGATTATCGCGCTTTCCAGGATCGCACTTCCGATGTGCTCGCCGCCGCGATTCGCAAGACAGGCGTGAAGCATGTGGTCTCACTCAGCAGTGTCGGTGCCGATAAGCCGGCCGGGACCGGCCCCGTCGCGGGCCTGTATTACCTCGAACAAGCCCTCAATCAGATCCCCGGGCTCCACGCCTTACACCTGCGCGCTGGATACTTCATGGAAAACACGCTCCAACAGATAGGTATCATCAAAGCGATGGGCGTTGTCGCGGGTCCGTTGCGCGCGGAACTGGAACTCCCGATGATTGCCACGCGCGACATCGGAGAATTTGCCGCCGAAGCGCTGCTGAGACTCAATTTTTTCGGCCACCAACCGCGCGAGCTTCTCGGTGCGCGGAACATCAGCATGGCCGAGGTCGCATCGATTATCGGCGCAGCCATCGGCCGGCCACAGCTTTCCTACAAGCAGTTGCCTGACGACCAGGTACGTGCGGCGCTCGTGCAGACCGGACTGTCCACAGATGTCGCGGCTCTCATTCTGGAAATGGCGCAGGCCTTAAACACCGGTCACATGGTGGCGCTGGAAACGCGGTCCCAGGAGAACACCACACCGACTTCGTACGAGCAGTTTGTGAAAGAGGTGTTTGTCCCGCAGTTCAGGGGCAAGCCGGCCACAGCCTGACGGATCAGTCGACAAAGATCGGGAGGCAGAGCGGGGGCTCAACATGGAAATCGAGCGGCGCGATCTCCGCGAGCGCGCGATTCAGTTCGGCGCTGTCACACGCTTCGAGCGTCATCACAAAGGAAAGTGCGGAGTGGGGGAAGCCGGGCTTTTGCAGTAGCGCGTCGATGCTGATGCCGTACTTTGCGAAGATCGTTGCGAGGGCCGCAACGATGCCGGGACGGTCTCGCACCACGAAGCGAAGGTAATGGGGTACGGTGAAATCTCCGGTGACCGAATCGGGGACCTCGGCGGCGCCCGGAAGCGTTTCGGGCGGAGCGCCCGCGGTGCGCGCGATGGCGTAGAGATCGGAAATCACGGCGACCGCCGTGGGGTCGCCGCCCGCCCCGTAGCCGGCAAAAATCATTCGCCCGGCATACTCGCCGGTAGCCATCACGATGTTCTGGCTACCCTGAGCGTGGGCGATCAGCGAGCCGGCGGGAACCAAGGCCGGCTGCACAGCGGCCGCGAGGCGCACACCGTCCGCTGTGTCCTTTTGCGCGACGGAGATCTGGCGAATCGCGCACTTCAGTTCGCTTGCGTACATGAAGTCCACGGCCTGCACCAGCGAGATCGAACGACACGCGATCTGTTCGCTGCGCACGCGCAGCCGCAAACCGGCCTGGGTGAGAATCACGAGTTTCGCGCGGGCGTCGATGCCGTCTACGTCGGCGCTCGGATCCGCTTCGGCGTAACCGCGCTCCTGCGCTTGCCGAAGCGCCGCTTCGAAGGTCGCGCCGCTCGCTTCCATTTCCGTGAGGATGAAGTTGCAAGTGCCGTTCAGGATTCCGGCGATACGATAGAGACGATCACCCGCCAGCCCCTCCTGAATACCGATAATGGCGGGAATGCCGCCCGCAACGGACGCGCCAAACTCCAGTCGGCGGCCCATCTTTCGCGCCAGGTCGGCGAGCTCTGGGCCGTGCTCAGAGATCAGAAGTTTGTTGGCGGTTACGACGGACTTGCCCGCCCGCAGGGCCTTGCGAACCCATTGGCCTGCAGGCTCAAGACCGCCGATCAGTTCCAGCACGACGTCGACATCGGAAGAAAGCACCTCGTTCACTTTGGACGTCCAGCGAATATGCGCGGGAAGGCCCTCGATCTTTTTTCGTTCGATATTGCGATTGCAGATGTGCGTGAGAAGGAGCGGCCCTCGATCGTCCTGGCAAAGAATCTTCGCGACCGAGCGCCCGACCGTGCCAAAGCCGATCAGTCCGATCTTCAGCTTTCGGCTAGCGCTCGCAGGCTTCCTGGCGGCGGTCGTTTTCGCGGACTTTCCCTTGTTTTTGGACAGGCGCGATTTCGCCACCGCTCCATGACCTCGTCTCTGTTTGGTTGCCGATTCTTGGGCACACATCCTATCAAAGCCTTGAAAATAGCGGCAGCAGAAAGGCAGCAATCACGGCGTTTTCTTCTTGTAAGCTCCGGACTCGATGTATGGCTTGAGGCGCTCGGTGAGGAAGTGGTGCCAAGCGGCATCGATGATCTTGTCTTCGCCATCTTCCAATTGGCCGGCCACGTTGCAGGTGAGGCGAAGCTTGGTCCCGGCCGGATCGGGTAGAAACTCGTAGGTTGTGACCATGTCGACCGCCTCCCCTGACAAACCGAGGGGACCTGTGAAGCGAAGCATCTTCCCGCGCTCGGCGACGATCACGGTCGCGTGCAGTGCGCCGTCGCCGGAATCGTTGAAGATTTCCCAAAAGCCGCCGCCGGGCTTGGGTTCAATGTAGATCTTTTTCGGGTGCTTGGAGAAGGAGTGGTCCCACCAGCCGCTGATATCGCCGGTCACGGCGTCGTAAACGGCTTCCGGGCTCGCCGGCAACACGAGCTCTTGCTGGACTTGAAACGCGCCGATCCTCAGATCCTTTGTTTCGCCCCATAGAACGCTCGGGAGGGCTACACCGCACAGAGTCAGAACCAGAGCGACAGCCACATTTCTCATTCTCACGCGATTCTCCGTCTCCGGAATTTTGGCCGCTTTCGGAGGCGGCTCGACCGTTCGGGTGTCAAAGTCTACACCGAACATCTCCGGGTTTTGATCTCGAGCTAGGCTTGGATACGAGTGTGGGATCTATTCCGTATCGAATTTCACCGAGCGAATTGTCGTATGCTTGCCGGTGTCGTTCGAAGCTTCGATATCCAGTCGATAGGAGCCCGGCTCTAGGTGGTCCACGGGCAATTGGAGGCCAATCGGCATCACCGGGTTCCCTTTCTTCATAAAGAGCGTCAAGTCGATGTCCCGCCCACCCAGCACGCCTTGGCCCGTCTTCAGATCGACGATCGAGTAACCCAGTCGAACCGCCGGGGGATTTTGACTCACCAGGTCCGGGTCGTAGATCTGGGCGTAGAGCGCGACCTTCTCGGTCCGTTTGAAATGGTTGCTGCCAGAGGGCACGACCTCCATGTCCTGTATGATTAGCGGCGTCCGGTCGGAAAGTAGATCGGCCTCGAGCGCGCCGCCCAATCCAGCCGCGGGTCTTAGGTCATCGCTCAGCGTAATCGCGCTCATTGTGAACGTCTTGCCGTCATAAGGTTCGATGACCAGCGGCGCGTTAAATTTTCCAAAGTTCTGGCCGCCCGAGAGAACGACGGAGAGTTGGTACTGCCCGGATGCAACCTGAAACTGGTTGCCGTAGAGCATTGGTTTTTCGAGGAACTTTTTCCAATCGTCCTTTTCGAATTCAAGCCGAACTTCGTCAGAGAATCGCGCGCCCACCGTACCATCGGACCGGTACGCGATTCCCAGGATGTTGATGTCCGCGCGATACTTTCCTTTGTCTTTGGAAAACTCGATGGTCGATGCTGGAACTTCCATAGCGACGTTGACGCTCGCCGTATTGGGCGACGTATAAACGAACGGTGCCTCCAGCGATCCACTCGAGGGGGGTGAAGCAGCTTGATTGACGTGCGCTTCTAAATCCTTTTCGATCGGTTTTCCGACCAGAAGGTCTTTTGGCTTGGCGTTGCAATAGCCGGTGCGCGAGCGAACCGTGGCGCCCCCGCGATCGATCCTCACCTTCAGCGTGTGGCAGGTAGTCGCGGAAGAGTCCGGTGGGACGTAGCCGATCAAATAGTATTCCTCTTGTTCCTGCGCGATTTTCGATAGCCCGCCGAGTAAGTCGTTGCTGTTGTAGATCGGGAAGCCCCCGGTTCCTTGGGCGAGCTGGTACAGCACGCCTTGATTCGCCTCACCCGTTTCGGGAAGAGTCGGAACGATCATTTGGGGAGTGGTCGTCCCCAACGGCCAGGTCGGGTACGTGCTGGTGGGCGTCATGCCCGAGCTGCCGCCCCTATTTCCGCCGGGAACTCCCCCGGATCCTTTCGTGCCGCCCCCGCCGGTGCCCCCACCGGGACCGGCGCCTCCACCTCCCCGGCTACCCCCTCCACCCCCACCTCCTCCTTTTTGCGATGGCTCGCCAGGTTCTTTAGCGATTGGGTACGAGGCGAGGATCAGTTTTGCGTGCGCGTCCCTAGGGTCGCGTGGCTCGAACGGAATTTGGCTTCCGTACACACGCTCGAGGCTGTTTCTGCTCGCGATCAATCCGCGCGCGTCGAGCGGGTAGATCGCGACGTTTGCTTGATTGCAGGCAGAGATCGTGGCCGATAGTTCCCCTTGTTCCTCCGGTGTGGCGAGAAAACCGTCGGTGAACAGAATCAGGCTCTTTCTTCCCGGCACGGCTGCGAGATTCATCGCCAGACTCCGGATCGCAAGCAGGAGTGTGTGCACGCCGAAATCGCTCTCGCTGTCGGCGAGGGTGGGGCCTGCCGAGCTCAGCGAATCCGCAGGCCCTAGGTCGGTCCCTCCGTTCGGTGAGACGGCAGAGGGCTTGTACGTCGCCGCCGCCTTCTTGAGCTTGTCCGCATCGGCCGTGAAATTCTGTACGATGCGAAGCACTCCGGTGAAATCCACCACGGCCATGACGCGGTCAGGACCGGCATTGGCATCGATAAATTTCATCGCGGCCTGGCGCGCCCGCGACTGGTCGCTTGAATTCATCGTCGAGTCATCGAAAAAAAGAACCATGTAACGACGGTCGCGAATCGCCCCAGGGGCGGACGAGCCGAACGAAAAGTTGGCAATCGGCTGCTCTTTATCATTGTCAAAAACGTGAAAGTCCTTGGCAGCTAAATCGTGAAGATAGTTGCCCTTCTTGTCCGTGACGACGACATCGACGCGCACCAGTTTCGTTTCGGTCTTCAGCAGGAGGCCGGAAGGAGCCGGTGTCTCAGAGCCGGGGCCCTGGGGGACACTCGCGGGAGCGGATTGCTGCGCATCGACGGTCGCGGGCGACAGAATCGCCTGGCGCCGAGGCCAGCCAAGTAGGAGCCCGGCGAGAACAATTCCTCGAGCCTGTCTTCGTGTCATAACGCGGCCTCCCTAATAGGGGATTTCGACAGTTCCGTTTTCTGCGGAAAGCTGCGCAGCGTTGGAATCCCGGACGACAAGGCGCACCACGTAGTCTCCTGGCTTTACGTCGAAGTTGGTCCGGACCGTCACGCCCGTGCGCGACAAACGCTCAAGGGTCTGGTCGCGCAGCTTCATGGCCACGATCCTTTGCGTCCCTGCTATGAAGTTTCCGTTGCGATCAAACAGCGCGGCGATCACGGTCAGATCATTCTGATTTCGGCCGTCTGCTTTCTCAAAGCGGATGTGCGCCAAGTCGACATGGGCCAGCACGGAGAGCTTTGCGTCTGTTTGATCGGTCTTGTAAAACTGGGTCTCGAGTGACACGGGAAGCCCGTGCTGCTCCTCCTGAGAAAAAACGGCGTCCTCGATATCCCGCTTGGCCGTATCGACGGGCGTGCCCGGGCGCGGGTCGTAGTAGCCCCGGCGCGCCTCCACGGCGAATTTTTCCTTGGTGCGGAGCGTCACCTTGAGCGAGTGGAATTTCCCGTCGAACTTCAGATTGTGCGGGGCGAACGCGAGGTAGTAGTAAGCCTCTGGCGCCGAGGCCACCTGCCGCAGTCCCTCTTCGAGGTCGTTGTTGTTATGAAACGCATAGCCGCCGGTGTCGGCAGCGAGGTAAGAGAGAAGTTCCGTCTGGGCTGCTTGCGTGGCAATCCGCCATGAACTGTGAATGCCTGCCGCGGTAGGATCTGGGTCATTCATCCTTTGTCCGATATCGCCTCCCAAATCGGGCGTGTACAAACCTCGTGCATCGAGGGTGCTGACGAACACAGCGGAACGGATGGCCTGATCGACGACCTGGGAGAATTCGGCCCTGTCGTCGGGAAAGATGAAGCCCGGTGAAATCAGCACGAGATAGCGCTGTCCCGGCATCGCAGCCAGCCGCCGAGCAATGGCGGTAAGGGAACGGAATACAGCTTGTGCCTGAAGCGAGCCCTGTTGGTCGACGCGGACAGCCGTCGCCTGCACGATGCCTTGGGCCTTCTGGATGTCGGCCGGGCTTAGCTGGGTGCTGCCGGTCGCCGCAGCGAGCTGCATGTCGAGCATGATGCCGGGATCGCAATGAATCACGTCGTTTATGGCCACGTTTATGGCTTGCTGATCGTTTTGATTTTCGATCCTGTCCGCTTCGAGATAATCCATCGGCGGGCATTCATTGGGCATGTGCGGTACGTCTCCCAACGGGTGGGGCTGCAATTGGGCGAGCGCCTGGTGCAACTTGGCGAGGTCGTCGGTGAAGTCCAGCTGCCCGAGTCCGGAAACCGTATACACAGCCGTGCGATCGGTCGGAGCCACGGCAGTGTCCAAGTACTTCTCTGCGGCTTTGCGCACACCAAGCAGGTCAGCCGACTCTAAGTGCGCATCGTCAAAGAGCATCGCCACAAATCGAGTGGGCCGCAGGAAACCTGCTGGCTGAGTTTCTCCCCGCTGTGCCTCCCCGGAATGCCCAGCGGCCTGCCGCTGTGAGACGGACGCCAGTGTCTCCACCACAAAATTCGTGATCGGCTGAGGTTTGCCGTCTTCGAACAGCTGGAAATCGTCCTTCTCTAAGTTGGCAACGGCCTTCCCATTCGCGTCGCGTACCACCACGCGCACGGGAACCAGCTCGGCGCTGGTTCGAAGAGGTAGAGGATCTTCGTGCATGTCCATCTCGGGCGTTTCTGACGAGCTGGGCGGTTTTGGAGCAGGAACGGATTCGGTCGCCGACGCAGCGGCGCTGTTGGGCGACGACTGTGCCGACAACGCCCACGGCAAACCAATGAACAGCACTGCCACAACGCGAAGGTGGGTTGGTGTTGGCACGATCATCCCGGACTCCCGATGAAACCCCAGGGCGGCGGCCGGATGAGCTCTCTGCTGAGGTGGGGCGAGTTTACCTCGAACCTGAACTTCGGGATCATTTTTCTTTCTGCTTGACCCTGTCGGGAGGTTGGCGTAGGGTCGCGCTCAATTAAGCGTCCGGTGAAGGAGGACAGATGGAACGTCCCACGGGTGTGACCGTTATTGCCGTACTGGCCTTTATCGGAGCGTTTTGTCTGTTTTTCGCGGCGTTCGGAATGTTTCTGGGCGGCGCCATCCTGTCGAGCTTGGCAAATCGTCCCGGACTTGGAATGATTGCGGGAATGGGCGGTGCAATCGTGGGAGTCGTGTTTCTGGGCGTCGCTGCGGTTTACCTTATCCTCGGCATCGGGCTTTGGAAGCTACAGAATTGGGCCCGCATTGTCACGGTAATCTTGGTAGGCGTGGGACTGGTTTTCAATGCCTTCGGCTTGCTGCGCTCGGTTCTGCATTTCCACGTGATTCTGTTCTTTATGCAAGCCGTGGTGACCGCGATCGATGTTTGGATCGTCGTCTATCTATTGACGCCGAACGTGAAGCAGGCGTTTGGCGGAACCGGTCTCTGACGCGACTCGTTGTTTCCGGTGTGAGGAGCGCCCATGGAACGTCCAGCGGGGGTAACGTTTCTTGCGATCTTAGCGTTTATCGGCGCGTTGATCCTCGCGTTGGGCGGGTTGGTCATGGTTCTCGGTGGCGCCATGATGACGCGGATGTCCAGCTTGAGTCTCTATCATCCGCGAATGGCCATGTTCGCTGGCATGGGCGGCGCGGTGCTCGGCTTGACGATGATGGGTGTCGCTGCTGTATATGTAGTGATGGGCATCGGGTTGTGGAAGCTTGAGAACTGGGCGCGCATTCTGACGATCGTGTTCGCTGGTTTGGGTGTCATCTTTTTCGGCCTGCACATGCTGGCGGCACTCATCCATTTCCACATCTTTCTCGTGTTTTGGCGCGCCATCTTCACGGCCCTCAACCTGTGGATCATCGTGTATCTTCTGCAGCCAAACGTGAAGCAGGCTTTTGGTGGGACGGACCTGTAACCCGGGTGGAGCAGGTTTGAAGGCAGTTGGATACGGGAACGCAGCAAAATGACCAAAGAGAGCAAATTGGTGGTTTTTCGGGATTTTCTGAACAAGGCCGAAGCCGAGCTTGCCCAGGGTGCGCTAGAGGCACAAGGCGTAGATTCGATTGTTCAGGCCGACGATGCAGGCGGGGAAGAGCCAGGGCTTTGGATGGGCGGCGTCAAGCTGCTGGTACGAGAGCAGGATAGGGAGCGCGCCGGGGAAATTCTGGGTCCTAGCAAGTAGCTGGTTCGGTTAAGTATTCCGAATCCCGCCGTGGTAAAAAGTCGCGCGAGCGCTCGTTTGTTTTGCTGTGCCCTTCCTTGACCGTGGTGCGGCGCTCGCATACACTAACCAATTCGCTGGGGTCCGCGGTGTGCGCTGAGAGGTTTGCGCCTGCGCCGCCCTATGGGACCGATCCTCGCCCGATGCGGCAGGCGCAGGACGAGAAGCCGCCGCCCGATGCCCAAAATTGAAATTGCGGATGGCGGCGCGCGTAGTACAAATCAAGAGGAGAAAGATCGTTGCCGAAACGCACGTTTCAACCCCATGTGCGCAGCCGTCACAAAAAGCACGGCTTCCGCGCACGCATGAAGAGCGCGGGCGGACGGAAGGTTCTTGCCCAACGCCGGAAAAAAGGACGCCACAGCCTCACGCGGGTTTGATCGGCCGCGGCTCGATTTTCCTCGTGCCAGCCGTCTGGTGCGCCGCGCCGAATACAATGCGGTGTATCGGGACGGCCGAAGGCGAGCGGGCCGCGAGTTCACGGTTTTTCTTCGTCCCAATGGCCTCGCTCACAGCCGCTTCGGTTGGAGCATCAAGAAGGCGCTGGGCAGCGCAGTCCGCCGCAATCGTATTCGGCGCCGACTTCGTGAGATCGTGAGGCTCCACCGACAGGAGATTGCCCCGGGATGGGATATCGTCATTCATCCGCGCAGCTCAGTAGCCACGGCGGGTTTTCTGCCGCTGACCGACGAGCTACTCGGTCTTCTCCCCCGGGCGTCTTCGCTCCCGCCCAAAGCCGAGAAGCCCGGACTGTAGCGAAGTCCTTGGGCGCGTACACGTTGTTGTTCTTGCTGCGCTGCTACATGATTTTTTTTTCGCCGTTTTTCGGCGGTGCCTGTAAGTTCCAGCCATCCTGCTCGAACTACGCGTTTGAAGCGATCCTGCTTCACGGCGCGGGGCGCGGCTTCGTGTTGGCGGTGAAGAGGCTGCTTCGCTGTCGGCCATTTACGGTCGGCGGATTCGATCCGGTTCCCCAACCGGACGCACGTCACAGGAGACGGGAGCCGGCCCTGTGAGCGAGATGTCGGACCAGGTCCGCGCGATTCTCTTCGTGGTGCTGGTCGTGCTCATCACCTTTGTTTGGCTGCATTTCTACAAACCTCCTGTTACGTCGCCTGAGAAGCCCGCCCAGACGATTTCGCAGAACGTGCCTGGCATCAGCCGAGCGCAGCCCGGAACCGAAGCCGCGCTGAGTGCCACGCCCGAGCGGGTCAGCACGCCTCGGGTGGAGGCGTCGGCTGAGAAGATCATCACAATTGAAAGCCCGCTTTATCACGTTGAGCTTTCCAACCGTGGCGCTGTGGTGCGAAGCTGGACGCTCAAGAAGTATTTGGATGATCAAAAGCCGCCGCGCCCGCTCGATCTGGTCAATGAGAATGCCGCCGAAGAGCTGGGCTTCCCCTTTTCCCTCCAGCTTTCCGATAGCCAATTGGAATCGGATGCGAACACGGGTCTCTACGAAGTCCAGACCACCGATGGAAGCAGCGAAGCGAGCAAGACCCCGGTAGTTCCGGCGGACGCGCATGCGTTCGAAGCGCCTGTACGTGTCACTTTTCACTGGGCCAACGGGCATCTGGACATCGCGAAAACGCTGAGCTTCCGTCCGGACTACCAGATGTCTCTGGACGCCTCCGCCACGCTCGATGGCAAGCCGCTCGCTTGTGGAATTGCCTGGCGCGGTGGATTCGGCGACCGCACCGTGTACCGAGCCTCGCAGCTCGTCAGCGTTTTCTATCAGCAGGGCGGGAGCCTGAGCGCGATTCAATACAAGAAGCTCGGCGTTTCTGGCAATTCGACGCAGCCCTTCCAGCAACCTGGTGCGATGGAATTCGCCGGGATCGAGGATCAATTCTTCACGGCGGCGTTCATTCCCGACGGAACCGACCTGTACCTTTCGCACTGGACGCAGTGGCACCATTTTGTTGCGAATGGCCAGCAGACGGCCGAGCCGATGGCCGAGATGGCGGTGGGCTCGGCAGCTCCAGGGCCGGTGAAGATTCGCGCGTACGTGGGCCCGAAGGATCTGGCGCTTCTCGGCAAGGTGCAACCGTCGCTGGAAGGGCTGGTGCAATTCGGATGGACCGGTGTAATCGCCAAGCCCATGCTGTTTATTCTGCAATGGCTCTACCGTCTCATCCCCAATTATGGCTGGTCCATTGTGGTTTTGACGCTAGGCCTCACCATGGCGCTGCTTCCGATTCGCATTTGGACCTTCCATTCCATGCGAAAAATGCAGGTGGTCGCGCCGGAAATGAAGGCGATCCAGGACCGCTATCGGAAGTATTCGATGACCGATCCCCGCCGCAGCAAGATGAATGAAGAAATCATGGCGATGTACGCCAAGCACGGGCTCAGTCCATGGTCACAGGTGGGCGGATGCCTGCCGATGCTTTTGCAGATACCGTTTCTTTGGGCTTTTTACAGGATGCTGGCAGGCGCGATTGAATTGCGGCACGCCCCGTGGATTTTCTGGATCCACGATTTGTCGGCGAAGGACCCCTACTATGTCTTGCCCATCGCTATGGCCGTGACCACCTATCTATCGACGAAACTGATGCCGACGGCTGCGACCGTCGATCCCGCCCAACAGAGGATGATGGCCTTGATGCCGCTCATGCTGGCATTTATTTTCTTCCAGCTATCGAGCGGGCTGAACCTGTACTATTTCACGAGCAATCTTGTCAGCGTGGGCCAACAGTTGTATCTGAACCGGACACAGCCGCTACCCACGCGCAGCAAGTTCAAGAAGAAAAAACCATGAGCGACGAACACAGGGCCACGAGGAAACGGAGTTCCGGCCAGGGCCGCGGGGCGCGAGAGCGCGGCGCAGAGCCACGCCTGGATCGCGAGCGTACGCTGGCGGAGTTGAAGCGGTTTCTCGATCTTGCCGTTGCTGAAATGCATTTGGCCGTAGGGTGGGAGGTCTCCGCCTCGACGGAGGGCGCAGCGAATCCAGAAGATGTCGATATCATGGTCACCTTTCGGGGAGCCGACGACGAACTGCTGTTGGAGCGGAATGCGGAGCTGCTGCTCGCGCTCGAGCACATCGCGCACCGCTGGCTGCGTCTTGACCCGCGCCTGCACGATCGCGTGCGATTGGACTGCGGCGAATATCGCGCGACACGCCTGGCGGAATTGAAGCTTTCGGCACGCGTGGCGGCGCAGCGCGTCCGAGAGACCGGACAGCCCCACCGCTTCAATCCGATGTCATCGCGCGAGCGACGCATCATTCATTTGGAGCTGAATGGAGCGCAAGGCGTCCGCACGGTAAGCGAAGGCTTGGGGGACCGCCGCCAGCTGGTCATTTATCCCACCGGTGGTAGAAGTGATGACGCCGGCTTGAAAAACCACCGCCGTTAGATTTCAAGGCTATAGCCTTGCTTGCCGACGTTGACGCATTCGGTCACACCGATGCGCTCGCGGAGGCCGGCGGCTTCGTGGATGTGTCCGCAGAACAAGTAGCAAGGCTCTGCCTGTTTGATCCAGGCGCGCAACGAAGAGCTGCCGCCGTGCTGGCCGGGAGCAAACTCGTCGAGTCGGGTGTCCCGCGGCGGGCAATGCGCGACGACATACAATCCCGGGATCTTGTCGAAAGCAGCCAGCGCCTCCGCGATTTCTTCCTCTGAATACTCGCCGGGCGTATGAAACGGGGTGATGTTGCTGTAGCCGAGTCCCGCCCACCGAACGCAGCCCGTCCCACCTTCGACACTGCGTATCTGACGGTGGAAATCGATGAAACCGAAGCGCGCACACAAGGCGCGTGTGTCTTCGTGCGTTTCGTGATTTCCGGGCAGTACCCAAAGCCGCGAGCCCAACGGGCCGAGAACCTCGCCACAGCGATCAAGTCCTTTGCCGAACGTGGCTAGATCACCGGCCGCGATGTAGAGATCGGCAGGCTTTTGGAGGATGCGGTCCAGTGCGCGAAGATCGCCGTGGATGTCGCTGAAAATGAGGACTCTCACGACTTTGGCCTCGACGGCAGCGTGGGCACGGGCTGCTGCGGGACCAGATGCCTCATGCGCTGTTGTAGCAGACCGTTGGCGAGCCAGCCTTGGTCCAGAACATTGCCGGAATTATCGAAGACAACCTCCCACGTGAACGGCTGGGGACTCCGCCGACGACCGTCGGAAAAGCGATTCTCGCCGAGATCGACCATATGCAGACCGTTTCGCCCGAAGCTGTGAATGGAAGGAAACCGGGCGAACCGCCAGTAAAGCTGCACACTCGGCAGAAGGACGGCACGTGCGATGAAAGGATCTGGCGGAGAATCTGGCACCCACCAGAAGGCCGGCGGACGCCGGTCGCGCAGGTCGAATCGGGCTTCGTACAACCCGTCGAGTGTGCGAATCGCGTCGCCCCAGTCCAAAGGCGACGGTGGGATGGGCAACGCCGCGATCCGATCAACGGCGATATGGTTGTCGTCGGCAAAGGCCCGGACGTGAAGCAGCGCCGCGTGGTGGCCAAATGCGCAGCCCAGAAGATAGGCGACCATCACCACAACTCCCACCTGACACCACGCCGCGCGCGTGACTCGGAATCCCCATCCGCCGATAGCTGGCGCGAAGAAGAGCACGGCCAATACCGCGCTTACGACCGCCGCGACCCAGAGTCGGAAGGGATATCCCGCCACGCGTGTCAGCAGCCAGATCATCCATGTGCTCGCCGTGAAGACGAGCCACATGCGCAGCGCCCGTGCCCGACTCACGGGCACGTTCTCTACGGAAGTAGGCCCAGCTGGATAGATCCAGGCGATCACTTGCGGCAGAAGCACGATCGCCGTGAATGAAAAATCGATGATGAAAAGCAGGTCCCAGGCCACGCGCTTGGTTGAAAGCGGAAACCACATGCGCGTTCCGAACGAAGTCATGCCATCGAGAAGGATGTGGCTGGCAATGCCGATGGCGTAGATCAGCGTGAGAATTCCCAACGGTGGCGATTCGAGCCCGCGCCATCGCGGGAACCGGCGCCCCACCCAGGGAAGAAGCGCGCGGGTGAGGAGGGCGAGCAGAAGGGCAAAAACGGGTAGAGCCACAAAGGAGTGGGTAATCGCGCGATGATATTTGATGATGGCCAAAGGATCGCGCGAGACGATGTCGGCCGCGACGTCCACGTCCGGGAACACGGCGCCGAGTACCGCCGCGAAGGTGGCCACTTTGCCGTAACGGTCGGAGAAGTACGCCTTGCCGAGAAGCGCGCCAGTGATTCCGTGGGTTACCGGATCCATGTAGGCTAGCGGGAAAAAGGAGTGTACATGATTCAGGCGACTTCGAGCAGGGGAGACCTTTTCGGAATGACTTCCCCGATGTGGCGGGCCGCCACGCCGTAGCGCTGGAAGATCGCCATGGCGCCCTCGAGCGCATCGGGCGCTACCGCGGCGAGCAAACCTCCGGATGTCTGCGGATCGAAGAGAAGCGCGTGAAACTCTTCCGGTACCGAAGAGCGGAATGCCACGCAGCCCTCTAGAAACTCTCGGTTGTTCGCGAGCCCGCCCGACAAAAAGCCACCGCGCGCCGCTTCGATGGCACCGGGAAGATAGTCCACGCGGGCGTGATGGATGCGCATCGATACGCCGCTACCGATGGCCATCTCTCGGGCGTGGCCCAGCAGAGAGAAGCCGGTTACATCTGTGACGGCATGGACGGGCCGGTCTTGACGACCGGCCATGTCGTCGATTTCGTGCAGCGCGCTCGCCGCGTCGCGGTTCAGGCGCGTCATTGAGGCGGTCGAGGCTTCTACCCACCGGTCATCGGCCTTGCCCTGTTTCAAGGCGGTGGAAATCACGCCCGTCCCAATGGGCTTGGTGAAGAGCAACACGTCGCCGGGGCGGGCACCCACGTTGCGCCAGATTTGCCCTGGGTGAATGAGACCGGTGACGGCGTAGCCGAACTTCAGTTCGTCATCGCGAATCGAGTGCCCGCCGGCGACTGTGCAGTTGGCTTCCTTCATTTTCTCGAGACCGCCGCGAAGGATCGCTTCCAGGATCTCAGCGGGCTGCGCGGCTGGAAAGGCAACGATGGTCAGTGCGGTGATGGGACGGCCACCCATGGCGTACACGTCGCTGAGCGCATTCGCGGCAGCCACCTGGCCGAACAGTGCCGGGTCATCGACGATGGGGGTGAAGAAGTCGACGGTCTGCACGATCCCCAGATCCTCTTGGATCCGGTAGACGGCTGCATCATCGCTCGTTTCAAAGCCGACGATCAGATTTGGATCGTTTGCCGGCGGCATCCGCTTAAGCACGTTTTCGAGAATGCTCGGACTGAGCTTCGCCGCGCATCCCGCCGCCTTGGCCGTTGTGGTTAGCCGAATCATCTCCGCACCTTTTCCCATAGGCAAAACCGAATCAACGCGGCCGCCCTGTCAGGCCACTTCCACGAGGACGAGGGAAACGTCATCGGCGGGAGGCCCTTCGCGCCAGGCTGCGACACGGTCAAGTATCCCGCGCTTCATCTCAGGAAACGGCGCGAGCGACGCTTCCCGTACGATTTCTTGCAGGCCCGAGACGCCTAGCATTTCGCCGCGCGAATCGAAAACTTCGGTGATTCCGTCCGTGTATAAGGCGACGCGGTCACCGGGGTTGAGGTCCACATCGAGCACAGCCTCTCCGTCCACGGCGTCCGGCAGCGCGCCCAGCAGCATGCTACGGGATTCCAGCAGCCTGGGCTCCTGGCCGGGCGTGACCACCATCGCAGGCGGGTGTCCCGCGCCGGCAAACAGCATGCGTTGGCCTCCGCGGTCGATCCGAGCGGCCGCGGCGGTGAGAAAGAAAGAGGAGCTCCCGATGTTTTGCATCAGGAAGCGATTGAGATGCCTCAGCATTTCCCCGAGCGGCGCCCTGCTGCGCAGCTCCGCAAGGATTTCCGCGTAGAGCCGGTTCGCGACGAGCGCGGAGCCGATGCCGTGCCCGGAAACGTCGGCCACCAAAAGATTCAGATGGTCGCTGTCATCGGGGCTAGCCACACCGAAATCCCCGCCGATCGTCCGCACGGCATGATAATGGGCGTCGACGCGCAGGCCGCCCCAGACGAGCGAGTGCGGGGCCAGACTCTGTTGTACGCGCGCCGCCAAAGCCAGTTCTTCTTCGATCTGCTTTTGGCGCTCTTCGAGTTTGACATTGGCGTCGCGGAGCAGGGTCTCGGCGCGCTTCTGGTCGGAGATGTCGGTGAAGGTGATGATCGCAAACGTTTGGCCGTCAGGATCTTCGAAACGGCGGGTGGTGATCACGACAGGCAAGCGGCTGCCGTCTTTGCGTGGTATGACGAACTCAAAGCGATGCTGCCCGGCTTTTTCGCTTTCAGCGATCCGCGCCAGAATGTACTCGTGTTCCTCCGGTGCGTAGTACTGCAAAGCCATGTGGCCTATCATTTCCGACGCCGGGATACCGAAGATCTCTTCCAGGTAGCCATTGATAAAATGGACCCGATGGCAATCATCGACGACCATCACGCCTTGATTGAGTGTTTCTAGAATGCCTTCTGTCTGAAGCAGCCATTCCGGCTTGTCGATACCCATGGGAGTTCTCTTTCAAGCGACAACCGCTATCTTACCGAATGCGGGTGCCAGCGCCAAAATGCCGCAGCCGCTGTAGAATGAGATGATCGTGGAGCGGATCGCGACGCAACGAAACGACGGATCCAGCAGGAGCCAAGTTCCTCCTGGGCCGAAAGGATGGCCGCTGGTCGGCATGGCGGTGGCCTTGCGCCGTGATCCCCTGGAGGGAATGCGGGCGATCGCGCGCGAGTACGGTGACATCGCGCGGTTTCACGTGATGGGGCAGGAGCGCATCCTGCTGAATCATCCCGATTGGATCAACCAAGTTCTGGTGATTCAACACAATAAGTTTCACAAGAGCGAGCTGACCCGACGCGTGACGGTCCGCATGCTTGGCCAGGGGTTGCTGATCAGCGAGGGCGAGTTTTGGCGAAGGCAGCGGCGTCTGGCGCAACCTGCGTTTCACCGGAGTCGTGTGAACGAATACGCCGCCACGATGCTCGAGCTCACCGAAGCGCATCTGCGCGATTGGCGCGACGCCCAGGAGCGCAATGTCGGGCAGGAAATGACTGCGCTCACTCTTGCCATTGCCGTGCGCACACTTTTTGGGTCCACACTTCCCGAACAAGCCCGCGGCGTGGGCCAGGCCATGACATTTCTAATGCGCTATTCATTGCGCCGGCAGCGGCTCCCCTTTCGTATTCCCGAAACTTGGCCCACGCCGAACAACCTTCGCGCCAATCGCGAGCTCGAGTTCATCGATTCGCTCGTCTACGGCATTATCTCGGAGCGGCAAGCGGAGGGGAATTCGAACCACCACAATGACTTGCTCGCGCTGCTCATGGACGCCATGGACGAAGATGGCACGCAGATGACCCGGCAACAGCTTCATGACGAGACCATGACGCTTTTTCTTGCAGGCCACGAGACCACAGCACAGATGCTCACCTGGACATGGTACGCGCTCAGCCAGCACCCGGCTGTCGAAGCGCGCCTTGAGGAGGAACTGACGAGCGTGCTGGGGACGCGTGCGATCGAAGCGGCCGATGTTCCCCGTTTGCCCTACCTGCAGGCCGTGATGAACGAAAGCCTGCGGCTTTATCCGCCCGCCTACATCATGGCACGGGAAGTGATCGAACCCTGCGAGATCGGCGGTTACACGTTCGAGCCCAGGTCGACAATTATTTTCTCGCAGTGGGTGATGCAGCGCGACCCCCGCTTTTACGACGATCCGGAAGTATTTCGTCCCGAGCGCTGGCTCGATGGGCTGGCCGACCGGCTACCTGCCGGAGCGTATTTTCCATTTGGCGACGGGCCCCGCCGATGCATCGGGCAGGGGTTTGCGCTGCTCGAAGCCGCGGTGGTCATCGCCACGCTCGCGCGCCGTTTCCGTTTCCGTCTGGCGCCCTCGAAGCCGGTTCTACCCGAACCGCTGGTCACACTGCGGCCGCGCCACGCGATTCAGATGACGCTCCACGCGCGACGCTAGTGGACGAATTCGCCCGTCCCGCCATTCGCCCAGGGATGGTAGGTGAGCGCAAAGCGAACTCGGTCGCGCGTCGGAGGATGATCGTCGGTGAGCAGGACATCCAGACGGCTCGGGTCAGGGTATTCCAAATCGACTTCACCGAGTACCTGAAAGGCCTGCGCCGCCACCTGGCCGGAATCCGGCGTGAGCCCGTGGGTCACCTCGAGTGCGTATTGGTCCGCTTGATGCTCAAAGTACCGGCTGATCGCGTTTGTGACGGGCGTGAGTATGAGCAGGAAAATGCTGAACAGCAGGAGCAAGGCCGGCAGGGAGGCCAGATCTTCCGGTGCTCGGATTGCCCACCGGGCGCCGCGCCATTTGAGCAACCAATCGATCGAGCGGTATCCCAGATAAAATAGCGCCAGGCTACCCAGGGCATAGATCGCCAGGGCTTTGGGAATGTGATTGAGGACATAGTGGCCCATTTCGTGGCCTGCCACCGACACAATCTGAGGCGTCGTCATCTTCGCGATCGTGGTGTCCCAAACAACGATGCGCTTCGAGCCGCCGATGCCGGTCACATAGGCATTCAACTCATTTACCTTTTCTGATGCATTCATCCAGTACATGCGCTCCGGTGGAATGTCCTGGCCTGCGCGCGCCACCATGTGTTCGAGTGCCGCCGTGAGAGCGGGATCCTTCTGCTGAAGCGGCTCGAATTTGTGAAACAGAGGATCGATCACCAGCGGCTGAAGGAAAATCAGAAGCACTCCGAGCGGCAGAGCGGCCAGCCAGAAGTAAAACCACCAGCGTTGCGGGCTCTTACGTAGCACTGCGTACAGGATCGAGATGAGAATAATGGCGATGATCACGTTGACGAATTCGCCCTTGGTCCAATCCCACGCCCACGACCCCCATCGCTGCACCGAAAGGCCGTAGTTGCGCAATTCCCATTGTTCGAACACCCCGACCGGAAGATCGAGAATGTCCAAAGTCAGAATCAAAAGGGGTGAGAACACAACTACCTGAACAAATAGCTTGGATGAAGCGCCCTCAGCCCAGTCGCGATACTTGGGCCCGAGCCTCCAGCCTAGAACCAGCCACAAGATCAACAAGCTGTAGATCGGCGAGACGATCAGGAAGATAAGCCGCACTCGATCGATGTGCTTTGTCTTTTCGTAAAGATCGGGAGCGAGCGTGTAGGCAGTGACTGTTTTTGTGACCTGTTCCGATGGGGAGCTTGTGGAGTTCCGAGAAGGTGTCTCGGACTGCGTCGTCGGAGCGGTCCCTGACTGCCGCGCCCAAGCCGAGGATGGCTTGAGCGCTAGTAATACCAGCGCCGCGAACAAAATCAGAGCGAAGCGCTTGAACGGTCTCATCGTACTTCCTTTCCCCATCAGACGCCGGGCGCGGGTATCTCGTTAGCGCCCCTGGCAGTGCAATACCTCTGCTTTCACTCTCGCCCAGCCGTCTGGCATAATCCACCATTATGACAGCTACCAGAGCCATTCCTCTACCCAGCGTGAACCGGCAGTTTGTCCTTCGGGCGCGCCCGGCCGGCCTACCGAAGGAATCCGACTTTCAGCTTGTCGAGGCGCGGATTCCCGCCCTCACCGAAGGACAGCTGCTGCTAGCAACCCTGTTTCTTTCTGTCGACCCGTACATGCGCGGGCGAATGACCGGTATTCGCACCTATGCCGATCCAGTTGACATCGGACAGGTCATGATCGGCGGCACGGTCGGCAGGGTCATCGAATCGACCCACCCGCAGTTTCAAGTGGGCGATGTGGTTGCCGGCTATTGGGGCTGGCAGGAGTTTGCAGTCTCCGACGGGAAAGGTTTGCAGAAACTCGACCCTCGCGTCGCTCCTCCCTCAACGGCGCTTGGCGCCCTCGGCATGCCCGGCATGACCGCCTATTTCGGCTTCCTCGATATCTGTCAGCCGAAGCCGGGAGAGACGGTTGTCGTTTCGGGGGCGGCCGGGGCCGTGGGCTCGCTCGTTGGGCAGATTGCGAAGATAAAAGGCTGCCGCGCGGTGGGGATCGCCGGAAGCGATGACAAAGTCAGATGGCTCACAAGCGAGCTGGGCTTTGACGCTGCGTTCAACTACAAGACCGTCGAAAACTACACTGAGACCCTGAAGGAGCTCTGTCCCGCCGGTATGGACTGCTACTTCGATAATGTCGGCGGTGCCATTACCGACGCAGTCCTTCCGCTTCTCAACGTGCGGGCGCGCATGTCCATCTGTGGCCAGATTTCGCAGTACAATTTGGCCCGGCCAGAACCGGGAGTCCGGCCATACATCCACCTGCTCACAAAGCAGGCGCGTGCCGAAGGTTTCATCGTCAGCCAGTTCGCCGATCGCTTCTCCCAAGGCGCTCGGCAAATGGCCGAGTGGCTCAAAGAGGGCAAGGTGAAGTATCGCGAGACCATCATCGAAGGTTTCGAAAATATGCCACGCGCCCTCATCGGAGTTCTCAGCGGCGATAACACTGGCAAAATGCTCGTGGCCACGCGCCAGGCTCTCTGAGCCGGGGCTCGGTGCGGAAAGGCCGGCCTCGGGCATCCTGTCCTCCGAGTCCTTCCACCTGTTCCACCCAAGCTAGCCGTCCGGAAGGCCCGTTGCCTCTTTCGCCTCCGCGGCAGACGCGCTTTGCCACAGCGGGCCAGGCACGACTACTATGGAATCGAGGCAGGTTGAAGCGGGAGGCACACGATGAAACTTGTAAAGATCGGACTCGTGATTCTGCTGATTTCACCGCTAGCAACGGCAGCGCGTGCGCAGCAGGACTCCTCAGGCCAGCAAGAGTCACTCGCCGATGCCGCCCGTCGCTCCCAAGCCCGGAAAAAGAACCAGCCGCAGGCCGCCAAGGTTTGGGACAATGACAACATCCCGACGACGAATGACAACATTAGCGTCGTCGGCCAGGCCAGCCCGAACGAGGGAGGACCCACGCCTCCCGCCCCTTCCGAGTCCACCCAGAAAACCGGCGGACCGGTAACTCCCGAACAAAAGGCCGCCCTTCAAGCGGATCTAAGCGCAGCTAAGGCACAGCTTGAAAGCCTCAAGACCGACCTTGACATCGCACAACGGAAATACGCACTCGATGAACAGACGTATCTGAGCAACCCCAATTACACAGACAAAACTGGCGGCAAGGCACTCGACCAAGAAAAGGAACAGATTGCCGCCATGCAGCAGCAAATCGCCGAAGCACAGAAAAGGGTCGACGATCTGCAGGTACAGGCGGACGCGGCCACGGCCGGCACGAAATAATTCGGAAACCTCACCACTAGTAATTGTATAGATTCCTCTTGACACACAAGGCTGTTCGCCGCACAATCCACCCGTTTTACGGGGCGGTTGTTTTTCCTCGGCGTTTTTAGCAGCACAGGTCGATTCTCATTCTGCTTCTTGCGAGGCGAATCAGAATGCAATACCTGCCTGGTTGGACCGTGCAGTGCCTGAATCCGGAGTGTCCCGCGCGAGGTCACTGGCTGCGGCTGGAATCTCAGCCGCGGGATATCTGCAGCAACTGCGGCGGTCCCCTGCATCGTGTGCCACCACCACTCGGGCCGCGCTTCCGCATGCGGCCCAGGCCTCTTACGGGTTACCGGCCGGGGCGCGTGCGGTAGCTACCGGCCAGAGGTGGCACAGCTAGACCGGAGCCCAGCCCGGTCTCGTCTCCCGCGGCAGCTCCCTATGGGGTGGGCTAGGCAATAAGGCCCGTGCGATCCTGAGCCGTCAGGGCAGCTCGGGCCTTTTGCTCTTACACTTTCCAATCTAGGGGAAGCGCTCAAGGCCCCCAAAAAAGGGGCGAGCGGCTGGTGGGGGTGCCAGCCGCTCTGGGCATGGGGTGATGGAGGTGCAGATTCGAGACTCATGTCCCGAATCGAATGTGATTCTGAAGATGGTCCCTGACTATGTCGATGGAGCAGTCGTTTGGTCCTTTTCGGTACGAACGTACCCCCTCATAAATTCGTGGCCTCTTCGCCTGGGCACGCGTAGGCGACCGGCTCATCATCCTAGGTTCGCCGCTTTGCTGCGGCACTGGGGATGTACTACGATAGCCGCCCGCTGATGAACGAAGGCACTCCCGCAAAGCCAGCCGAGGGTTCGGGCGAAATGCTGTGGGGATTTTGGTATCCCGCGCTTCCTAGCGACCGCGTCCACGGCCGACAGCTTCAGCGCGCCACACTGCTCGAAGTTCCGCTTGTGGTGGGACGCGATGCCGCCGAAAAGCCTTTCGCTCTGCGCGATATCTGCCCCCACCGCGCCTTTCCGCTTTCCTACGGCCAATTCGACGGCGCGCTGGTCGAATGCGCCTACCATGGCTGGCAATTCGATGCGCACACGGGCCAGTGCCGACACATTCCGTCGCTCACGGCCGACTCCAAGCTGAAGTGCGAGCGAATTTACGCGGGCAGCTTTCCCTGCGAAGAGCGTGATGGCTACATCTGGGCGTTTATGGCCAACGCGGAAGGTCGCGCCGAACCAAGGGACGCTCTTCCTCCTGTGCCGGAGCTCCCGACGTTCAGTCCACGCTACAGAATCGCGCACCTCGCGGCCGATCTTCCATGCAGCGTCGATCACGGCATCATCGGTCTGATGGATCCTGCGCATGGCCCATTCGTTCACCAGGCCTGGTGGTGGCGCAGCCGCCGCAGCATCCGCGACAAAGCCAAGCAGTTCGAGCCGATTCCCAACGGCTTTCGCATGAGCCCACACGCGCCCTCGGCCAATAGCGCGCCCTACAAGATTCTGAAACTCATCACGGGCGAGCCGGCCACGACGACGATCGACTTCGTCTTGCCGAACCAGCGCTTCGAACAAGTCCGCGCGGGACGCTATTGGCTTTCGAGCCGCACGACTGTCACGCCCATTCGCAGCGATCTTTGCAGGCTCGATTTCGTCGCTGCGTGGAATATTCTTCCTTGGTTCCCCATCGTTTCCTTGATCATTCACGTTCTTGGTCCCCGCTTCATCCGCCAGGACAGTGAAGTAATCGAAAAGCAGTCGCTGGGACTCGCGCACGAAGACCGCATGATGCTCGTAGACGATGCGGACCGCCAGGCACGCTGGTACTTCGAGCTGAAAGCCTCCTACCTCGAATCGCAGCGCACGGGCCAGCCCATGCGGCATCCCCTCGCGGGCCCCGTGACTCTCCGCTGGCGCTCCTAGGCTGTCTTCGCCTTCTCTTGTCCTGCACCAAACTTGTTCCTGCGTCCAGTTGTTCGAGTCTGTGCGTGAGCGCATAGTTTTGTCGGTATGGCGGGCCTTGTTTCTCGTCCGCCTTGGAGTGGGCCGCAATCTTTGGAGAAGAACAGACTGGGGAGCATGGGAGGAAACATGAACCGCCCTATTCGAGTTCTCCTGCCGGTGGCTGCCCTCTGGCTTGCATCGTCGGCGCGTGCGACGGACCTTGCGTACGTGAAGTGCGCAGTCAACCAGGATCGTGTTTGGGTGTATGAATCGCTCGGCAGCTTCGATGTCGAGGCCCGGCTGCGCTGTGGCGCACCGGTCGAGATTGTTTCGCGTGTCAAGGGCTATGTGAAGATCCGGACCGAGAGCGGCGTGGAAGGCTTCATACCCGATAGCGCGCTCCCCGACCTGCCCGCGTTACCCGATGAGAGTGAAAAGACCGTCGCCAGCGCTGCTCCGCCCTCTTCCGCCACTCGAATGCCTACATCTGCGTCGGTTGTGAGCACACCGGCTCAACCGCTCGTGACCGCTAAGGCTCAAGCGGCAGAACCCGAAACGGTTTTGAGCGCGTCGGTTTCTGCGGCTGCGCCGATTCCGGTGAAGGCCACCGTGCCGCCTGCGCCCACCCCGTCAGCGACGGCTAGCGTTTCGGTGAAAACTTCTACCTCTTCCGTTGAGGCCAAACCCGCCACGGCCGTGGTAAAGAAAACAGAAGTGGCACCGGGCAATCCGTCGGCGACGTCAAGCGCTCACGGTCCAGTAACCACATCGAATGCGACGGTTGCCCCGGCAAGGCCTTCGGTCGAAACGGTGAGCACGTCCGCCAGGGATAGTGGTGCGCTCGTACCAGCTAAGGCTCTACCGTCTCGACCCATCGAGGAATCAGACGACTATCCTGACACGCAGCCCGAAAATGAGAGCGCCGATCCGGCCTGCCGCGTGTACTTCGCCGCGTATGGGCTGGCTCCGTCTCAATACAAGTGGCTCGCCGAGAACCGGCGCAAGGAGTTTTCCGGGATTTGCCCGGCGCCCGATGTTGCCCACGTCGACTATGTCGTCCTTTTCACGCACGATTCAGATTCCTACTCCTTTGCGATGCCCACACCGGTTCACACCGATCGCAGCGGATTCTCCGATTTCAGTCCGTTGACACCGGTGGACACTGCGCTCGTAAGGGCGTCGGAGGTCGAGAGAGCGCACTACGAATTCGTGTGGGTGTTCCGAGTGACGCGGGGGGCGTTCGATCCTGAGAAATTCTCGGCGCGCCGTCGGCCTCAATTCACGACTACCGAGAAAGGTTCCCGTGCACCGTCACGTGCAGTTGAGGACGCCTTCAACTTCGTCGAGACGCAGAACCTGAATCGTTAGTCGCGCTATCGCAGATGCGCGAGGCGAACGTCACCTCCACTGGCTGGTCGCGCATCTCATTCGACGCTGCCGCTCAGGAATGGGAAATGGCTCGCCGCGGCCATGAAAAACAGAAGCGGAAACGACATCCAAAATCCCGTCCGCGATGCCAGAAACGCCCACCGCTGAATCCGCTCGGCTTCCGGAGGCATCGGCGTGCCCTGCGCGGCGCTGGCGCGCGTCCACGCGATGAGGCGCTTTTGCGCGCGCCAAACCACGCCCCACGTGTTCAGAAACATCAGTAATCCTATTCCGCCGCCGACAGCGATCGACAGGTGCCGGTTCGACGATTGCGGGCTCGCATTCAACAGGAGCACGATCCACGCTGCCGCAACGGTAATCGCCCCAATGGCGCTAGTGCGCAGCCATCCGTGATCCCAAATTCCCTGGTGTGGCAGTTGAAACGGATAGATCACTGCAAACGCCGCCAACCAGACCAGTAGCCACGTGCCCAGCCACCGCCAGGCGAGTGACGCGTCTCCTAGGTTGCTCGCGTCCGCCGCTAGAATCAGCCAGAAATAGCGTAGCCCGGCGACCACCGTCACCAGCGCGGACCACCTGAACCACCACATCGCGCGCGACATCAGGGGCGGGAACGCTTTCGCGCGCACCGCTGGCTCGAGAGCCCGCATCGTCGGTGTACCGACCAGATTGAAAAAATAGAGTAGCCCGATCCAGATGATCCCTGCTACGAAGTGCACCCAGCGCAGCACGATCTCTTCGCGCGTCACCGCTCCTTGTGGAAAGCTGATATGAGTTGGGATGAGCACGTGTCAAACCGGATGTCGTCTGCGTTAACGGCGCTCCACCGCGCCGGGCGGCGATGGCTTCGGTTTGCCCAAGCTCAGCATCTGCTTCACCGAAGCCGACACACGATGGCGGAAGAGCGCAAATCGTTGGCTCGCCTCGCCGGTCACCCAGTTGAACTGAATCACGCGGCGCTCGCCGATAAACGGCAGGTGACCGTGCCAAGAATGATCCGAGCGCAGAAACGCGACGAGCGCGCCGCCCGAGGGAGGGACCTCGGCCGCCACGTCATGGATATCCTTTTGCGACCGCAGCACGCGCAGCCGCCCACCCGCATCGTCCCAGCCGGGATTCATATAAAGGAGGATCGTGATAATCTTGCTTTTTGAATCACAGTGGATATTGCCGTCGCGCGTGTCGGACCGTCCACGGACGGTAATCGTCGTCGGACGGTTGCTCAGGTCGATCTGAAATTTGTCCTCGAACGCCTTGCGAAACGCCTCTGATTCCATCATGTCGACCAGGGCCTGAAAACTTGGGCCGAATTCGAGCGAGGCGAGCGGAAAGCTTCCTGCGTGCTCGATGTGTGGATAGTCCTGATTGATCTGACGGAGCGCTTCGGACTTCACGAAACCAGGCAGGATGACGTGCTCATAGGGATCCCGCTGGAGCGGCGCCCTAGCAAGCGCCTCGTAATCGAACACGTCCATCGTCCGTACTTTTTGGCAGTTGGCAGAACTAGTCGGCACTGCCCGTGGCCTCGCAATTTCGACACTATCGTGAGCCTAACTCCACTGTCAACTTGCCCTTCACTAGAGTAGTGTCCTGCTATGACAAAAATCTATGCCGGAACCTCTGGATGGGCCTACGCTAGCTGGAAGCCCGGCTTCTATCCCCCTAAGCTTGCGTCCGCTAAGTTCCTCAGCTACTACGCGACGCGCCTGAACACGGTCGAGGTGAATTACACCTTTCGCGCGTGGGTCAGTGAAAAACTGCTCGCCGGCTGGATTCAGGCTACGCCCACGCATTTCAAATTTGCTATCAAGGCGCATCAAAAGATTACGCATGTCCTACGCCTCCGCAGTGCGGGGAGTGCGACATCGGCTTTTCTCGCCTCTCTTGAGCCACTTCGCGCACACGACAGGCTTGGCCCAGTTCTGTTTCAGCTTCCACCGTTTTTAAAGTGCGATGTCGGGTTACTGGAAGACTTCTTAGGGGTGCTGTCACCGGCCACTCGCGCCGCGATGGAATTTCGCCACATCTCCTGGTTTGTGGACGATGTGTACGAGAGACTGCGCCGCGCAAACGTTGCACTCTGCCGGGCGGAAAGTGAGAAACTCGAGACGCCGGAGGTCGACACCGCCGACTTCAACTATTTCCGTTTGCGCAAACAGCAATACTCGGCGAGTGAGCGCAAGACCTTGAAGCGAAAGATCGCCGACGCCAGCGACCGCGGCGATGTCTTTGTCTACTTCAAGCATGAAGACACGCCGGAAGGGGCAGTTTATGCAGAGGCTCTGTTACAGAACGTCGAGGACAATCGCCCCTAGCTAGGACGGTTCTCCCGGGCGGCCTGAATCCATTCGACGGTCTTCTTCAGCCCGCCGAACGTGTAGAAGTGCAGTGCCGCGATGCCAAGCGGCGGCACAGCCGTGTCACCGGCTGGCAGCGCAGCCATCAGCTCTCGAATTACTGGCTCCGGGTCGCGCTCGGTAAGCAAGCGACCGAAGGACGTGGACTTGGTGAGCGCCCGGATCGAGTTGCCCACCCCGCAGTGCATTGCATAACGGGTCAGCGTGGCGATGCCTGCAGGACCCGTAAGTCCGATGCGTACCGGAAGGTCCACACCCATCGCCCGAATGCGCTTCAACCATTCGGCGATGGGTTCTCCCTCAAAAACGAACTGCGTAACGATGTGGAGTGTGAAGCCGGCCTGACGGGCGTAGCGCATCTTCTGAACCATCGATTCGCCGAGGATTTGATCGGAAATCTTCGGATGGCCCTCGGGAAATCCGCTGATTCCGGCGCGCAGAATGTTGTGCTTCTCTAGCAAACCCGACTGCATCACCTGCAGCGTCGCATCGTACGGCCCGAGCGGCTTGTCTCGCTCACCGCCAATCAACAGCACGCGATCGACTCCCGCTTCGCCCGCGAAGCGGCCCAGCAGACCGTCCAGGTGCTCTGTACTTTCCAGGTGACGCGCGCCGATGTGCGGCACCGGAAACAGTCCCGCGCGGCGGAGCTTCGCCGCCGGCGCGATCGCCCGGTATAGATCTTCGCCGGGTATCCAGGTGAGGTAGACTTCAGTTCCGGGTTCCAGACGCTCAACCGCGGAATCGACGACCTTCTCGCTTTGCGGGCTGACCTCTACCGAATAACCGCGCAGGATCGGCGCGAGGCTCGGCAAACTGGCTGCGGCTTCCGACATCTCTCACCTCAATCGCTTCAATGCGCGCAAACGACCTCGCTTTCGATGGCCAGCATCGTAAACCTTTTGGATCGGTTTGGTGCCCAAGAGAGGACTCGAACCTCCACGACCTTGCGGCCACTAGCTCCTGAAGCTAGCGCGTCTGCCAGTTCCGCCACTTGGGCATACGTGAAGCGGCCCAAAAAGGCTATCACGGAGAACAGGCAAACGCCACATCCGTACCTTTGGCTGAAGCCTATCTGGGTGAGAGCTGGTTCTCCGGGGACCCCCCTGCGAGCCCGTTAGCTTTCAAGCCTCAACCTTCCCCTCGTTGCTCACCTTCGCAGTACCATTGACCCCGGCAGGTCGACTTCTTACAGTTTCGAAAGTGGGGGGTCGCGGGAAAAGGAGGATGCCCATGTCATGCGCCCGCGCAATGTTGGAACGCCGCCGTTCGAGCCGCGTTCAGACCAGAATTCCGGTCAGAGTCGTCAGCAACGGAGACGATGGCCAATCGCAGGACGTCGCCGCTGAGACGCTTTCCGTCAGCCGCTACGGCGCTCTGCTCCGTGTTCCCTTTCTGCCGCCGCTCGGTTCTCGCATTGAGGTCTTGCACGGCCTCTCCAATGAAATGCGCGAATTTCGCGTCATCAACTTGCGCGGCCAGAAGGGTCACGGTTGCTTCGAGCTCGGCGTCGAGATGTACCATCCTGCGCGAAACTTCTGGGGCATCCAGTTTCCTGACGAGCGCCACCCCGCTTGACATCGCTTGGCTACATTGGTGCTATAATCCGCCTCAAAATCGACCCAGAAAAGGGCCCGCCCGGGCCGCTGCTTCTCTCGAGCGTTCCCAATGACCGGCGGGCACGGGAGGGATCCATGGGAACGATTGAGATGCTCCTGATTGCTTGGGGCGTGGTGACGGCTCTGCTTGTCGGCATCTTGGTCTACCGCAGCACCCTCGAGACGCACGAAGAAGACCAGATCTTTCTTGATCCCGCCGGAGAGTCGATGGCACGAGAACAACGGGCAATCGTATCCAAGATCGAGAGGCTCGGTCGGCCGATCGCCGGTCTAGCGGTTCTGTCGGGCGCGATTCTTGTGGCGATTGTTGGGTTGTGGCTTTACCAGGGATTTAAGAACTTCTAAAGAGTCGTTGGATCGGACGCCGCGTCACGGTCTTGCGCTTGTCGCGGCAGCGGTGGTTTGCGGTGCCGTCGCCGAGGCGGCCTGTGGGTAGATCCCGGACGTGTGGTTGTGCACGATGAGCCAGTTCCCGTTCACCTTATTGAAGATCAGCGTCGTCTGACCGCGGAGCGTGTAGGGCTGCCCATTGACGCTTGAATCGAACTCCCACTGATACATGGCCCAGGCGACGTCGGTGTGCGTAATAATGAGTGTATTACTCCGGATCAACTGCATCCCTTGAAAGGCTGCCCGTTGGCGCTCATAAAGCGCTGCATAGTTCTGCCACCCCACGATCGGCGGCTCATATTCTCCGCTGACAAACGTGACGTTGTCCGCGTAGTGCTTGTGCATCGTCTCGATGTCACCGAGCTGGAACGCGCCTAGCATCTCGCCGATGTTGTGATCGATCTGGTCGGTATCGGGCGCGGGCGGAAGCGGAGCCGACTGATCCGGAGTGGCGTCCTTCTTCTTGTTCTTTTGCTTGTCCGACGCGCCGGCGGAGCCCCCGAGGACCAGGACAGCGATCAGGCACAGGGCCAAACATCGCGTGTTCGTGTTCATTTGCCTTCCCCCTCAGATCGAGCCGCAGCATAGCACGAAGGGAAAATCACCAGGCAAGAGGAAGTCCGGTCATGTGTCGCATGCACGAACACACCCTCGGAACACGAATTACTTGCTGAGGGGGGCGGGATTCCGCTTCTGGCTTAGTAGGTTCACGAACAGACGATATGCACCGGGGACTCCATCGGGTAACTCGCGGAAAAAGGACAGACCGGTGTAGATGTAAATGCCCTTTCCATCGCGTGCGTACACGAGACCGCCCGTCGCCTCCGGCTCACCGGGATCGGTCAAACCGAGCACCGGATGATATTCGGAGGCCCAGGGCGGGCTCCAGAAATAGAGCCCGCGCTCCTGGTTCCACCCCTCAAAATCCTTGAGTGTGATCTCGTTGGGAAAATTCAGCAGGGGACTGCCGGGCTCGAGAAACCGTACCGGCGATCCGGGATCGGTCACGCGTACTGCCTGCGGCGCCATCTCGCCTTTATACGGCGCTGGCAGGAGCCGGTTCCACGCGAAATCGCGCTCGTACTCAACCAGCAGGGTCCCACCATTTTTCACGTACTCGAGCAGCCGCGGATTGGCCGCCATGGCGTCGGGACGCAGCTCGTAGGCGCGGATTCCCGCGACGATGGCGTCGTACCGATTCAGGTTCCCGAACGCGAGAGCCACTTCGTCCAGCATGTCGACTTGAATGCCGATCTGGCGCAGTGTCTCTGGAATCGTGTCGTTGTCGCCCGCGATGTAGCCGACCCGCAGTCCTTCCGGCACGGTCAAATCCAGCACGTGAACAGTCGCATCGTCCGGCTCGCTCCACTGGCGGGTCGGCAGCGTGGGAATCGGTTCAAGCGAGGTGCGGAATGTCTCCGCTCCTATTCGCGCGAAAGGCCCGAGCCGATAGGCTCCTGCCTCGATCGTCGCCGGAGGCGTCACCACATAGCGCACGAGTTGATCGCCGGCTGCCGAAAAATTCAAGGTGGCGCACGGTGCCACGGTCCATCCGGTCGGCGCATCGAGGTCGACCGACACGTTCGCTGGCTGGGCCCCGTGGTAGCGCACGCGCGCCAGGAGCTCGAGCGGCGAGGCCGCCCGCTTTTGCGGCACCATCACCTGCGCCGGTTCCACCGTCAGTGTCACCGCCGGGACAAGCTCCAGTTGGTAGGTCTCAATGCCGGTTGTCTTCGCGACCGATGATTCAACCGTCTTTTCGGTTGTGAAGGAGTACTCCTCCAGGTCCAGACGCAGTGCCAGCTTCACAAGAGGCGGCGGAAACGGCAGCACCGCATCGGCAGGTGACTCCGGCGAGTTCGCTCCGGCTGGAACAGTGACATGGAATTGGTAACTCTTGCTGTCCGCTTTGGCGGCGTCTAGCGTGACAGCCCATCCTGCCGGTACTTTGAGGCTCGACGGCTCCACGGTCCATTTCACAGATACGGCGGGTTGGTCGAGGAGATTCACCTTCACCAAAAAACTCTCGCCTGCAACCAGCTCGTGCCGGTCGGCTTGTGTATCGACGGGAAGCGCAACATCGTCTACCAGCGCCTGATCGATGCGCTGCTTCACTTGAGCGAGTTCGCCAAGGGCGCCCGCACTTTCCGCGCCCCCCCTATTTCGAACCTTTTCGTCGAGCGCTTCGATCGCCTTCACCGCGTCCACCAGCGACTTGGCTGCCCCCGCGCGGTCCAGAGCAAGGGCCGCCTTTACAGCGGCCGCCAGATTCTGATCCGTGGTTTCCAGAGCCGGAGCCATCACCGCATCGAAGCTGGCAAAGCGCGCGGCCAGTTGAGTGATCGGCTGCGCCAAAAGCTTGGGATCAAATCCTCGGCCCGCTTCGGGCCCACCTTCTGTGATCAACAACACGGGCCGACGAAAGTACGGGTTGCCGAAGAGCGACGGTGTGCCTTGCGAACGGTGCTGCGCGTGTCCCTCCATACCCATTTCGACGTAGCTTTTGCCCCAAAGCGGCGACACACGCGTCACGGGCAATTCGACGGCGTCCGGGGGAGGAGGCGGCGGAGCGGGGCCGAAACCGAATCCCGCAGGGCGCAATTCCAGTAATACCTTCCACGCCGGCAGCCCCTCTCGGATCTGCTCGGGAAATTTCGTCGGGTCTGCCGCATTCCTCACCGCTTGGGGCGTGTAGATTCCGCTTGCCTGGTGTTGTCCATGTCCGAACTGAACGCCGCCCCATCCGTTGATCACGACGTTGGGCCTGTACATCCGGATCACGCGGACCATGTCTTCCATGGGAATCTGCTCGCCCCAGATTTTCATGGTTCGCTCGGCGCTCTTTGAAAATCCGGTGTCGACGGCCCGCGTGAAGTATTGATGCACCCCGTAATGGCTGCCCGCCGCCAGCAGCTCTGTTGTTCGAACCACGCCGAGCGGCCCATCCTGCTCCGGCCCGATCGCATTCTGCCCGCCCTGCCCCCGCGTAATTGTCAGTAGCGCCACGTCTGCGTTGAGTCCGCGCGAAAGATACGCCAGCAGGCTGGCTGTCTCATCATCGGGATGGGCGGTAATGAAAAGGATCCGCGTGGCCACGCGGGCCTTGTTGATTGCCTCGACGGTTTCCGAAAGCGATTGTGCCGAAACCTCCCGAAGCCCCGCCGCCGCAACCATGACGGCCATCCAAGCAACCACGGTCCATCGCCTCATCACCCGATCTCCTCAAAGGGCCACTGCCCGAGCCAGCGGGCGCGCCCCAAATAGACAAGAGTACCTGCTGTGACCGCCAGGAGAGAAGCGAGCATCGGCTTGGGCCCGGTTGCCAGGAAGATTCCGGCCCAGCCGGCGATCGCAATCACCACTGGTAACGGATAGAGCCACATGCGAAACGGTACCTGTTCGCTGCCTTTGCGCCGCCGCAGCAGAACGAGGCCCACCCCTTGGCCGATGAATTGGATGATGCACCGCATGGCCAGGATGGCGCGGATCGTTTGCGCCAGTCTCAACGCCAGACAAAAGATCAACGCGGCCACAGCCAGCGCCACGAGGGAAACGTGAGGAAAGTGCTTTGTGGGATGCAAGCGCGCGAACACGCGCAAAAAGTTTCCATCCGCAGCCGCCGCATACGGAACGCGGGAATATCCCAGCATCGCCGAAAAAACGGACCCGAGCGCCGTGATGAGGATCAACACAGTCGCACCGGTTGCCCAATGGCTGCCGTGTAGCCGCTCAATGAACGTGCTGGCGACATAGCTTGAGCTGGCCACCTCCCGCCACGGGATCACGCTCAGAATGCTTGCCTGCATGGCCAGATACAGGCCGGTGATGCCGAGAATCGAAATGAAGATTGCGCGCGGTATATTTTTTTCGGGATTCTTCATCTCACCGCCCAGATTGCACACGTTGTAGTAGCCGAGATAGCTGTAGATCGTCTCGACCGTTCCGTGGCCCAGCCCTACCAGCAGCAGCCAGGAAAGATTCCAATTCCGCTCGGAGAAATCAAAAAGGCGATCGGCGTCGAAATGTGTGGCGCCGCCCCAAATGATCCAAACAATCGTGCTAATCACAACAGCGCTGAAAATCAGAGAAATCCGCCCGATCTGACCAATTCGCCGATAGAGCAATACCACCGCAACCACAACGATCGCACCCGCCATCACGTTCTTCTGGTGTGGTCCCAGCGCCTGAACGATTCGCGCCACCTGATCGGAGCGCCTCGCCAGGTATGTCGCGTAGTCCGCGAAGCCTAAAGCTCCGGATGCGACGCTGAGCGGTCCCTGAAACAGCGTCTGCCAAATGAATAAGAAGGAGATCAGCCTTCCCCAGCGCTCCGGGCCGTAGGCCTGGCGCAGGTAGACGTAGCTCCCGCCCGCTTGTGGCATCGCCGCGCCAAGCTCCGCCCAGATGCAGCCGTCGGCCAGCGCCAACGCTGCTCCCGCCGTCCAAGCAAGCAAACTCCCTGCCCCGCCCATGGCCTGAACGACCAGAGGAATCACGACGAACGGACCGATTCCGACCATGAACGTCATGTTGAGCGACGTTGCTTCCAGCAGTCCCAGGCCTCGCTCGAGTTTTTCCGCTTCGCTCATGGCCTCGTGGTTTCCTTAGGGCACGCAGAGCATAGCAAGAAACCGCACACCCTCACGCGAAAACTCCGCTCACCTGCGCTACGATACGAGCGAAGCATGTTCTCGCTCGGACTGGCTATCGGTCTGGTCGTTACGGCTGCGAATGTGGGCGTCCTCATCGTTGGATTTTTCCGAGCGCGGCGCCGGCGCCCATTTCCGGTGCACGGCTGGCTTGGAATCGTGGCCCTTGCTGGGGCGGAGTGGATGCTCTTCCGCCGCGTCGAGCCGGTGCCTACCTATTTCACTCCGCTCGCCTGGAGCGCCTACATCTTGATCGTCGACGCGGCTGTCTTTGCCTTAACCGCCCGTTCGCGTTTGCACGACGCGCCGATAACCCTAGCGCGCATGGCTCTGCTTTCCATTCCACTGTGGCTGATTTTCGAGGCCTATAACCTGCGCCTTCACAACTGGACGTATGTCGGGATCCCCCATCAGTGGGTCCCGGCACTCATCGGCTACGGTTGGTCGTTTGCGACGATCACTCCCGCCATCTTTGAGACATCGGATCTCGTGCAAGCGCTGTTGCCGCCGGTCCCGATCGAGCCGTGCAAAACGTCGCGCGCCACCGATAACACCATCATGGCCTGTGGCGTTGCTTCGCTCATAGTTCCGCTCATCGCACCACAACCCATCGGCGCGCATCTTTTCTTTCTCGTTTGGATCGGATTTGTGCTGCTGCTGGATCCGCTGAACCGCCGGCTCTCGCTACCTTCTTTTCTGGGAGATGTCTCCGAAGGGTTTGCGCGTCGGCTCTATGGCTTCTTTCTGGCCGGCTGGATTTGCGGGTGGCTGTGGGAGTTCTGGAATAACTGGGCCGATGCCAAATGGCACTACACCTTCCCCATGTTCCAAGATCAAAAAATCTTCGAGATGCCGGCGCCCGGCTATCTCGGTTTCCCGCCGTTCGCTATGGAGTGCTTTGCGATGTACGTAACCGCCGCATGGCTCGCCGGTTGGCTCAAAAGGGTCAAATAGCCGATGCCACGAAAGCCACGCTACCCGAGATGGGCTCTGGCCGGCTTCTTCTGGGCCGCAAGTCTCATGCCTGCCCGCGCCCAGAACCTCACGCTTTCTCCCGAGGCAGCCCGCACGCTCGATCAAATCTATACGGGCGATCCCGACAAAGCGATTCTGGCAGCAGAAGCCATCGAACACTCGCAGCCCGAGAGCCCCGTTGGCTTTCTTCTTGAGGCGGAGGCTCGTTGGTGGAAGACCTATTGCGTCTCTTGCGAGATGAAATGGGGGATGTTGGACTCATGGAAGCGCCCGAAGCAGCCCGAAGACGACACCTATTTCGGCCTGGCGGATAAAGCGATCGATCTCGCCCGCGCCCAGATCGCGAAATCCGATACTGCTGAGCCGCACGTCTCCATCGCCATCGGTTTCTCACTGAAGGCCCGTCTGTATAGTCTCCGCGATGAAAAGCGCGCGATCGCCCACGCCGGTGTAGCCGCTCGCTCGGAGTGCCTCCGGGCATTAGAGCTCGATCCCAATGTAGCCGATGCGACGGCTATCCTGGGCCTGTACAACTACTACGTCGACACCCTCTCCTCGATCGCCAAAATGCTGCGCTTCTTTATGGGTATTCCTGGAGGGAGCAAAGAGGAGGGAATTCGCCAGATGCGAACCGCCATGGACCATGCCGCCTTCCTCGCTGTCGATACGCGCTTCTATCTGGCGAAAAATCTGCGCACCTATGACCAGCACTACGACGAGGCCATTCAAATCGCCGAACCCCTAGCCTCGCAGTATCGGCAAAACCCAATCTTTCTGCTTCTTCTCGGCAATCTCAACCAAGAGGCAGGCCACAGCCCGAAGGCGGCTGAATACTTTCGCTCCGCTCAAGTCGCGCCTGTTGCCGACACCGCCTGCGCAGCCCATGCTCGTGAACTGGCCACTCGGTTGCTATCCTCTTTGCACCCTTGATGCATCTAACCGCATAGACCCCAGCGTAGCGCCCGAAGTAGTTCGAGAAGGGAGGTACCCCGTCATGAAATCATTCGTAAAACAGCCAGCGTTTGTCGCCTCGACCTTTTTCCTGGCGCTCGCCACCGGTCTCTCAGCGGCCCATCAGATCCCAGCAGGAACCGTCCTTCCCGTTCGTTTAAATTCGACTGTATCTTCCGCGACGAGCCACGCCGGGGAGATCATCACGGCACGCATCATGCAAGATGTTCCGCTATCTGGCGATGGCACCCTTCGCGCGGGGATGAAGGTCATTGGCCACGTCGTGAATGTTACCGCGGCTTCCCAGACCTCTCCCGCCAGCATTTCCCTCGCGTTCGATACCCTTGAAGCGCGTGGCGAGAAAATTCCCATTACCACAAACCTGCGAGCCATCGCCTCATTCGTAGCTGTTGAACAGGCTCAGGTCCCGGCCGCGGGTCCGGACCGAGGAACACCTGAGTATGCCTGGACAACTGTGCAGATTGGTGGTGAAGCAGTCTATCGTGGAGGCGGCCACGTCGAAGGAATCAACGGCACGGTCGGTGAGCCCGTTGCGGGAGGTGTGCTCGTCCACTTGCAGGCGAATTCAGAGGGAGGGTGTCGCGGCCCGATAAACGCCAATGACTCTGTGCAGGCGCTCTGGGTGTTTTCATCCAATGCCTGTGGGGCCTATGGCTTGCCGAATCTGACGATTCGCCATATGGGGCGCACCGGTCCGGTTGGTGATATTACTTTCGACTCCACGAAAGGCCCGGTGAACATCGCTCGAGGAGCGGGACTGTTGCTCCGCGTGAACGCCCCTGGCAGCTCTGGCGCGTAGCGATTTCCGGACGTTGTCGCCAGCCGAGTCCCAGCTTGAAACTAGCCCCGAGCGGCGGCTTCTTGTTCAAAGGCGTGATAGGAGGAGCGAACCAGGGGTCCTGCCTCGACGTGCTTGAATCCCATTTGCTGGCCCATCCGCTTGAATTCAACAAACTCGTCCGGATGGACATATCGCTCGATCGGTAAGTGCGCGGGAGTTGGCTGCATGTACTGGCCCAGCGTCAAGATGTGCGTTCCTTGCGCGGCGATCTCTTCCATCGCCTGCAACACTTCGTCGCGAGTCTCGCCGAGCCCGAGCATCATGCCCGTCTTTGTGGGCGTATCAGGAGACATTCGACGCGCGCGCCCGAGCAGTTCGAGCGACCGTTCGTAGACTGCGCCCTTGCGCACTTTTCGGTACAGCCTCGGTACGGTCTCCACGTTGTGATTGAGCACGTCGGGGCGAGCCGCCATCAGCAATGCGAGGGCCTCCCAATTGCCGCGAAAATCGGGAATCAGCACTTCGACCTTGCAGGCTGGCACGCGACAGCGAATCTCCTCGATCGTCCTCGCAAAAATTCCTGCCCCACCGTCGGACTGATCGTCGCGATTCACCGACGTCACCACAGCATAGCGCAGTCCCATCCGCCTAACCGCCTCCGCCACCCTCGCCGGTTCATCCTGGTCTGGCGGGCCGAATGGTTTGCCACTCGGCACGGCGCAGAATCCGCACGAACGCGTGCAGATGTTTCCCAGAATCATGAACGTCGCCGTGCGGTGCTCCCAACACTCGCCTAGATTCGGGCAGCGCGCGCTCTCACACACGGTATGCAGGTGCAGCTGGCGCAGGGTGCGATCCAGCTCGTGAAAGTTCCGCCCCCCTCGAAATCGCACCTTCAGCCAGGGCGGTCGCTGCGGTCCTACAGAAGGTGGCCGAGAGCTGTCGGAAAGTATATTGAATGGGGTTGTCATTTGCTCGAAGTCATCTTACGCGTGGCTGGCCGCGGCGGCAACTGTCCCCTGCGGCCCTTCCTGGGGTGTTTATGGCGAACCACACGGGAATCCGTGACTCTGTTGCTTTTATACAACAGGTCCACTCTCGTTGGGCCTTGTCTCGGTTGTAACTCATTAAGAATAAGGAGATAAAACAAGATGTCACTGGCCCGTCAAATGCGTGATAATAACTGCATCTTCTCGCATGCCCTATCAACTTACGATTCAGCATCCGGTCGAGATCGACGGCATCGGCCTTCACACGGCCGTGCGCTCGCATGTTCGCTTGCTGCCTGCGCCTGCTGATACCGGAATTGTTTTCCGACGCACCGACCTTGATGGTTTTGAGATTGCGGCGCATGCCGACAACGTCGCCCGCGTGAGCTACGCGACAAGCTTAATGCGTCAGAGCGTCCTGATCTCGACAACCGAACACCTGTTGGCCGCACTCTACTGCTGCGGGATCGACAACGTGTTCGCAGAGCTGGACGCCTTGGAGCTTCCCATCCTGGACGGCTCGGCAAAGCCGTTCATCGATATCCTTCAGCAGGCGGGC
Source organism: uncultured Acidobacteriaceae bacterium (assembly GCA_964407845.1). GTDB lineage: Bacteria > Acidobacteriota > Terriglobia > Acidiferrales > UBA7541 > Palsa-295. The sequence continues at coordinate 23,990 of CAYOXF010000054.1, read as the reverse complement.
ACGCGTCGTCTGCGGCGCCCGCGACGGTTCATCCGCGTGCGCAAGCCTCTGGAGTTCGCCGATGGCGACCGCCGCATTGGTATTTATCCGGCGGACGAGTTTCGCGTGCATTGCTTCGTCGACTACCGTCATCCCGCCGCCGGACCGCAGGAAGTCGAAATGACGGTGAACGCGGAATCGTTCAGCCGTGAACTGGCCCCTGCGCGCACGTTCACCTTCGTGAAGGAACTTCTGGCCCTGCAAAAGATGGGACTGATTCGTGGTGGCTCACTTGCCAACGCGATCGTGATGGACGATCAGTGTATTCTCAACGGCCCGCTGCGCTTTCCGGATGAATTTGGTCGCCACAAAGCCCTTGATTTGATTGGCGACTTGGCCCTTGTCGGCCGGCCCCTTCTCGCACGCATCGTCGCACACAAAGCAGGTCACGCGCTTCACACGCAGCTGGTCACACGTCTTCTCGCCGACCGTTCTTTGTGGGAAGAAACAACCTTCCCGCGCGTGCCAGCCCGGACCCTGACAAACGCCTCCCTTGCGGTCTCTGCACGATCCCACGCCGAAGCCGACTAGAAGTTGCCAAAGCCCCATGTGAAGGCGACAATAATCGCACCGATGGTCGCTCGAGATACCGCCATCATCATCCTCGCCGCCGGGAAAGGAACGCGCATGCGTTCCGATCTTGCGAAGGTTCTTCATCGCGCGGGAGGGCGGTCGCTGCTAGAGCACGTCTTAGCTAGCTGCCAACCGCTCCGGCCCGCGCAATTGTTGGTCGTGGTCGGGCACCAAGCCGAAGACGTCGCCAAGGTTGCCGAGGAATTTGGCGCCGAGACCATCCTGCAGCGGCCACAGCGCGGCACGGGCCACGCCATGCAAATGGCGCGCCGAGCGATCCGCAAAAGCGCCAAACTCGCCATCGTGTTGCCCGGTGACGCGCCGCTTCTGCGTCCAGAAACGCTCGCTGCGCTCCTAGATACGCACCGCCGGGGCGAAGCCGCCGCGACGATTTTAAGCGCCGAGCTTACCAATCCCTCCGGTTACGGTCGCATCGTCCGCGATTCCGAAGGCCGCGTGCAAGCGATTGTCGAAGACAAAAGCGCGACGCCCGAACAAAGCGCCATTCGCGAAGTCAATTCCAGCATCTACTGTTTCACGCTTGAAAAGCTCTGGCCGTCGCTTACGGCCCTGCGTCCGGACAACATCCACCGCGAGCTCTATCTGACCGACGTCATCGCCATGCTGCGCCAAAGAAATGAGCGCGTGCTTGCGCAGGTGAGCGAAGACCCCCTTGAGATCGTCGGCTGCAATAGGCGCGCGAATCTCGCCGATGCGGACCGCGTACTTCGCGCACGCAAGGCGGGCGAACTCATGGAGGCCGGCGTCACAATTTATCTCCCCGAAACGGTCGTGATCGACCCGGATGTCACAATCGGCGCTGATTCGACTCTGGAGCCCAGCGTCGAGCTCCTTGGCAAGACACGCATTGGGGCGCGCTGCACGATCGGCCACGGCAGCGTGCTTATTGATATGCGCGTCGATGATGGCGCGACCATTTTCCCGCATTGCCATCTGGTTTCTTCGCGCATCGGAGAACAGGCGCAAATCGGGCCCTTCGCGCGCATGCGTCCCGGTACCGACATCCGCACCGGGGCGCACGTCGGCACCTTCGTGGAGCTGAAAAAGACAACCTTACACGAAGGCGCGAAGGCTCCGCACCTGAGCTATCTCGGTGATGCCACCATCGGCTCAGGGACCAACATCGGCGCCGGCACCATCACCTGCAACTACGACGGTTTCGCTAAGTACGAGACGAGAATCGGCAGCCGCGTTTTTGTGGGCAGCGATACCGCCCTTGTCGCTCCTATCCGCGTGGGAGACGGCGCCTACATCGCCGCTGGCTCCGTCCTCACCGACAATGTTCCCGCCGAAGCGCTCGCTGTCGCTCGCGGCCGCCAGGTCAATAAGCCTGGCTGGGCGCGCGCTCGCCGACAGAAACTTCGGGCTGAATCGACGCGGGTCCCTAAGCGCCCCTCTCGTCCGAAGCCTCGAAGGACAAAATCCCGCCGCTAGCTCCCCTGGCTGAAGATCACCAACCCTGCTTGAAAACCACCACTAAAGCCTGGATCTGCCGAGGGCACGCTCATGCGGCAATACCGGATTATCTTATTCAAAATGGGCGACTTGTTTACTCGTCGTGCTCCGAGAGCGGTTTGGCAATGCCTGTGCATTTCGACTGTCATCGATCAAGGAGAACGTGATCTGAGTTTGAGATCGGTTCCAGATCTCGAGGAGGTTCAAAGATGAAAGCCCTCACGATTTTCGGAGTGCTCGCCCTAGCGGGCCTTTTTCTGATCCCGACTCTGGCGCATGCCCAAGGATTCTCGGTTGGAATAGGAGTCGGCCCGGTCGTTGTGGGTCCTCCGCCGGTCTGCGCCTACGGCTACTATCCGTATTACCCCTATGCCTGCGCGCCGTATGGTTATTACGGCCCCCAGTGGTTTGTCGGCGGCGTGTTCATTGGTGCTGGCCCTTGGTACCACGGCTATTGGGGCCATCCTGGGTTCTACGGTCGGGGCTTTTATCCTCCGCGTCCTGCCCCCTACCACGGGCCGGTACGCGGCTACTCGGGTAGCGGCGGATTCCACTCCTTCTCTGGCAGTGCCGGATTCCACAGCGCAGGCAGTTTTCACGGCGGCGGGCGCCGGTAGGTTTCATACCTAAATTCATACCCGAGGGAGCAGTAGGAGCGGCCGGCGCGACAAACGCCGGCCGCTTCATTTCAGGGAGCGAAATGACAGAAAGTCGGTGTGCTAGAATTCCTTCTATGAAGTTCGGCGTGGTGCAGTTTCCCGGCTCAAATTGCGACGACGACGCCTGCTACGCCATCGGCTCCTTGTTGGGCGAACCCGTCGAACTCATCTGGCATCAATCCGCCGAGCTCTCTGGCTGCGATGCGATCGTCCTTCCTGGCGGTTTTTCCTATGGCGACTATCTCCGCACCGGTGCGATCGCGCGATTTTCTCCCGTGATGGGTGCCGTCACGAGGTTCGCTCGTTCTGGCGGGCTTGTCCTGGGCATCTGCAACGGTTTTCAGATCCTTCTCGAAGCAGGTTTGCTTCCCGGAGCGATGCTGCGCAATCAGCGCCTGCGCTTTCTTTGCCGCCAGGTTCACATCCGAGTGGAACATACCGACACGCCGTTTACGTGTGCCGCACGCCAAGGTCAGATTCTGAAGATCCCCATCGCGCACATGGAAGGGAACTACTTTTGCGATGTTGACACGCTCGCCGCTCTGGACCGCAACCATCAAATCCTTTTCCGCTACGTGCACGCCGATGGCCGCGATGCTGCTCCGGACGATTTTGAAGCGAATCCCAACGGGTCGCTGGCGGCTATTGCGGGGATCTGCAACCGCGAACGCAACGTCGCCGGACTGATGCCGCATCCGGAGCGCGCCGCTGAAGCTGCGCTGGGCTCTTCGGACGGCCTGGTGATTCTTCGCTCGATGGTCGCCGCTCTGACCCGGCCATCGGCCGAGCGCGTCTCCGCCTGACGCTGCTCGATAGATCGTTCACCCTGATATCGCTCGCCTGTGAGTATTCGCCAGCCTCGCCAACGCGCTTGCGCTCTTGCTCGTTTGCTGCGAGAATTTTCGCTCCAACCTGGTTGCTCGTGTCGATGATCGATATCGAAGTCAAAGTTACCCCACAGATTGCCGTCGAGCATGGCCTCACTCTGGAGGAATACGCGCGGACAAAGGAAATCCTGGGCCGTGATCCCAATCTGACAGAGCTCGGGATTTTCAGCGTGATGTGGAGTGAACACTGCTCCTACAAGTCCTCGCGCGTGCATCTGAAAAAACTGCCTACGCGCGGCGCCCGTGTGGTGCAAGGCCCTGGAGAAAACGCCGGAGTCGTAGAGATCGGTGATGGCTGGGTCGCCGTGTTCAAGATCGAGTCGCACAATCACCCGAGCTTCGTCGAGCCGTTTCAAGGCGCGGCGACAGGCGTGGGGGGAATCTTGCGTGACATCTTCACGATGGGCGCTCGGCCAATCGCCATCCTGGATTCGCTGCGCTTCGGCCCGGTCGTTCCTGGTCGATCTGCGGGAAACCTAACGACGGAAGAGATCAAGCGAAACCGTCGCATTCTGGATGGCGTCGTTCGCGGGATCGGTTTTTACGGGAACTGTTTCGGAGTTCCGAACGTCGGCGGTGAGGTGCTGTTTGAGCCGTGCTATTCGACCAATCCCTTGGTGAACGCCTTGGCGCTGGGGATCGCGCGACGCGAGGAGCTTTTCTTTGCGCGTGCCCGCGGAGTTGGGAATCCCGTCATCTATGTTGGGGCTAAGACCGGTCGCGATGGCATTCACGGCGCCTCCTTACTTGCTTCGGCTGAATTTAGCGAGCAGTCAGAGCAGAAGCGGCCCAACGTGCAGGTCGGCGATCCGTTTTTGGAAAAACTGCTGCTGGAGGCGTGCCTGGAAGCCATGCGGACGGGCGCGGTCGTGGCGATTCAAGACATGGGCGCAGCCGGGCTCACCAGCTCGAGTTCCGAGATGGCATCGCGCGGGGGTGTGGGAATTGAAATCGATCTTTCGCGTGTCCCGCAACGCGAAGCCGGAATGACCCCTTACGAAATCATGCTGAGCGAGTCACAGGAGCGCATGTTGCTGGTGGGTGAGCGAGGCCGCGAGCGGGAGCTGTTCGATGTTTTCCACAAATGGGGCCTGGACGCACTGGAAATCGGGCGCGTCACCGAGGACGGAAAGCTGCGTGTTTTCTACCAGGGCCGCGTCGCTGCCGAAATTCCAGCCCATGCTCTGGCAGAAGAGGGCCCACGCTACGAGCGCCCCATGCTGAAACCGGTTGTTGGGCCTGCCCCATCGGCTCGGCTCGTCGAGTTCTTGCACGAAGGAAGCGATTTGACCCAGAACTTTTGCAAGCTGCTCGCTTCGCCGGCGATTGCATCCAAAAAGTGGATCACCGAGCAGTACGATTCGATGATTCTTACCAACACTCGCATGGGGCCGGGCGCAGGTGATGCCGGTGTCGTGCGGCTCAAGGGAACCAAGCGCGCACTGGCAATCAAGACCGATGGCAACGGGCGCTGGGGCTTTCTCGCTCCGCGCGCGGGCGCGATGCATGCAGTCGCCGAAGCCGCGCGCAACGTCGCCTGCACCGGAGCACGGCCGATCGCGGCAACGAACTGCTTGAATTTCGGCAACCCGGAAAAACCCGAGGTGATGTGGCAATTCAGCGAAGCGATCGAAGGAATGGCGGAAGCATGCCGCGTGCTGGAAACGCCGATCACGGGCGGAAACGTCAGTTTCTACAACGAGACACTCGGCCAAGCGATTTATCCGACGCCGATTGTCGGTGTGCTCGGCTTGCTCGAAGACCTTGATTGTGCTCTGGGCTCCGCGTTTCGCAACGAAGGAGATGTAATCGTGTTGCTGGAAGCCAGCCACGCCCTAGCTCCGGTCGACGAACTGCGGCGCGCGTTTTCATCTTCCGAGTATGCCAAGACCGTTTACGGAATCGTCGCGGGTGCGCCCGTAGAGATCGATCTGGCTGCTGAGAAAGGTCTGATCGAATGCCTGGTGGCGCTCGCGAGCGAACGGGCGATCCTGTCGTGCCACGACCTCAGCGACGGAGGCCTTGCCGTCACGCTTGCGGAGTGCTGCTTTGAAAGTGACGGGTTGTCCGCCAATATTTGTTTCCGAGCTCAGGACAAGATCGAAGAAGAATCCCCCGCTGAGGTCGTCCTGTTTGGTGAGCGTGGCGCACGCGCCGTCGTGTCGGTCGCGCCTGGATCGCTTGCTCGCACGAATCAAGTTGCGGCACAATGGAATGTGAGGGCTCGGGAGATCGGCTCGGTCACGCGCAACAACTTTCGCATCCAATACAACGGGACTGTGGCGATTCAAGGTGGCGTGGATGGATTTCGCCAGATCTGGGAATCCTTCCCTAAAGTGCTCGAGTCCGGATCGTGAATATCGTCAGGGAAGTCCGGCGGCTAAGGAAACGGCTCGCGTGATGAAACCGATCGAAATCGACGACGATCATTTTCGCGATCATTGCGGCGTCTTTGGGATCTTTGGCCACCCTGAGGCGGCCAAGCTGGCTTATCTGGGCATCTACGCTCTCCAGCACCGTGGACAGGAGTCGGCCGGCATTGCAGCCGCCGACGGGCTGGAGGTTCGCAATCACCGCGCCCTCGGTCACGTCCAGGAAGTTTTCACCCCTGACGTGATTTCTCATCTCTCCGGTTCTGCGGCCATCGGCCACACGCGCTATTCGACAGCAGGCGATACCACGCTGATCAACGCGCAACCCATCATGATCGACTGCAACAAGGGCAAGCTGGCCCTGGGCCACAACGGCAATCTGACGAACGCTCTTGAGCTGCGCCGCAAGCTCGAACACCGCGGCTCGATCTTTCAGACGACCAGCGACACGGAAGTGATCGTGCATCTGGTGGCGCGCAGCGCGGCGCGCAATCTTCCCAGCGCTCTTGCCGACGCGCTCGGTCAAGTGGAAGGCGCCTACTCGCTGCTGCTACTGACGCGCGATGAATTCTACGCCATGCGCGATCCGCGCGGCTTCCGCCCGCTGGTCCTGGGCCGGCTTGACGGCGCCTGGGTGGCGGCATCGGAAACCTGCGCGTTCGATTTGATCGACGCCGAGTACGTCCGCGAAGTCGAGCCGGGCGAGATGGTGCGCATTTCCCGCAGCGGAGTCGAATCGATTCACTTCGCACCGGAAAAGCAGCACCAATACTGTATTTTCGAACACGTCTATTTTTCGCGTCCGGACAGCGTGATCTTCGGTCGTCCGGTGAACCGAAGCCGCGAACAATTGGGGCGATTGCTTGCGCGCGAACATCCTGTCGAAGCCGATATCGTTACGCCGGTCCCTGATTCCGGCGTGCCCGCGGCGGTTGGCTATGCTGCCCAATCTGGTATCCCGTTTCGGATGGCGTTGATCCGCAACCATTACGTGGGCCGCACGTTTATCGAACCAGAGCAGGCCATCCGCGATTTCGGCGTGAAGCTGAAACTGAATCCCGTCCGGCGAATGCTCGAAGGGCAGCGTGTCGTGCTAGTGGACGATTCGATTGTGCGCGGCACCACCAGCCGGAAGATCGTTCGGCTGGTGCGCGAGGCGGGGGCTGCGGAGATTCACGTGCGCATCAGTTGCCCGCCGACGATTTCGCCCTGCTATTACGGCGTCGATACGCCACGACGCGACGAACTGATCGCGGCGCAGCACTCGGTTGAGGAAATTCGTACATTCCTGGGAGCGGATTCGCTGGGCTATCTTTCGCTCGAATCGCTCCGCACGGCTGTGGAGGACAACCAGCAGAAATTCTGCACCTCTTGTTATACGGGCAGTTACCCGACCGAGCTGGTGCAACTCGAAGTGGAGGCTCATCGTGAAGGCTGACGTAGAAGCCGTGCCCATTGGCAAGGCCAAAGACGCACATCCGACGACCAAAGATCGCATCTGGCGCGAAGTCGTCTCCTGGTTTTGGGTGATCGTCGCATTCATGCTGATTGAAGGGACACTCGTACAGGCACGCGTGATTCCCAGCGGTTCGATGGAAAACACCGTACTGGTCGGAGATCATCTGATCGTGAGCCGTATCGGCTACGATGCGGGAATTCCCTTCACCAACATCCATATGCCGCTTTGGCGCAATCCCAAACGGCAGCAGATCATTGTGTTCCGCGCGCCGCTGGACGACCAGGGCAATCCGGATTTCATCAAGCGCTGCGTCGGAATTCCCGGCGATCACCTGAAGATTGTCGCCGGTCAGGTCTACATCAACGGTGCGCCCCTCAGCGAGCCCTACGCCCTCCATGCTGCCGGCTCTGCCGATTTGGCTGTCGAGAATTTTCCAGCACGATTTTCAGAATTGGCTCTGAACGACCGGCCGGAATGGGCCACCGAGCTCAAAGAGCACACGGTCAACGGTGAGCTGGTCATTCCAGCCGGCGAATATTTCATGATGGGTGATAACCGCGACAATTCCAACGACAGTCGCTTCTGGGGATTCGTGCCGCGGGATGACGTAATCGGCACGCCCGTCATCATCTATATGTCCATCGACGCGCCGGAATCGGTCTGGGGCCCGGGATTTGCGGTCGAGCGTTTTGAGACCTATGCGCTTGCCCTCGTCCACCCTAGCCAGATACGCTGGCGCCGGCTGTTCCACACGTTCTAGAATCAACGGGTCGGCCCTGTCTCTCAGGAAGCGAGCTGCTCCGATGCGCTATGCCGACGCCGGTGTCGACATATCCGTTGCCGAGGAAGCCAAGCGGCGCATTGCCGCCATGGCGGGTAAGACGTTTCGCCGCGGCGTTCTCGCGCCCATCGGTGGCTTCGGCTCACTGTTCCAACTCGACCGCAAGCGCTGGCGTGATCCCGTGCTCGTCGCCAGCTGTGACGGCGTCGGAACGAAGCTCAAGATCGCCTTCGCCACCGGCATCCATTCAACCGTAGGCGCCGATATCCTCAATCACTGTGTCGACGACATTCTGACCCAGGGCGCCGAGCCGATGTTCTTCCTCGATTACATCGCCATGGGCAAGCTCGATCCACGCGTCATCGAGCAGGTGATCGAAGGGATGAGCCGAGCGGCCAAGCAGGCGGGATGTTCGCTGATCGGAGGGGAGACGGCGGAGATGCCCGATGTCTACGCGCCGGGCGAGTACGATCTTGCGGGCTTCATTGTCGGCGCCGTGGAGCGCAAGAGAATGCTGGACCCGCGGCGCGTACGTCCCGGTGACGTGCTGTTGGGGCTGGCTTCGAGCGGGCTGCACACGAACGGCTATTCCCTGGCGCGCAAGCTCCTTTTCGGCGTAGCCAAGCTGGGGCCCAATAGCTACGTTGCCGAGATCGGCAATAAGATCGGCGCCGAGCTGCTCAAGCCGCACCGCTCCTATTGGCCACTGCTGAAAAATGTCCTGGCGCGTGGATGGATTGCTTCGATGGCCCACATCACTGGCGGTGGCATTACAGGCAACCTGCCACGCGCGCTGCCGCGCAATGTGCGCGCCGTGGTCGAGCTAGGCTCCTGGCCCGTGCTGCCGATCTTCCGCTTCCTTGCGCAGCTGGGCCGGATCGAACGCGATGAGCTCCTTCGAACGTTCAACCTCGGTGTGGGCATGATTCTCGTGGTTCCCGCGCGGGATATTTCGCGGGTCGAATCGGAGCTGAAACGCCGCCGCGAGAAATTCTTTTTGATCGGGCGCATCGAGCGCGCCGCGCGCGGCAAACCCACCGTCCTCTACTCAGGTAGGCTGCCTCTTTGACAGGTTCGCCTTGCCCTGTTCGGCCTCGGGTTGTACGCGTTCATTTCTCGCTCGCACTGGTGTCCGCTAGGATTTTCCATGAACCGTCGGCCTGCTTCTTCCACACGAGAACATATTGGGATGCGCTCGTGACCGGCTTGCCCTTTTTGTCGTTCATCGTGGCTTCGACACTCCCACGATCGATGGCGATGTCTTGGGAGCGTGCCACCTCTACAGTTGCGACGTGAATATTCAACTGGAGTCCCTGGGCTGTTACCAGTCCAGAAAGAAACTTGCGGATATTGTCTTTGCCTATGACCGCCGGCAGGCCGGGCGCAAACGCGACGGCATCGTTTTCATAAATCGACACGCACTTGTCAAGGTCCTTGGCCATCGCCCATTGGGCCCAATTCATGTCCAGAGCACGAATCGCCGCTTCGTCTTGGGCGCGCGTATCGGGCGGCGGAACCGGCTGATTCGAGCACCCAACCACAATCCACGCCAAAAGAGCCATCACAACCGGAGGACGTGATCTTTCACCCATGGCGTTCCCTCCCTTCGATCCAATGTGCCGGAGAAGATGCCTCCTCAGCCGTCGCGTGTCAAGGACGGGCACGTGCTGGTCGAAAAGGCTCGTATCATATCCTTCCCGATAGTGTGAGCAGGAAGATGAGGAGGGCCACTCCGCTGAGCACGCTACGAACTGCGTGAAGCCGGCCCCAGCGCCGCAAAAGGCGCACGGCTTCTTCGGAGGAGAGGTCGAGATTCTGGCTTTCGAGCCGTTGATTGGTCGGAAAGATCGCGATGAATGTAAAGGGGATCACCAAGACGAATAGCAATCCACCGATCATCCATGCCCGATCGTGATCGGTTGACCACGCCAGGAGCGCAGAGACCGATCCGATCAAGGCCAGCGGCGCCTGCAGTCGCGTCCCGCGTTTGTAGCTGGGTCTCCATTCAGTAACCGCCATCCGTCCACCCAGGGAAAGCCTCGCCGGCTGCTCCACTAGGTTGATGTAAACGGCCGCGCCGAAAAAGACCGCTGCCGCAAAAGTCGCGAGGAGTTGTGCGATCATGCCCCAGTATACGCTTCCGCCGTTTTGCCCCCTTTGGGAACTGTGTTAATTTCCCTCTCTCATGAAAAAAAGGATTGGCGTCCTCATCTCTGGGCGCGGCTCGAATTTTCAAGCGCTTGCGGATGGCGTGGCGCGAGGCCGCATTCCCAACGCCGAGATCGCGATTGTCGTAAGCAATCGCGAAGATGCACCGGGCCTCGAAATAGCTCGCCTCCGTGGCATCCCAGAGCGAGCCATTCCGTCCAAGGGGTTGGAGCGCGCAGCGTACGACAAGTTGGTTGTCGCCGCCCTCCAGGAGAGAAACGTCGATCTCGTCTGTCTTGCCGGCTACATGCGCCTGCTTTCCCCTTATTTTGTGAATGCCTTTTCCGGACGCATCCTGAATATTCATCCGTCGCTACTGCCCGCCTTTCCGGGACTTGAATCCCAGCGCCAGGCCTTGGAACACGGCGTGAAATTCTCCGGCTGCACGGTGCATTTCGTTGATGAAAACCTGGACGCGGGCCCGATCCTTCTGCAAGCCGTTGTTCCCATTGAAGACAACGACACGCCGGAAACGCTGGCGGCGCGTATTCTCGGAGAGGAGCATCGCATCTACAGCGAAGCCGTGCGTCTGGTTCTCGAAGGTCGCGTGCGAATCGATGGCCGTCGTGTACGGATCATGCCCGCCGAAGGGGTGAAAAAATAGTGGTGGCAAAATTCAAACCGGTCGACGAGCAGTTCTCCTATCTAAAGAAAGGTAGCACGGAAATCATCCGCGAAGGCGAGCTGAAGGCCAAGCTCGAACAGTCTAGCAAGACAGAAAGGCCTCTGCGCGTCTATCTCGGCGTTGATCCCACGGCGCCGGATCTTCATCTCGGCCATACGGTCGTTCTGCGCAAGCTGAAGCATTTTCAAGATATGGGCCACACCGCGATCTTTCTGATCGGCGATTTTTCCGCGATGATCGGCGATCCCACTGGGCAACTGGAGACGCGTCCGCCGCTGTCGCGAGAACAAGTGGACGCCAATGCCAAGACCTACCTCGAACAGGTGTACAAGATCCTCGATCGCGCGAAAACCGAAGTCCGCTACAACAGCGAGTGGCTGGGGAAAATGGCCAGCTACGATGTGGTTCGATTGTGCGGGCACTATCGCCTGGCGCGGATGCTCGAGCGCGAGGACTTCCGTTCGCGGCTCAATAACAACCAGCCGATCTCCGTTCATGAGCTGCTCTACCCGCTGCTCACGGCATACGACGCGGTGATGTTAGAGGCCGATGTGGAACTGGGAGCCACAGAGCAGAAGTTCAATCTGCTCGTGCATCGCGATATCCAGAGGGAATATGGCCTTGCTTCCGAGGCCGTCCTGACGATGCCGATCCTTGTGGGGCTCGATGGCGAACGGAAAATGTCGAAGAGCCTGGGCAATTATGTCGGCATCAATGAGTCGCCGGGCGAGATGTTCGGCAAGCTGATGTCGGTTTCCGACGAACTGATGTGGTCCTACTACGAGTTGCTCACTGATTTCGCCTGGCCCACCATCACTCGCCTGCGCGAAGAGGTCCGCACGGGCGTCCTTCATCCGATGACGGCGAAAGGGCAGCTGGCGCATACGATTGTCGCCGGATTTCACGGCGAAGAAGCTGCGACGAAGGCGGCTGCGGAGTTCAAGCGAATCTATAGCCGGCGAGAAGCACCTGTAGATGCCCCGCGGCTCGACCTCGCCCGCAGCGGCCCCAAGCGATTATCACTGCTTCTGGTGGACGTAAAGGCCGTGCCTTCACGAAGCGAGGCGGAGCGCTTGATTAAACAAGGCGGCGTTGAGATCGACGGCGTTCGGGTGGACGACGTAAAGCGCGAAATCGATCTGTCAAAGCCTGGTGAGTATCTTGTCCGGGCAGGCAAGAAAAAATTCCTTCGCTTGGTCGTCGCCTAGCGCGAAGACCCTCTTGCTGTGCGGGCGGGATTCAGCTCTGAGATGCGCCAGACACGGAGCGAATGGGAATAGTGACGGCCTTCCCGGTTTCGGCGGGCGCAGGCATGTGACAGTGGCCGTCGAAGATCGCGCCTGCTTCAATCACCACGCACGGGCAGTGAATCTCACCGGTCACGATCGCGCTGGGCTGAATTTCGACGCGGGACTTCGCGTGAATGAGTCCATCAAAGCGGCCGGCGATGACGATCCGGTTTCCATGAATCTCACCTTCGATCGAGGCGTGCTCCCCCAGAACCAAGGTGTCCTCCGAGATGAGGTTTCCCTTCATGGTCGAGTCGATGCGAAACGTGCCGCTCGCCTGGAGCTTGCCCTCGATCTTTACGCCGCGCTCGAGGAAACCCGCCCACTCGGTTGAGTCTTGCCGTTTGCGATCGAACCAACCCCATGCCATAGGCCTTATTCTCTCATCAGTTGGTCGTAGAGGCGGGTGAGGTCGCGCGCATCGTAGTATTCAAATACTAACTGGCCCGGACGACCCGGCCGCAACGGATGAATCGCTATTTTCGTGCCGAATTTTCGCTCCAGCTCTTCGATAGCCCATTTTGTGTTGGGGTCGGCTGCGGCGGGGGGCGTCTCTGGCTTGGCGCGCGCGGCCCGAGCGGCATAGCGCTCCACTTGCCGGACCGTCATGCCTCCCCGCGCGATCCGGCGCGCCAGTTCGAGCCTGTCCTTGGAGTCCGCGACGGCAAGAAGCGCGCGGCCGTGTCCGGCCGAGAGCCGACCCTCCTCGAGCAGAACTTGAATCGGCTGCTCAAGGCGCAGTAGGCGAACCGAGTTGGCAATCGTCGCGCGGTCCTTCCCCGTGCGCTCGGCTACTTGCTCTTGCGTCAAATGGAATTCGTCGGTCAGCCGCTCAAACGCCCGCGCCTGCTCGATCGGATTGAGGTCCTCGCGCTGGAGATTTTCAACCAGGGTCATCTCGAGCGCCATCTCATCCGGAACATCCCGAACGACCACAGGGACGCGCCCAATCGCGGCCCGCTGCGCCGCACGCCAGCGGCGTTCTCCGGCAATCAACTGGTAGCGATGGCCAACCGCCCTAGCCACCAGGGGCTGCACGATTCCGCTTACCCGGATCGACCGCGCCAGCTCCTCGAGCGCCTCTTCCCGAAAACGGCTCCTCGGCTGAAAAGGGCTGGGGTCGATCAGGTCGATATCGACCTGAAGGAGCCCTTCAGTTGGGCTCGATGCCTGCGCTACTGCTGCTCCCGCCGTTGCTACCGTTTCCTGTCGGACCGCCGACCGCGGTGGGGCCTGAGCTTGTGCCGACCCCTGCGGCGGCACTGGCTGCAGCTCCGGCTCCCTGATCAGCGCGCTCAATCCCCTGCCCAAGGCGTTTCTGGGCATTTGCGATAACCTCCTTAGCAAGTTGAATATAGCTCTCTGCTCCTCTACTATGAATGTCGTAGAAAAGCACGGGCATACCATGGCTTGGCGCTTCAGCAAGGCGCACATTTCTCGGGATTACGCTCTCAAAAACCTGGGATCCAAAAAAGCTCCTAAGGTCGGCAGCGACCTGCTTTGAAAGCGTTGTGCGGTCGTCGTACATCGTCAGGAGGATCCCCTCAATCGCGAGGGAAGGATTGATCGTCCGCCTGAGACGCATCAGGGTGTCGAGAAGTTCCGAGACTCCTTCCAAGGCCAAATATTCGCACTGAATCGGGACTAGGACCGAATCGCTCGCTGCCAGGGCGTTGACCGTCAGGAGGTCGAGAGATGGCGGGCAGTCGATTAGCACGTACTCGTACTTCTCGCGGGTGTTGGCAATCACCTCTTTGAGGCGATACTCCCGATTCTCCATCGAAACCAGCTCAACAGCCGCCCCGACCAGGTTCTTGTCGGACGGAACCAGATCGAGCCGATCCATCTTCGCATCTATTGTTATTCTCTCGATGGGCTCTCCGAGAATCAGAGCCTGATAAAGAGTCCTGCGAGCCGGATCCTTTTGAAAGCCTAGGGCGCTAGTGGCGTTGGCTTGTGGATCCGAATCGATAAGCAGGGTGCTTTTTTCCGAGGCTGCGAGGGAGGCTCCGAGGTTGACTGCCGTCGTGGTCTTCCCGACACCGCCCTTTTGGTTGGCGATGGCAATGATTCTTGCCAAGAAAACTTCCCCCAGTGAAAAAGGGAATGTAGCAGAGCGCTCTCACGCAATGCAATATGTTTCACGTGGAACATTTTGATTTTAGCCGATCGAAGCGTTCCACGTGGAACATTTCAAGGCGTCCACTTCGGTGAGCCTATGAGCAGCACTCTTTTTCGCGAGACTGGTATCCGAATCGGGCTTTGCCACTCCCAGCGATCATTGTTCGTAATCAAAATGGCATCCTCCTCACCCAACCACAGAACCAGTTTGCCCGAAGGTGTGAGAAACCGATGAGACCACTCGATCAGTTCGTTATGGAGCCCTAGGGCACGGGCTGTAATGAAATCGAAACCCTCGAGCCCCCTGGCAACATCGCTCATCCGGGACCTCACGACTGCGGCGTTTCCTAGATCCAGTCTCCGGACGGCCTCAGAGAGAAAGGCAGACTTCTTATGATTTGCCTCGATCAAGGTAACCTCGAGGCTGGAAACTGCCATCGCGATAGGAATTCCAGGGAAACCGGCTCCAGAACCAACGTCGGCGAGCCGACCATTTTCGATAGGAACATTGTTTACCGCAAAGAGGCTCTCGCCAAAATGGAACTGGATGATTTCTTGCGGCTCGACCACGGCGGTAAGCGAGATCTTTTGATTCCAAAGGAGAAGCAGTGAAATGTAGTCCCGGATCCGGCGACACAACCGATCGTCCGCCACGAACCCGAACGGGGCAAGTCCCGTGTTGATTTCAGAGTCGGAGACCAATCTATAGCTCTAAGGTTATGGTTTCGCGAGGCTCGAGTCGCTCGAGCCGACTCCCCCAATACGAGAAGGACCAAGCAGACCCGCCGTCAAATCAGCCGTAAAATGTGCCGCCATTGGCGCTACGAGGCTGCCTGTCCAGCTTCGGATCGACGCAAACAGCACTCCTACTATGAATGTAGCAATTAAACCCTGTCGGCCTTGATATAAATGTGCCACGGCGAATAGTAATGCAGAGCCTACAATCCCAACCAGCACGCTCTCGTGCCACGTGCTTTGAAAGACCTGCTGGGCAAAACCCCGAAAAATGAACTCCTCGCAGATGGAAACGGCGAAAACAACTCCGAGGAAGGCCAAGCGTTCCTGGTGGTCCTGTGGAAATACCTTACGCGCAAGGTGCGGGAGAATCGAACGGCTTTCGGCGGGCTCCCGCGCAAGGCGGCGAAGACTTAGGAGTTGGTTGGCCAGAACAAGCGCCGAAAGCAGAAGGGAGGTCGTAGCGACGAAAGGAGCGTTTGGGATGGCCAAGCCCAGACGGGAAGCTTCGACGCGATGGGCTACGGTGCGCCAGAAGATGACAGCCGCGGCGAGCCACTGGAAGGCGGCGGTGGAACGGTACAGGGCGAGACGGTTGGCTTTCGTTGTTTGCGGCACGCGCATGAGTTCGCGAATGCGTCGGCGCCCGACGAGGGGAACGGCGGTGGCAAGAAAGGTGAGGATCAGTGCGAAGTCCCAGGGCATGACGCCCGATCAAATCATGTTTAGGCGTGGAGAACAAGGAGCGGGGCACGTTAGGCCAAGGCGTATTCGTTTTGTTGCACAAGGCCGAGATTTCTGCTGCAAAAACTTCTTGTTTCGTGCATAGTAACGTGCGTCCGCCGGGACTCCGTTCTCACGCCAGAAACCCCGAAGAACAAGAAGAACTCCGCACGCCTTGACTGAAACCGCGGAACAATTCTGCCTAGAGCCCTTTGGCGGGATGGAGGCAAGAATAGCAAGAGCCATGAACATCGGTACCAACGTGCGCATCGGTCCGTTCGAAGTTTTCGAGCCTGCTCCACAAGCCGCCGAGAGATTCCCACAAAATGGCAGCCAGGTGTTTCCAGGCAAACTGTTCGTGGTAGAGGGAATCGACGGTTCGGGCAAATCCACGCAGTTGAGCCTGCTGCACAAATGGCTTGAGTCGAAGGGTTACGGCGTGGTGTTCAGCACATGGAACTCTTCGCCTCTGGTGAAAGACACGACGAAGCTGGGCAAGAAAAAGAAGATGCTGACGCCCGCTACCTTTTCCCTGATTCACGCCACGGATTTCGCTGACCGCATCGAGCGAAGCATCCTACCGCTTCTCAAGGCGGGGGCCGTCGTGCTATGCGACCGCTACATCTACACGGCCTTTGCGCGGGACGTGGCCCGTGGCATGGACAGACAATGGCTCCGCGAGCTGTACGGATTTGCTATGACGCCGACGGTGGCATTTTATTTTCGTGTTCCGCTGGAAACGGCCATCGGGCGGCTCGTGACGGCGCGCGACGGATTCAAATTCTACGAAGCAGGGCTCGATCTGGGGTTGAGCGACGATTCGACCGAAAGCTTCCGCCTGTTCCAGGGCAGAATCCTTCAGGAATACGAGCGAATGATTCCGGAATTTGGACTGACGGTCATTGATGCGACGCTGCCGGTCGAGGTTCAGCAGGCGCAGGTGCGGCAAATCGCCAAGATCCATCTGGATCGAGCGAACGAACTGAGGGTGAGACCATGAGACAGACATACGGGAAAATACTGCCAGGCATGAAGCTGACCGATCTCTCCGGCAAGCTGATCGTTGTCGAGGGAACCGACGGCGCAGGACGCACCACGCAGATCAATCTGCTGAAGGGGTGGCTGGAAGAGCGAGGACATGCCGTGCTCGAGTCCGGCATGACGCGTTCTCCGCTTGCGGGGGAAGGAATTCGTCGGGCCAAAGAAGGCAATAATCTGGGGCGGGTCACGCAAAGTCTTTTCTATGCCACCGATTTTGTCGATCGGCTGGAAAACGAAATCGTACCAGCGCTTCGCGCCGGATTTGTCGTGCTCACCGACCGCTACGTTTACTCACTGATGGCGAGAGCAATTGTTCGCGGCATGGATCCAGCCTGGATCCGCAGCATTTACAGCATGGCGCTAGTGCCTGACGCGGTGATCTATTTGCGGATCGGCGTGGATGAGCTGATTCCGCGTGTGATTTTTTCGCGCGGATTCGACTATTGGGAATCGGGGATGGATGTTTTCCCAGGACAAGATATGTATGAGAACTTTCGGAGCTATCAGACGGCCCTGCTGGCGGAATTCGAGCGGCTCAGCGTGGAATTTCATTTTGAAACTGTGGATGGGTCGGCGGAAGTGAAAACAGTGTTTACGGAGCTTCAGAAGAAAATCCTTCGGATTGTGGAGAGCGATTCCAGGAGAGAGCATTTCTTAAAACCCTCCGAGGAGCTGGCTGAGAGCCTCCGGATGAAATTAGAAGAAAGCTGGGTTGCTCGGTTGCGTGAGATGCGGTCCAGGGATCTTCAGATTTTGCCTCGGACAGAGCACGGGTCCTCTAATGGCAACGGGCACCGGACGGCATGAGACGAAGTGAAAGAGGGATCGATTTTGACACACCCCCGGTCGCGAGGTCGGGGTAGCTGCTTTCGGAGGGACTTATGTGGAATAAGAACAAGAAAGTCACGGACTTTCCAGTAGACACGGCCGCAGCCCGCCCGACAGGGTGCCTGCCGTCCAGCCTGCATGTCAAAGGCGACATCACCGCCACCGAAGATCTTCTGATCGAAGGCTCGGTTGAAGGACTGATCGAGCTGGATGAGCGCAAGGTGACGATCGCACCGACAGCGAAGCTAATGGCTGACATCCACGCCCGCGACGTGGTGGTGTACGGCTACTTGAAGGGCAACGTGAGGGCTAAGAGACGGATCGAGATCAAGAAGGACGGTGCTGCGATTGGAAGTTTGGCAGCGCCACAGATCACGATTGAAGACGGCGCGGACTTCAAAGGCTCACTCGAAATCGAAAAGGGCCCAGCTGAAGAAGCCGAAAGGAACGTCGTCGCGCGAGCTGCGTCGGCTGTCGCGGGGCCGAAAAGCGTCTAAAGGCGGTTCGACCGCCAGAAGGCTTGCTGAACCTCTCCCCACGGTCCCCTAGGATCGGAACCGAGAGGTATGTCTCGTCCGAAACCTAGCACCCCTCTCCTCACCCCTCTGAATTCGAAACGGGTCAGCATCTATGCGGTCAAGTCAGGTTGACAGCCCCGAGACGGAGCCGTATCGTTTGTGGTTCTTTTGGGCGAGCGACCGATGAAGATACTCGTCATTGGCGGCGGGGGACGCGAACATGCGATGGTGTGGAAGCTTCAGCAGAGCCCTTCGGTTGAAAAAATATGGTGCGCGCCTGGGAACGACGGCATGGCTCGAGTCGCCGATTGTGTGCCGCTCGACGCGAAAGATGTGAAAGCGGCGGCAGATTTGGCCGAAAGATTGGGAGCTGAGTTGACGATCGTGGGTCCGGAGGCGCCGCTGGTCCTAGGAATCGGCGATGAGTTTCGGGCTCGCGGCCTGAGGTTGTTGGGGCCGGGAGCGATGGCGGCGCGGCTTGAGGGCAGCAAGATTTTCGCTAAGCGGTTTCTTGAGCGGCACTCGATTCCGACGGCTCGTGTGTACGGAATCTATGAGGATTCGCAAGCAGCGCGCGCTTCACTCAAGTCAGTGAACTGGCCCCTGGTGATCAAGGCCGACGGCTTGTGTGCGGGCAAGGGCGTGCTGGTGACATCGTCTGCCGACGAGGCTGTTGATTTCATCGTGCGCGTGATGGAAAAACGCGAGTTTGGTGATGCGGGGATGCGGGTCCTGTTTGAAGAAGGACTCCGGGGCGAGGAACTCTCGTACATTATTTTGACCGACGGCGAGGATTTTATCCGCATGGCGCCGGCGCGAGACTACAAGCGCGCATTTGACAACGACCAGGGGCCGAACACAGGTGGGATGGGCGTGTATTCAACCGATGAGATTTTGCCGGGCGAGCTCGAAAGAGAAATCATTCAGAATGTAGTGCGGCCAACCCTGAGTGGGCTCAAGCGCGAGGGGCTGCCGTACCGAGGATTCCTCTATTTGGGGCTGATGCTGACCTCGGATGGACCCCAAGTCCTTGAATACAACTGCCGTCTTGGAGATCCGGAAACCGAGGCGACCCTGCTGCGCGCAGATTTCGATTTCGCGCAGGCTTGTCTAAGGGCTGCAGCCGACAATCTCGGAAATCTCGAAACGAAATGGGTGGCGGGTGCGAGTGTGTGCGTGGTGATTGCCTCGAAGGGCTATCCGGGCGATCCTGAAACGGGCATCCGGATCGATGGGCTCAAGGAAGCGGCACAGGTCCCGGGCGTCGTTGTGTTCCACGCCGGCACGCGACAAAGCGGCGGCGTCTTTCGAACGAGCGGCGGAAGGGTGCTGATCGTAAGCGCTTTAGGCACGGACATCGCGGGTGCGCGGAAAGCGGCCTATGACGCAGTCGGACGGATCAAGATTGAGGGTTCACATTTTCGCAGCGACATCGGCCTCCAGGACGGGCGCGCGAGGGAGGCCGCCAAGGGCAAGATAGCGGAGACGGGAAAGAACTGAAGGTCGGTCGTGCCTTTCTTAAGGTGAGGAGACTCAGGTGACGACTTCGGGCAAACAGCGGCCCCTCGTGGGGATTGTAATTGGCTCGGATTCCGATTTCCCCGTGATGAGCGAGGCCGGGAAGACACTGAAGAAATTCGGTATCGCGTATGAGATGGAGGTCCTTTCGGCTCACCGAACGCCGGCACGAGCTCACGAATATGCGACGACGGCTGCCGAGCGTGGGTTGAAGGTTGTGATTGCCGCGGCGGGAGCGGCGGCGCATCTGGCGGGAGTAATGGCGGCAAGCACCTTGTTGCCTGTGATCGGTGTACCGCTCGGGACGAGTCCGCTGAGCGGTCTTGACGCCCTGCTGGCGACAGTGCAGATGCCAGGGGGAATTCCGGTGGCGACGATGGCGATCGACAAGGCCGGCGCTGTGAACGCGGCAATTTTTGCGGCAGAGATTATCGCCTTGTCAGACAAAGAGATCGCGCGCAAGCTTGTGGCGCACAAAGAAGAGATGGTGCGGTCAGTCGGCGAGAAGAACACGCGCCTGCAGAAGCAGATTTCCGAAGAGCTCTGACCGAGCCTCCCTTGTCTTATCCGGAAGTCTCAAGGCCCGCCTTTGAGGAGGCTCGGAGCATCGGCAGGGCGGTCGCTTGCTTGCTCGAAGCTCGACTTCGGTTCGGCCGGCGGCGCGAGAATCCAGTCGCAACCCTTCTCCTCGGTGATGATGGCCATGGTTTCACGAGCGCTCGGCGGTGCCGTCGCATCGAGAGCGGCTCTGAGGAACTGGGTGGCATCGGCGGCCGAGATCCTGTTGCTTTCACCGTCTAGGAGCTGACTCGCGACCTGGGCCATCTTCGGGTCAGAACTGAGAACTTTCGTGAGGCGCGGATCTTTCTGCCGCAGCAGATCGAGCAACGGTTCTGGCGCGTGGTCTGGCGGGTATGCGAATTCGACCAGCGTGTGCGGATGGCCCTTTTCCGGCGGCCAAAACTGAAGATAGGCCGGCCGAAGAACACGGGTTGTCCAATAGCCGGACTGCTCTTCTTGTTGTTTCATTCTGTAGTCGAGCTGCCAGACCTCTGGGCCGTAGCCGGGAAGATAGTCGGCAACGACCAACTGGAGTAGAGGCTCGTTTGCCGCCGTATCCATCTTGCCGTGCAAGTTCTGGGCAACATCACTGAGCCGCTCGAGCAGGCCCTGACCGATGCTTTCCATATCGGTCGCCTCTTCACCGCCTTGTTCGGCCTGAAGATGGGGGACCGCGGTGATGAGGTGGCTGTGCAATCGAGGGAGTTCTTGGTCGAGACTGGCAAGGGCAACCTTTGACGTAGGCGACCACCAAAAGACAGGGCCGAGGAGGATTCCCAGCCGAGCGCTGGCGAGCTCGACCGGCGTCGGAGGACGCGTTTCGACCTCGATGGGATTTTCGACGGTGGCCACGAGGATGGCGTTTTTGACGACGGCCACGACCACACGGCCTGCGGCTAAATTCGCGACCATTTCGTCGGTGGGAGTCGAGTTGCCTTGCGCAGCGAGGCGTGGGATGAGACCTGCGCAAAATACCGGAATCAGAAGGAAGATCGGCAAAACCCGGTGGCACGCACGCATGACGAACTCGACCTCAAAGTGGCAGCAGAGGAAAACGCTCACGCGCATTTTCAAAGCCGGAGGTCATCTTCTACGTTACCACGGAAGTGAGTATTCACAGAGAATGGTTCCAGCGTGCCAGCCGATTTCTAGTAGAATCCGAACAAGCCAGATAGCTGTGAGGAACGCTTCATGGGTATTTTGAGTGCACTCAAAGGAGGAGGGCTGCGGTCGCCCAACCGCATCCGCCACAATGGCCGGAGGGTATCGGAGATCCTCCGAAGCCATACCGGGTTTGTTCGCGGTGATCAGGCCGGTGTTCGCGCCGATCTCGCCGGGGCGGATCTTTCGCGCGCGAATCTCGAGCGCGCGAGCCTGACGTACGCCGATCTGCGAGGTGCGAATCTCGAGCGCGCGAATTTGCGAGAGGCAAAACTGAGCTCGGCGGATTTGACCCAGGCCTCTCTGCGGGGCGCAGATTTACGGAAAGCCGATCTGACCGAGGCACATCTGAAAAGCGCGGATTTGACGGAGGCGCAAGTGGGCGGGGCTGAGCTCTTCCGCGCCGATTTGCAACAGGCGATTCTGCGACGCGCCGACTTCGGAGCCACCAACTTCCGCGACGCACTTCTGAACGGCGCTGATTTTGAAGGCGCGAGTTTGAAAACCGCCATCCTGCGGGAGGCCAAGCTCGATGGCGCAGACCTTTCGCGTGCGGATATCTCAACGGCGCTGCTCCCACCGGGATACAGCCCTCCAGCCAGCAGATCATGACCAGAGTCGATGTACAACGAGGAAGGGCGTGAACCTGCCCTGGATCTTAGTTGAGGATTACCGCAAGGACGCGGGCTGGGTGAATCCCCAGCAGAGCGGTGCGCGATCCCGCAGCTGTTGCGAATCTCTCGAGAGTGGGCAGATCCTGTTGTTTACGGAGATGCCCTTTGCTCTGCCTCGAGAAGATCAGGAATTCTTGCTCGCGCAAGAGTGGTCCGAGCTCCGCTTGCACAAGAATGTTTCCTACCGGCCGACGGAGGACGTGCTGAAGGGTGTTTCCGCAAACGCGGAGACGATAGAACGTCTCCGCTTGATCTTCCGGAACTATTCGGCGGCGGTGATTGATTTCGTTGGAAAGCTTCTTCAGCCGTATCGAGGGAAATGTACGATTGATTTTGCAAGCTTCCGTCCATTTGCCGAAGAGCGGCGTGGCTTGCCGCTGCACAAGCGCAACGATCTGCTGCACGTGGACGCCTTTCCCAGCCGGCCCACGCACGGCGGCCGCATTTTGCGAGTCTTTACCAATTTGAATCCGACAAAACCGCGCGTGTGGCACACAACGGAACCCTTTGAAACGCTGGCTCAACGGTACGCCGAGCTGGCCGGCTTGCGACGGTTTGCCGAAGAATCCTGGGTGAGTCGGACGGTTCAGGATTTGGGCGGGAAACTGGGCTTTCGCGGTATGGGACGGACGCCTTACGACATGTTCATGCTGGGCTTCCATGATTACCTGAAGGAAAACGCGGATTTTCAGAAGGAGTGTCGAAAGATCCGCCTGGAATTTCCACCGCTTGCCACGTGGCTGGTCCTGACCGATGGAGTGGCCCACGCCGTGATGTCCGGTCAATATGCACTCGAGCAGACCTTTCTCGTGCCTCCGGAAGCTCTGGTTTTGCCGGACGAGGCACCGTATCGAATCCTCGAAAAGATCGCAGGGCAGCCGCTCGTTTCCTGAACCTTCTGAAAAACCACGATCGCGGAATAAAAAGCAAAGGTGCCGCTGACATCAAGCCTCTCTGATTGACTCTTAGGCGTTTCGCCTTCGATTTCGAGCGGGCGTCCCTCTGAGACTATAGCGTCCAATAACCCGCGATTTCCGTAAGCTTCGGGGCTGCAGTCTATCCGCGAGACGGAGGAACGCGAGACGAACTGCTGGAGGCGGCAGACCGCGCCCTGTATCGAATGAAACGGCGGCCATTCGAACAGGGGCACTCGGCCAATCCAACGGGGGAAGCAAGACGTAGCTATTTGCCGGCGGAGAATTCCGCGGGACCTTCGTTGTAGCCGAAGGCCGCTCCTCGGGTCGAGGTGGGCCGGCGGCGGGTCTCAATGCCGAGGCGCTTAATCTTCTGATTGAGGGTCGAGAGCGGAATTTGAAAGCGCTCGGCGGCTTCCGTTTGGTTCCAGTGTGTACGCTCGAGCATGTCTACAATAATTCGCCGCTCCACTTCCTCAAGAATTTCGAATAGCGAAGGAGGCGGGGAGGTACCCCGACCGGCTTCTCCTGGCAGGGGCGGCAGGAATTCAGCCAGCTGGAGATGCACGCCCTTCACGATTTCGCGCGTGCCCACGCCCTCGGGCAGCAAATCGGCATCCATCGCTTCGTGCGTTGAAAGCACGACGGCGCGTTCGACCGCGTTTTCCAACTCACGGATGTTTCCCGGCCAGTCGTAATCCATCAACAGCTTCATGGCTGCGTGCGTGAAGGTGCGCGGCGGCTTGGCATTTTCACGACAGAATTCCCCCAAGAAGCGTTCGACGAGAAGCGGAATATCTTCTTTGCGCTCGCGCAAGGGCGGCAGAT